>CAMWSN010000054.1 GCA_947176925.1 uncultured Porphyromonadaceae bacterium
TCACTCTCCAGAACTACTTCCGTATGTATCACAAGCTTGCGGGTATGACCGGTACCGCTGAAACCGAAGCGGGTGAACTTTGGGACATCTACAAGTTAGACGTGGTGACCATTCCGACGAATCGCCCTGTGGCCCGCGTCGATATGAATGACCGCGTCTATAAGACCAAGAAGGCCAAGTATGCCGCCGTTATCAAGGAAATCGAGGAACTCGTGGCTGCCGGACGTCCGGTCCTGGTCGGAACGACGTCGGTCGACATTTCCGAGAATCTTTCGCGTCAGCTGACCATGCGTCATATCCCTCACAACGTCTTGAACGCCAAGCTCCATCAGAAGGAAGCAGACATTGTGGCCCAGGCCGGTCGTCCCGGAACGGTCACCATCGCTACCAACATGGCCGGCCGCGGTACGGACATCAAGCTCCCTGACGACGTCAAGGCCGCCGGAGGTCTCGCAATCATTGGCACTGAACGCCATGAATCCCGCCGTGTGGACCGCCAGTTGCGCGGACGTGCCGGACGTCAGGGCGACCCGGGTTCATCAGTGTTCTTCGTATCGTTTGAAGACCAGCTGATGCGTATGTTTGCCTCTGACTCCGTAATGAAGACCCTGGATCGTCTCGGATTCAAGGACGATGAGATGCTTGAAAGCTCCATGGTCAACAAGTCCATCGAAAAGGCCCAAAAGCGAGTAGAAGAAAACAACTACGGTATCCGTAAGCACCTGCTTGAGTATGACGATGTCATGAACAAGCAACGTACCTATATCTATTCCCGTCGCCAGCACGCATTGAAGGGTGAACGTATTGGAATTGATATCAACAATATGCTTTATGATGTGGTTGAAAACTTGGTTAATGATCATGACCCCAACGTGGCCGGTGATTATGAACACCTCAATCATGAGCTGATGACGCTGATGACCATCAGCGCTCCCTTCACTGAAGCTGAATATAAGAACCTGAGCAAGGAAGAACAGATCGATGCACTTCACGCTGCCGCTATCGCTACGATGGACCGCAAGAGCGAAAAAATCATCGAAGTGGCTCGTCCGGTGATTACGGACCTCTATGAAAATCAGCACTATGAGGGTATCATTCAGGTGCCCATCACTGATGGCAAGCGCCTTTTCCGCTTGATTATCAACGTTAAGCAAAGTGTTGAGGCCGGGTTCAAGAATATTGTCACCGAATGGCACAAGCTACTGATGCTTGCCAGCATTGACGAACTTTGGAAGGAACACCTCCGCGAACTTGACGATCTGCGCCAAAGCGTTCAAAGCGCCCGTTATGAGCAGAAAGACCCGCTGGTAATCTATAAGGTAGAGTCGTTCCATCTTTTTGAGGAAATGCTCAAGAAACTTAACGACAAGGCTACGGCAGCCCTGATGCGCGGACAAATCTACGTGCGCCAGGCTCCTCCGGCTCCCGCTCAGGCCCCGGAACAGCAACGTGAGGCGGAACAGCAGCAAGTTCCCGCCAAACCTCAGCCCGAGGTTCAGCGTGCCAGCGCCGTCAAGACTGATTATTCCCGCTATAATGCCTCCAAGGCTGAAGCTTATGAGGGAGCAGACGCGCAGCGTCAGGCCGCCTCGGCTCAACAAGGCCAGCGCCCCGCTCCCCAGCCCGCGAAGGCGGCCCCACGTATCGGTCGCAATGACCCTTGTCCTTGCGGCAGTGGCAAGAAGTATAAGAACTGCCACGGTCGCGGTCTGTGAGGTGGACTTATAAAGTAATACGCACTATACTGGTGTCCCTGCTGTCGTTGGCGGTGGGGATACCCGTTTTAATCTATACCTCCCTGTGGCTCAGTCCCGTGAGGAATAAACTGCGCGTTGAGGCCGAACAGCAGCTGTCGGCGCTGATGAATGCCGATGTGAGAATCAGTGAATTGGATATCGAGCCGTTTAGCCGCTTGATTCTCCGTGATGCTTCCATCAGTGTTGCGCCTGCGGATACGGCTTTGAACCTCAGGGAACTATCGGCCGGATTCAGTATCCAGGCACTGCTGCTTAAACGTCGCATCGTCATTACTGACGTGGTGCTGATGGACCCACACATTTCAGTCAGTCGCAAATCGGCCGACGCCCCTTTGAATATTGACCCTATAATCAAGGCTTTAAAGGGCGACGGCTCTAAACCGCCGATGAACTTTGACCTTGCAGTACAGACGGTGGTTATTCGCGGTGCGCGGCTTGATTATGACGTGTTTGACGCCGTAAATATCCCTGCCGGACTTGATCCCAATCATCTTAGAATCGTAGGACTCAACGCTGATATCAATGCGCCGCGAATAAGTCGTGACAGTATCAGTGTGCGCCTGCGTCGCCTGCAATTTCGCGAGCAGGGGGGGCTGAATCTTACGCGTTTGAGCGGTGACGTGGTCTACACTCCCGAGCGACTGACCATTGACGGGCTGACGTTCCGTATGCCGTCATCAATGCTCAAGTTTGCCGATATGAATTTGGACCTAAAGTCTGAAAAAGTCGGTTCGGTAACTCTTCTACGTGGTTCTAGAATTGACTTGAATGATTTGGCGGCGGTTCTTCCGTTTAATCCTAAGATTATAGCTGACCCGATAGAACTTAGCGGGGTTGCAGAGGTGTTTCGTGACTCACTCTATCTCAACGAACTTAATATTCGTGTAGGCAACCGGATTGCTCTTGATGGCTTTGGCGACAAACGGGAGCAGACCCTTTCGCGCCTGTCGCTCCTTTCGTCGGGGGCTGAGATTGGGCAAATTGCCGGAGCGTTTGTCAAGCTTCCGCCTGTAGCTGAAAACGTCCTCTCCAATGCCGGGGAGGTTACGTTGACAGCGTCGGCTCATCGTGTTGCCGGTGGTGATGTGGAGATTAATGCCCTGCTTGCAACTGAGATTGGGGCCGTGGACGTTGACGTCGCGCTTAAGGACGGACGATTGGGTGGACGGGCTAAGGCGGAGGATCTTAACCTCAGTTATTTGCTTCCTCATTATCAATTGGGTAACGCTTCGTTTGATGCCGAATTTGACCTTGCCAAAGGCGCCGGGTTGGCAGATGTCGAAATTCGCTCTATTGAGTGGCGAGGCCATGATTATCAAGATATTAATGCAAAGGCCGAGTATAAGGAGAAGACATATTCCGCCTCGGTTAACGTTAATGATACATTGGCTTCGGGTGCAGTGAACCTGATGGCTTCGCTAAAACAGGGGGAACTCTCCGGAGCTGTCACGATGGCAGTGGACCGTTTTCGTCCGGATGCCATGGGCCTATGGTCAGTTCTTCCCGGATATTCTCTCTCGGGAAATTTGTATGGACAGTTTGAAGGTCCGGACTTTTTGCGCCCGACCGGTTCACTACAGCTCTCGGACCTGAAATTGGTTAATGATACTTCGGGAGTGAGCTATACTGAAAAACCGTTGGCATTAGAGTTTGACCTTAACGGAGATAATAATTTCATAAACCTTAGCTCCGGACCTGTTGACATGGTGGCAAACGGAAGGATTGATCTTAAAACTTTGCCCTCGGACTTCAAGAGGCTTGCGGCCGGGACTTTCCCACAGCTGTTTTTAGGAAATAAGCCCGATTCGGTTTCGTCGGTAAACGACATCTTTGTCGAGGCTACGGTCCACGAGCAGTCACCGATATTTGAACTGATACCAATGCCGGTCAGGTTACTTTATGACGCCGACCTCTCTGCGCGGTTCATGAGCCAATGTGACTCGGCAAACGTCAGCCTGAAGATGCCGTATCTGCAAGTCGGCAAGAAGCTTGTGCGTGATGCAAGGGTTGATTTGGCTGCCGGGGCATACGGGTCTCTGTCAGTCGGGGCGTCCACCGATAATAAGTTTGGACGGCAGATGAATTTCACTCTCCGTTCTGACTTGGACGCCGGAGTGGCCAAAAGTTCTTTGGGATGGAATGTTGACTCTGAAAAGAATTATGACGGAGAGATAAAATTCACGGCCCGCCCTCTTCGCTCAGGGGCCGATGTCAATATTCTACACTCGGAGATGCGGTTTAATGATGCCCTGTGGACAATCAATCCGGCTTATATAGGCGCTCGCGACAAGTCAATCGTTGTCGGCAACCTGATTATTGACGGGCCGGGCCAGCAGGCCGTCATTCGCGGCGTTGCTTCACCGGATTCTACTGATGTTTTAGCTGTAAAGTTGGAAAATATAGACCTTGATTATCTGTTTGCGACTTTGCGCCTTGGCCCGCAAGTGAGTTTCGGCGGGTCGGCCACGGGGAATGTAACGGCGCGTGCGCTTCTGACTTCCGCACCGATTTTGCAGACCAATGACCTTTTTGTCAAAAATTTCAGCTATAATCAATGCGTGTTCGGCGATGCCGAGGTGCGTGCTCAGTGGGATGCCCCTTCGCGCGGAATCCTGTTGGATGGCAAAGTCAGAGCCGCTGATGATTCCGGCGCTGATATTGCCGGTGTGATTTATCCGATAAGCCAAAATCTCGATATTAAGTTTGATGCCACCCGAATCCCGGCCAAGTTCATGCAGCCATTCTTGGCGGCGTGGTGTGACGAGATCGGAGGTCGCGCTTCCGGCCATGCGCGCCTGTTCGGCACTTTCCTGATGGTTGACTTAGAAGGAGACGTATATGCTGATGATTTCTCACTGAAGGTCGGCTATACGGGGGTTACATATCACGCTACGGACTCGGTTCATATTCGTCCGGGCCGAATAGAGCTGAAGGATATCGAGGTATATGACTCCCGTGGAAATTCCGCCAAACTTAACGGATTGCTTACTCACGACCATTTCATTGAAACCGACTTTAATTTCAAAATTACTGAAGCCCGCGGGCTTCAGGTACTGAACTTGCCTCCGGTGTCGGACGAGATGTGGTATGGCTCGGTTTATGGCGACGGTACGGCCTCAATTTCCGGACATACGGGTAAGGTTGATATATCGGCGGATATGCAGACTGCTCCGGGTTCGGAGTTTACCTTCGCGTTGATCGACACGGAGCAGGCGGCGGTATATGATTTCCTGACCTTCAGGGACGCTAAGGGGCCATCGGCTACCGATTCGTTAGAAATGGCCGTCAGCAGCCGCTTGAAAGTCACCAAGCGTTTCGAGGATATTATTCGGCGCAAGAAGATGTTAGCTGAAATTCCTGCATCATTCGGCATAAATATCAGAGTAGACGTTACTCCCCAGGCCCGTATAAACTTAGTGATGGACCCGATAGCCGGAGATAAGATTACGGCTTACGGAGCCGGACACATGGACTTTATCTATGAGTCGGCTAACGACGAGATGCGCCTGTATGGCGACTATAGAATTAATCGTGGCGACTATAACTTTACTCTCCAGGATATTATCATCAAAAACTTCCAGATACGTGACGGCTCCGTGGTCTCATTCCACGGAGACCCGCTGGGCGCGTCGCTCAATGTCGCTGCAGCCTATCAACTCAATGCCAATCTGAGCGACCTTGACGATTCATTTCTCCATGATAAGGAAATCCAGCGCACAAACGTCCCGGTTCAGGCTGTCCTGAACCTTGGGGGTGACTTGCAGAACCCTGATATCTCCTTTGATCTTGACTTCCCGACGCTGACGTCTGACGTAAAGCGCAAGGTCCGCTCTATCGTCTCGACTGAGGAGATGATGAACCGCCAGATAATATATCTGTTAGCACTGAACAGATTCTATACGCCGGACTATATGGCCGGTGCTACAAAGGGTAATGAGCTTGCTTCGCTTGCTTCGGGGACAATTTCGTCGCAGTTAAGCAATATTTTGGGGCAGTTGAGCAATAAATTTTCCGTAGCTCCGAGTTTGCGCTCTGATGCGGGAGATTTCTCGGACTTGGAAGTTGATGTAGCTCTGTCATCAACTCTTTTAAATAATAGATTGTTGCTGAACGGCAATTTTGGTTATCGGGACAAAGCACTGAACAATAATCAGTTCATTGGCGATTTTGATGTGGAATACCTGCTGAATCGCACCGGCAAATGGCGCCTCAAAGCCTACAACCATTTCAACGACCGCAACCTCTACGTCAAAACAGCTCTGACCACCCAAGGCCTCGGCCTTGTCTTCAAACACGACTGGGGTAAATAAGGATTTTCTACCTACTTTTGTGGGTGATGGAGTAGGAAAAAGCCCCTGACTCGTGGGGAATCGGGGGCTATTTATGTGGGTTTTAAGGGCGATTAGTGGATGAGGTTGTGGCCGGTCATTTCGGCAGGCTGGGGGAGGTCCATGATGTGGAGGAGGGTGGGCGCCACGTCGGCGAGTTTGCCGTTTTCAACTTTGGCATCCTTATTGGCAGTCACGTAGATGCAGGGCACGGGATTAAGGGAGTGGGCCGTGTTGGGCGTACCGTCCGGGTTGATGGCGTTGTCTGCGTTGCCGTGATCAGCAATGATGATGGCCTCGTAGCCGGCTTCCTTAGCCGCTTCGATGGTTGACATCAGACATTCGTCAACAGCCACTACTGCTTTCTCAATTGCTTCGTAGACTCCGGTGTGTCCAACCATGTCACCATTGGCATAGTTTACAACGATGAAGTCAAATTTCTGAGAGCGGATCGCGTCGGTGAGCTTGTCACAGACCTCGTAAGCACTCATTTCAGGTTTGAGGTCGTAGGTGGCTACCTTGGGCGAGGCCACGAGGATGCGCTCTTCTCCATCATAGGGGGTTTCGCGGCCTCCGTTGAAGAAGAAGGTCACGTGGGCATACTTTTCAGTTTCGGCAATGTGAAGCTGGTGTTTGCCTTGCTTGCTGAGGTATTCGCCAAGGGTGTTTTCAACGTTTTCTTTGTCGAAGAGAATGTGAACTCCTGTGAAAGATGCGTCATAGGGGGTCATGCAGTAGTATTGCAGGCCGGGAATGGTGTGCATCCCTTCTTCGGGCATATCATGTTGGGTAAGGACGGTAGTGATTTCTTTTGCGCGGTCGTTGCGGTAGTTGAAGAAGATTACCACGTCATTGTCCTTGATCGTGCCGTCGACTGCGGCGTTCTTGATAGGTTTGATGAATTCGTCGGTGACTCCTTCGTCATAGCTTTTCTGCATGGCGGCAGGGAGGTCTGTAGCGGCTTCGCCTTGACCGTTGACGAGGAGGTCATAGGCCACTTTGACGCGTTCCCAGCGCTTGTCGCGGTCCATGGCGTAGTAACGACCGCAGATGTCGGCGATTATTCCGGCACTCTTGGCGCAGTGGGCCTGGAGCTGTTCAATGAAGCCTTTGCCGGACTTGGGGTCGGTGTCACGGCCATCCATAAAGCAGTGGATGTAGACTTTCTCAAGGCCGTAATGTTTGGCGATGTCACAGAGGGCAAAGAGATGGTCAAAGCTGGAGTGGACACCGCCGTTAGAGGTGAGGCCCATGAGGTGGAGTCCGCAGTCGGTTTTTTGAGCCGTTTCAAATGCTGATTTGATTTCAGGGTTGTTAAGGATTGAGCCGTCGGCAATGGCCTTGTTGATTTTCACGAGGTCCTGGTAGACTACGCGACCGGCGCCGATGTTGAGGTGGCCCACTTCGGAATTGCCCATCTGGCCGTCAGGGAGTCCGACGTTTTCGCCGGAAGCCTGGAGTTCGGAGTGTGGATAGTCTCTGAGCAGAGAGTCCCAATAAGGGGTAGGGGTCTGATAGATGACGTCGCCTTTGGTGCGGTCACCAATGCCCCATCCGTCGAGGATTACGAGTAAAGCTTTGCTTGCCATAAGTTCGGTTATTTTTTTTAGTTGGATTTTTTATTCGAGGGTTAGGTTCAGTTTGTTGACGAGTTCGCTGACGTGTTCATTTTCAGCGATAAGATGTTCAAGGACCTGCCGTTCGGTCCAGGCGAGTGGTGAGCCGTCGCCGGTGACTTGACGCAGGGAAAAGTTCAATGTCGAGTTGCTGAGTTTTTCGGCAAGAGTGCGGGTAATCAGCGGCAGCCATTTCTCAAACACTTCGGCTTGGGCGGGGCTTTCATATTCAACGATAAATGTCGTTGCGCCGTCAGCTTCGGGCCGGGGTATACAGGTTCGGAGGGTGGAAGCCATGACGTGTTCGGCGGTGTGGGCGTCGGCGAAATCAAGCCATGCGCTCCGGACTCCGTCAGGGGTCAGCCGCTTTTCAAGTTTGGGAGTGGGTGGAGTAGGGCTTTGCGCCTGATGAATAGGCTGGTTATCCGGCTGCGGCACTCCCTTATTTGTGTTCGCCGGTTCAGGTTTCGAAGCTCCCGTTTTGATTGAAATGGAGGGGCCTATGCCGCTAATTTTAGGCTTTTTGACCGAAGGGGTGACCGGCGCAGCAGGCATTTTTTTTGCTGGTTGCGCGGATTGAACGGATTGTGTGGGCTGAGCGGGTTGCGTCGGTTTAACAGTAGGGGCTTGGGCAACTATTGGTTGCAGGGCATGCCCCTCTCCGTCGCCGTTATTGGGAGAGGGGCTGTCCGCTTGGCAGAGTTTGATGAGCGTGAGCTCAATAAGGAACTGCTTGTTGGCGGCAGTGCGATAATTGAGGTCGGCGCTATTACAGAGATCCATAGCGCGGTAGAGCATCTTGGGGGTGCATTTTGCGGCGAGTTCCGCCATTCGGGCGCGATGGTCGGCGTCGGTCTCGAGAAGTTCGATGGTCTTGGGATCGCGGGCCACTACGAGGTCGCGAAAATAATCGGCCAGTCCGGTCAGGAAGAAATGGTTGTTGAATCCCTGGTCGCGCACTTCCTTATAGATAAGGAGTGCATCGGCTACGTTTCCGGCGAGAAAGGCATCAAGGAGGCGGTTGTAGACCGCCGAGTCGAGGACGTTCAGGTTCTCGATGGTGGACTGGTAAGTAATTTTATTGAGCGAGGAGGCTGCCACCTGGTCAAAAATTGAGAGAGCGTCACGCATAGCGCCATCTGCTTTGCGGGCAATGACGTTAAGTGCGGCAGGTTCCACTTCGATTCCTTCCTGAGCGGCTACGTAGCTCAGGTGGTCAACCATATCGGAAATCGTGATGCGGTTGAAGTCAAAAATCTGGCAACGTGACAGAATCGTCGGGATTACTTTGTGTTTCTCGGTCGTGGCGAGGATGAAGATGACATACTCCGGGGGCTCCTCAAGGGTTTTCAGGAAAGCATTGAAGGCGCCGGACGACAGCATGTGGACCTCATCGACGATGAATACGCGATATTTCCCGGAAGTCGGCGGGATGCGTGTCTGGTCAATCAGCTGGCGGATATCCTCGACGCCATTGTTTGAGGCGGCGTCAAGCTCGATGATGTTCATCGAGCGGTTTTCATTAAACAGGCGGCATGATTCACATTCATTGCATGCCTCTCCGTCGGCGGTGCGATTGGTGCAGTTTATTGTTTTCGCGAATATTCGGGCGCAAGAGGTTTTCCCGACGCCTCGAGAGCCGCAAAAGAGATAAGCGTGTGCCAATCGGTCAGTTGCGATGGAGTTTTTGAGGGTGGCGGCAAGAGCTTTTTGTCCGACAACGCTTGCAAAGGTTGCCGGGCGATATTTGCGGGCCGATACGAGATACTTTTCCATTTGACTACAAAGGTACGAAAAAAATGAAAAATGAAAAAATAAAAATGAAAAATTGGGAAAAATTTGTGTGTGACGGGAAAAATTCGTACCTTTGCAGCTGGATTTCGCAGCCGCTGTCGCGACGAAGAGGTGCGCGTTAATGCTGCGGACGAATGTAAAACCCTATCAATCAAATAGTCACAATGGACTTGATTAAGATTGCCGAAGAGGCATTTGCTCAAAACAAAACCTATCCCCGCTTCCAGCCGGGCGACACGATCACCGTTTCTTACCGTATTAAGGAAGGTAACAAGGAACGTATCCAGCAGTATCGTGGCGTAGTTATCAAAATTTCCGGCGAAGGCTCAAAGAAGCGTTTCACCGTGCGCAAGATGAGCGATAACATCGGTGTTGAACGTATCTTCCCGATGGAATCTCCCTTTATTGACTCTATCGTTGTCAATAAGTATGGTAAGGTTCGTCGCGCTAAACTTTACTACCTGCGCAACCTCACCGGTAAGAAGGCTCGCATCAAGGAGCGTCGCCTTAAGCCCTCTGAACAGGCCGCTCTTGCCGCCGGTAAGTAAGAAAAGAAAAAAAGACGCCGCCGATAAATCTATCGGCGGCTTTTTTTCAATTAGTAATTAGCAATTTTCAATTTTTCATTTTAATTTCTCCATGTCGCCATTGGTTTCCATTATAATGGGCAGCACGTCGGACCTGCCCATACTCAAAAAAGCCGCCGACTTTTTGAATACGCTTCAGGTGCCTTTCGAGATGAATGCCCTTTCGGCACATCGCACTCCCGCCGAGGTTGAAGAATTTGCTCGTGGAGCCAAGGACCGCGGCCTCAAAGTGATAATCGCCGCTGCTGGAATGGCTGCCGCTCTTCCCGGAGTTATTGCGGCAATGACTCCTATTCCGGTAATCGGGGTGCCTATCGCATCAACCCTCGACGGCAATGACGCTCTGCTCTCAATCGTGCAGATGCCTCCGGGTGTCGCTGTGGCTACGGTTGGTATTAACGGCGCGCTCAATGCTGCCGTGCTCGCCGTTCAGATGCTCGCACTCTCTGATGCAGAACTCGCAGCCCGCTTTGACGAATATCGCGCCAAGCTCAACGAAAAAATTGTCAAGGCTAATGCCGAGCTTGCTGAAATCAAATATGAATTCAAAACTAACTGATTAGAAGATAGATGGATTTGCTGAATTGTCGTCGCCGTCCCTGCCGCGAGGTAATCATTGACGGACGTGTAAAAATAGGAGCAAATAATCCCATAGTAGTTCAGAGCATGACGTCGACGTCGACCACAGATGAAGACGCTTCCATCGCTCAGATTGAACGCATTGCCGCTGCGGGCGCCGAGCTTGTGCGCCTTACGGCTCAGGGAGTAAGGGAAGCCGAAGCGATGGGGCGCATGCGCTCCCGGGTCTCGGTTCCCTTGGTTGCCGACATTCATTTCAATCCTAATGCCGCGATGGCTGCGGCCGATGCCGTTCAGAAGGTTCGCATTAATCCAGGAAATTTCGTCCGTCCGGGTGCTGATATAGCCTCTGCTCTTAAGCCTCTGCTTGATAAACTTCGGTGTAATGGCGCAGCTCTGAGAATTGGGGTGAATCATGGCTCCCTCTCGCCCGAAATCATGGAAAAGTATGGCGATACACCCGCGGGAATGGTTGAAAGCGCGATGCAGTATCTTCGCATCTGCGCCGACGAAGGCTTTGACAACGTAGTGGTCAGCATCAAGGCTTCAAACACCGTGGTGATGGTTCAGACGGTGCGTCTGCTTGCTGAAACGATGAAAAACGAGGGCCTGCAATATCCTCTTCATCTTGGAGTCACCGAAGCAGGCGATGGCGAAGATGGTCGCGTGAAATCAGCCGTAGGCATCGGTACGCTGCTCTATCAGGGTATCGGTGATACGATTCGCGTTTCGCTCAGTGAGGACCCCGAAAGGGAAGTCCCGGTTGCGCGCGCACTGTTGGCCCATATCGCCCGCGCGCAGGAGGCTCCGGCTTTTACCGTTAATTATGCTCCCGGATATAACTCGATAGCTCCCGAGAGAATCGAATCTATTGCCGTGGGTAACGTTGGCGGTGGTCAACTTCCTGTTATTATGGGGCTTGATCCGATTGAGGGTAAGACCGTGGAGGTTACGACCAAGGAGGCCGTTGACCGCGTGTTTGATCATGATGAAATCATCGTTTTGACCTCTGACCATCAGAATCGGGTTGGTGACTTGCAGGCTACGCATCATTATTTACTCCGTCAGGGGGTTAATAATCCTGTCGTTATGAGCCTTAGTTATGATCCTGCTGACCCTGACTTATCCCTGAAGGCGGCTGCAGACTTTGGCACATTGTTGCTCAACGGCCACGCAGACGGCATTCAGATCGTAGCTCCCGGAGTCGACACCAATTCGCTGGCGCTCAATATTCTGCAGGCAGCCCGCCTGCGCATCTCAAAGACTGAATTTATAAGCTGCCCCTCCTGTGGCCGCACGATGTTTGACCTGCAGTCAACCCTGCGTACAATCAAGGAGGCTACGGGCCATCTTAAGGGATTGAAAATCGGTGTCATGGGCTGTATTGTCAATGGTCCGGGCGAGATGGCCGATGCTGATTATGGCTATGTGGGTGCCGGAGTGGGCAACGTGAGTCTCTATCGTCGCCGCGAGTGTGTGCTGAAAAATATTCCTCAGGAAGAGGCCCTTGACCGACTGATAGAACTGATTAAAGCTGACGGACAATGGGTGGATCCCTGCTGACGGATACACTTGGCAACGGCCTGAAGTGCATCGCGCGGCAAAGCCCCGGCGCGACTGAATGTTGCGGTCTGACTTTTAATTCCGGCTCGCGAGATGAGGTCATGGACGCTGACCATGGCCTGGCTCACTTCGTGGAACACACAATTTTTAAGGGCACATCGCGCCGCTCCGGCTCGTATGTCCTTAATCGGATGGAGTCAGTGGGTGGTGAACTGAACGCGTTTACGACCAAGGAGGAGACTACGGTCTATTCACTGATGCCGGCAGGCTACTTCCGGCGTGCTGCCCGCCTGATTGGCGAGTTGGCTACCGAATCGGTCTTTCCCGAGCGCGGGCTTCATCTTGAGCGCGAAGTTGTCTGCGATGAGATTGACTCTTATCTTGACTCTCCGGCCGAGGCTGTCTATGATCTTTTTGACGAGATGGCTTTCGCCGGCAATCCGCTTGCCCATAATATCCTGGGGCGAAAGCAGACGGTCATGGACTTTTCGGGCGAACGTTGCCGTCGCTATCTTCGTGAGCGTTTTACGGCTGATAACGGTGTCTTTTTCTATCTCGGACCGGAGGACCCTCAGCGGGTACTTCGCGAGGCTGAGAAGGCTTTTGCCGCGTTGCCTCTGAAAGCCGTCGGCGACTTGCGTACGGCTCCGCAGTTATGTCGGCCCGAAGTGGCCGTGCAGGATTCCGGCTCGCATCAGGCTCATACGGTCATGGGAGTGGAAATCGGCGGTCTGCATGCTCCTGACCGTCACGTTACCGCCTTGGCCGTCAATATTCTCGGCGGACCGGGAATGAATGCGCTGCTGAATCTGGCGTTGCGTGAAAGAAACGGACTGGTTTACACTGTAGAGGCATCTACAGCCCTCTATTCTGACTGCGGACTGATGACCATTTACTTCGGTTGTGACCATCAGGACCTTGAACGTTGTCGGCGGCTCGTGGGGCGCACGCTTGACGGTTTTGCGTCAAAGGCCCTTACGGAGCGCGCCCTGGCGGCATATAAGCGACAATATCTGGGACAGTTGACTTTGGGTCTTGATAATAGGGAGCAGACGGCTCTCTCCGCCGGTCGCGCTATTCTCCATGGCCTTCAGCCGCCATCATTCACGTTAACGGCCGAGAAAATCGCATCCATTACTCCGGAACAACTCCGCTCAGCAGCTGAAAATCTCGCAAAGTCACCCCTTAGGACGCTCAGTTTGTCTTAATAAACGTTAAAAATATGTTGCATAACATAATTTTTTAATCAAAATGTTTGCAGATTCAAAAAAAGTGCGTACCTTTGCACTGTGTTTTTCATGGTATTAGATTTAAGGTTAACTAAGATTGGT
>CAMWSN010000055.1 GCA_947176925.1 uncultured Porphyromonadaceae bacterium
CACAAAAAACTCCTTACCGGTCAACTCCCTCAAAGCATCGGCGGCGGCATTGGTCAAAGCCGTCTCTGCATGCTACTCCTTCAAAAGGCCCACATAGGCGAAGTCCAGGTCTCTCTCTGGCCCGCCGACCAAATCGCCGCCTGCGCCGCCGCCAACATCACCCTCCTCTAATTCCCCTCAAAGGGTCCGAAATTTCAGAGTTATCAAAGTTATTAGAGCTATCTTGAATTCTTTGATGACTCTGATAGCTCTGATAGCTCTGATTCTTGCGCGACGCTAATCTTGCACGATGCATTTCTTCTTTGATACCCCCTTTTTCAAGGAAAATTGCTTTAGCTCGTTCAATTACGCAATATAACATATAATCAAGTTGGTGGCAAAGCGTTATCGCAATATTGCAAAAGGTTTCCGCTGAGCGTTCACGCATTCTGCTGAGATAATCTTCCGGTTTATCATGTGTTTTTGAGAATTTTCGCACCTGTAAGGTCCGTTCATCGTCTTTACCCCATAAATGCAGGTAATTATGCCGGATAAAGTCTTTATAATCTTCTCGAAGTTCTCCAAGGCTTGCTTTTGCTACGTTCGTTAACTTAATTTCTGTTTCCCGAGAAGTGGCTGCCGCCATTGAGCCCTCAACGATATTTTGTTTACAACTTCGCGCTGCCTGAACCATCTGATCTACTGTCCTATCGCGATATTTGTCAAGATACGTTTTGACAAATAGATCAGTAATATCTACAATTATCAGAGAAAGTTTGTAGACGTTCCAGTCTTCAAATTTTCCTGTGGGTCTTATGAAGTTATAATTGCTCATTTGTAATTTATAAACCGGCTTCGTAACTGATTATTCTACTCGTCAAAATGGCGTCGGGCTGGAATCGCCGCTGAGGTCAGCTGAGCCTCCCGCAAAGGGGTCTGAGTTGCCGATGGCGCCGGGTTCGGCATTAAGTGCCGAGGCTGCCGTCGACGAAGAGAATTCCGCCGGATTTTCGTTCCAGTTTTCAAAGCGGGCATATTTTGCACGGAAACGGAGCTTTACGTCGCCTACCGCGCCCGAACGGTGTTTGGCAATGATAAACTCGGCCAAGCCGCGCTTGTCTACAGCCTCGTCATAGGCCGCGCCATGCAGATAGTATTCCGGACGGTGAATGAAGCAGACAATGTCCGCATCTTGTTCAATGGCGCCGGATTCGCGCAGGTCGCTAAGCTGTGGTCGCTTGTCTTCCGAACGGGACTCTACCGAGCGGTTGAGCTGTGAAAGAGCCACGATAGGTATATTCAGCTCCTTGGCTAACTCCTTGAGCGAACGGGAGATCATTGATACTTCCTGTTCGCGTGAGCCGAAGCGCATACCAGAAGCGTTCATCAGCTGCAGATAGTCAATCACTATGAATTCCACACCCTTTTCACGAACCAGGCGACGCGCCTTTGTGCGCAGTTCCAAGATGGATAGCCCGGGGGAATCGTCGATATAAATCGGCGCTGAATAAAGTCCCTTGATGCGGGTCATCAGCTGTTGCCATTCCATTTCGCTTAGACGGCCTGACTTGATTTTTTCGCCTTCGATTTCGCAGACATTCTGAATCAGACGGTTCACGAGCTGCAACTTCGACATTTCCAGAGAGAATACCGCAACGTGTGTCCCGTAATTGACCGCCATGTTCTTACACATGGATAGTACCATAGCCGTCTTACCCATTGCCGGACGGGCCGCTATGATTATCAGGTCCGAATTCTGCCATCCTGAGGTCATCTTGTCCAGTTCCGAATAACCCGAACTGAGGCCGCTGAGACCTGTTTCGCGGTTTGCCGCGGTCTGAATGCTCTCAATGGCCTGGGAAATGATCGGGTCAATCTGAACAACTTCTTTCTTGACGTTGCGCTGGCTGAGCTGGAAAAGGGTGCCTTCGGCCTGTTGAAGAACATCGTCAACGTCCTGACTTGAGTCAAACGCATTGTTTGTGACTTCTGACGCAAAGGTTATCAGTTCGCGCGCAAGGTATTGCTGCGCAAGGATTCGAGCATGCCATTCAATATTGGCGGCCGAGGCCACCCGCGAAGTCAGTTCGGCAATAAACGGGACGCCGCCAACTTCGTCAATGGTGTTGTCCTGACGAAGTTGGTCCGTAACAGTCAGCATATCAATAGGCAACTGAGCGGTGCCAAGCGTTTGAATCGCCTGATAAATCTTCTGATGAGCCGGTTCATAGAACGTCTCGGGACGCAGAAGGTCACATACCGCAGGAAAGGCATCTTTTTCAAGCATCAGGGCGCCGAGGACTGCTTCCTCCACGTCTTTATCATGAGGCGGAACTCTACCTCCTACTTCCTGATTTTGAACGTGTTGCGGACGGTTGCGTCCATTGGTGCGATTATTGTCAAACTGGGGCATATTCTGATTTTATTAGGGTTTGATTGTCGTTATAGAGTTTCTTTTCAAGGATTTCGCGGGGAGTGGCACCGGTAGCTTTACAGTAAGCGCGCACTATTTTTAAGCCAAGGAATATCACAGCCTGACCCGGGGCGTTTCCGCTAAGTTGATTGGAATTCGGGGCAGGTGAGAGCAGGCGGTCAGCCAATTGAGTATCAGATGAATAGAGCAGGTCCTGGCTCAGGAGCGACTTCCAAAGATTTGCTTCGTTTTCTTCACACCATTTCAGGTCATCAGTCGTGAACCCGAGTAATGTCTCATCGGGAGCTTTCAGTTGTTCATTGGCTGATTCGAGTAAAGCGCCCTGATAGAGCATGCGGTTTAGCAGGGTGGGTGACTGGTTAAATTCTGCCGGATAAAGGTCCGCAAGATGTGCCTGCATCACGTCGACCGGCAGTCGCTCAATGGTTTTGCGATGCAACATGTAAGTAGGGAATACGCCGTTGTATCCGTCATAGTCCGCACCGAGATAATGGTTAAGACCGATATAGATATGTCCGCCCGGAGTGGTGATGATGCTTTGACGATAGGGGATGATTACTCCGTAGAGTTTGACTCCGCTTTCCTGATCTAAGGCTCGGCCCAATTCGCTTTCAACTGAGTCAAGTGGTGGCAGCAATCGGGCTACGTCAGCGCTAAAAATCGATTCAGCTTCCGCTGAGATTGGACCGATTATGGATGTAAGTTCGGCCGTGGCCTCCGCGTCAGGCTCCAAAATCGGTTGCGGTGGAGCCGTCGGCGACTCCTTTTTGCATCCCAAAAGCAGGAGAATGGCGAAAAAAAGTGGATAAATTTGCAGATTTCTTGGCATTTTTGGCAAAATTGTTCGTTTTTCAACTGCAAAGATAGCATTTTAACCGCCAAAAATGATTAAATTTGCACAACTTTTTTAAACAAATTTTGAACATCATGCCAAACAGGCGAATTTTTGCATACTTTTTGATGACTTTGGCTGCGATTTTCGGAGTCGAAGCAAAGACTTTTACTGTCGTTCTTGACCCCGGACACGGAGGCAAAGACTATGGTGCCGTCGGCGCTATAACCAATGAGAAAACTATCAACCTCGATGTGGCTCTTGAAGTCAGGCGATTGCTTGCCGATTCCGACGGTTTGAAAGTTATTATGACCCGCTCTGATGACCGTTTTATTCCGCTCCAGGAACGTGCAGCTATCGCTAACCGCAATCATGGTGACCTTTTTGTCAGCATCCATGTAAATTCCGTTGCCAAAAACAATAAAAATCGCGCGAATGTGCGCGGAGCCTCGGTCTATGCACTTGGTCTGCATCGCTCGGAATCTAACCTTGAAGTGGCAAAGCGTGAAAACTCAGTGATGGAACTTGAATCGGATTATTCCACTCGTTATCAGGGCTTTGATCCGAACAGCACTGAGAGTTATATTATCTTCGAACTAAGTCAGAACAAGCACCTTGACCATAGTATCAGCTTTGCTGAAATGGCCCAGAATGAATTGGTGACCACTGCCGGACGCGCTGACCGCGGAGTGCTTCAGGCCGGATTCTGGGTCCTTCATGCTTCAGCAATGCCGGCGGTACTTGTCGAGTTGGATTTTATCTGTAATCCCACTGTTGAAAAGTATCTTGCCTCAGCTAAAGGAAAACAAGAGATGGCGCGTGCAATTGCTAATGCCATAGCTAAATATGCCGGAACTAAAGCTCCTGCAGTCCCCTCGGTTGAAAAGACTCCGTCTTCCGTTACTGCTCCCCCGGCTGATAATGCGACCAATGAGGTTACCGATGATAATGTGGTGACTTACAGGGTGCAGTTTATGGCTTCGGACTGCAAACTCGGTCCATCCTATTACAAAGGGCTGGACTCGGTTGAGTCTTATCGTCATGGGGGAATGTACAAGTACACCTCCGGAGGCGACTTCAAGACCGAAGCCGACGCTGAAAACTATGCCTCTAAAATTCGCTCCAAATTTCCGCAAGCTTTCGTTATCAAATGGCTCAACGGAACCCGACTTGAATAAAACAGTTTAACGTAAATCAACTATTTATGAAATCCAAGAAGCTCCTCTACATCGGTATCTCAGCCGTTGTTGCCCTGCTGATTCTCTTCGTCGGCATCAACTATCTGAAAGGAATTAACCTCTTCCATACATCCAATTATTATTTCGTCAGCTACGAATCTGTTACCGGCCTAAATGTTTCAGCGCCCGTGACCGCCAACGGCTTCAAAGTGGGCCAGGTGCGCGAAATGAATTATGAGTATGATAATCCGGGTCACGTGCGCGTCGAACTCGCCCTTGATACCGAATTGAAAGTGCCCGAAGGTACTGTTGCCGTACTCGGTACCGACTTGCTCGGAACTGCTACAATTATGCTTGAAATGCCCAAGTCAACGACTTATGCTGCAGTGGGTTCACAGCTTCCCGGACGTCTTGCCGGCGGCCTGATGGATAACGTTCAGTCTGATCTGATGCCGATTCTCCCTAAGGTAGACTCGCTGATTACTGCGCTCACCACCGTTGTTACTGACCCTTCTTTGGCAGCTGCCTTAGGCCGTCTGGATGCCATTTCAGCAGACTTGAATCTTCTTTCCGCTAATCTTGCATCGGCAACAAAACCCCTTCCCGGAGTGGTCAATAAGGCATCCGGCACGATGGATAACTTGGCTCAGATGTCAACTCGCCTTGATTCCCTTTCGGCCACCCTTAATCAACTCCCGCTTAATCAGACGATGGACAACGTGGAAGCTATCTCTCAGAATCTCAAGCAGCTGACTGTACAATTGCAGGAGCCCAATTCAACACTCGGACTGATGCTTAATGACCGCGGACTCTATGACAATCTGAACGCTACTGTCAATTCGCTTGACTCGCTTTTGGTTGACATCAAGGCAAATCCCAAGCGCTATATCAGTATCAAAGTATTCTAAATGAGGCGGTTCGGGCTAACGTTGTTAATTGCTTTGGCGGCGCTTTCAGCAGGAGCCGCCGAGCCGTTACGCCCGGTAACGTCGACATGGACTCATGAGGCGGGCGGAAGTCGGATCGCTGATACCTATCTGACTCCGTTGAAGTACTCCGGATGGCATCTTGGCCTCGGATTTGAGCGTGGTCAGGCCATGCGTTTCCGTCCTCAAAGTTGGGTTAATTCGCTGAGATTCGGTTTTGAGTTTGACCGCGCCAAGAATCCCTCAGGGAACTCGGTGATGTATTCCGCAGGAATTTCCGCCGGATGGTCAATGCTCCATACGAGGAAGCTCCCATACGGAGTCGGGATTGCCTTTGGCGGAGCTGCTGACGCTGATTTGGGTGCTTTACTTTTGGCCCGAAACAGCAATAATCCTGCCCAGGCCCGCGCTTCAGTTACTCTTAGTCCTCAGGTTTCAGGTTATTGGCGCAAAGGAATTTGGGGTGTAGGTGCGCGACTAAAGCTCCCTGTCTTAGGTATGTTTTTTTCGCCGGATTATGGCGAATTGTATTATGAAATTTCGCTTGGAAATCATAAAGACCTCATTCATTTTGCTTGGCCCGGATCTTATCGTCGGTTTTGCGGCGAGGCGTTCGTTGACATCCGCCCGGGAGCGACTGCTCTCCGAATAGGTTATCGGGCTGATTTGTTATCTTTTAAGGCTAACGGACTGACGGGGCGAATGTTGACTAACAGCGTCGTCATAGGAGTGAGCTGTGATTTCCTTTCTGTAGATCCCCGTAAACAGTATGATGCAGAGATTATTACCGCTAATTATTAGTCTGCTCTTCCTGGTCGGGTGTCATCCCATTGAGGAATTCGAGAATAACAATGAGGGCGATTTTCAAGCTCTCTGGACCGCCATTGACGAGCATTACTGCTTCTTTAAAGAGAAGGGAGTGGATTGGGAAGAAGTCAGGCACAAATATGAGCCGAAGGTCAGCAATACGATGACACGGCGCGAATTTTTCCGCGTCTGCTCCGATATGGTCAATGAACTCAAGGATGGTCATACTAACCTGAGTTCCGGATTTGAGACGAGCTATTACCGCAAGTGGTGGAGCGACTATCCCGAAAACTATATCGAGCGGCTGATTGAGCAGAATTATTTCCAATTCAACTATAAGCAGTTGGGCACTGTTATCTACGGGATTCTGCCGGAAGGCAACGTCGGTTATATCCACATCTCTTCCTTTCAATCAGCACTTGGAGATGGAAACATTGACTGGATACTTTCCGATTTGGCTCTTTGTAACGGCCTGGTTATTGATGTCAGAAACAATGGTGGGGGCAATATGAGCAACGCCGAGGCATGGGCGCGACATTTTATTTGCAAACGCACCCGCGCGGGCTATATGATTCACAAAACCGGACCGGGCCATAGCGACTTTTCCGAGCCTTATGAATTTTTTTATGAGCCAGTTGCTGCGCCACATATCGTTTGGGAAAAACCGGTCGTACTTCTGACCAATCGGTCAACATTCTCAGCCGCGAATTTCTTTACGTCCGTGATGCGTTCCCAGCCGCAAGTGATTCATTGCGGGGCCACTACTGGCGGAGGGTCGGGGATGCCTGCGAGCTATGAACTGCCTGGCGGGTGGTCCATTCGCATGAGTGCCGTCTCCGTTCTCGACTCAAAAGGGAAAATTACCGAACCGGGAATTGCCCCGCCGCGCCGCTACGAGGTTGACATGAATATGGATGACGCGTTCAAAGGGCGCGACACTATGTTGGACTTTGCTGTAAGTTTAATTAAATGAATAGAATAGCCATAATATTAGTCTCTCTTTGTTGCATTGCTTGCGTTAGAGTTGAAAAGCAACCGGATTTTGATGAGTTTGATGAAGTTTATTATCAGCCGCAGCATGCATCCGGATTCAAGCTTTTCAGCGCCGGTGATCGACTGATGCTTGAGGTTTATAGCCCTGATACCGCTCGCATTGTGATTCCACGTGATGGATTTCAGAGAGTGGTCTGCATGTCGTCGACCTACATTGCCCATCTTGAGGCTGCCGACCGTCTGAATCGCCTTGTCGGGGCTTCTTCACCTCAATATATCAGTTCAGAGAAGGTGCGTGAAATGTCAGTGCCCGACGTTGGATATGACGGTGCGATGAATTATGAGCAACTGCTTGCCGTCAAGCCCGAATTGGTTATGCTTTATGGTATCGGAGGTCCGTCGCCTATAGTCAGCAAACTCGAAGAATTGGATGTTCCTTACGTCTATCTGTCTGATTTTGAGGAGCAGACTCCACTTGGACGTGCCGAATGGGTCATCGCCACCGGAGCATTGGTCGGAAAGGATATGAGGCCGATGTTTGAGTCCGTAGAGAAATCCTATAAGCCTGTCAGTGATTCGGTTCGTGTGATGATTAACGCTCCCTACAGCGGGTCATGGTTTATCCCCGGACGGGATGGATATATGGCCAGACTGCTGAGCGACAGCGGAGCGCGGTTGATGGTTGAGGAGCCCGAGGGGGTTGAAAGCCGTCCGATTGATTCCGAGAAGGCTCTTTATGCCTTGTCGAAAGCCGGAGTGTGGCTTTGTCCGGGAGCGTCAACTTCCCTTACCGAACTTAGTGCGGCTGTTCCCAAAGCCAGATTCAGTGGTGAAGTATGGAATCAGACGCCGCGGTTTTATGAAGATGGTTCGATTCGTCCTGACTCAGTACTTGGCGAACTGAAAATGATAATGAAAGGTACTACTCCTGCGGATAACTTACGATATTTTTATCGCCTGAGATGAGAGCTCGCTTGCTTTTCCCGCTATTGATTGTCCTGACAGTCGGACTCCAGCTTGCCGAATTGGCATTCGGCTCGGTTGCGATTCCGTTGCGTGAACTTTTTGATGCAGAAAATGCATCGGTGATCGTTGATATCAGGTTGATTAAGATGGTTGTTGCCACTCTCGTCGGGATTTCTCTCAGTGTCAGCGGCTTGCAGATGCAGACCCTTTTTTCAAATCCATTGGCCGGCCCGTACGTCTTGGGCTTGAGTTCCGGTGCGTCGCTTGGAGTTGCTTTATTGCTGTTAGGCGGGGTAGCAGGGCCTATGGGTATAGCCGGTGCGGCGCTGTGTGGCAGCGGAGTTGTGATGCTTCTTCTCTTGGGCGTAAATGCCCGGGTCAGAGATGGAATGTCATTGTTGATTTTGGGTATCATGTTCTCCTCGGCAGTAGGAGCTATTGTCCAGATATTGCAGTTTTTAAGTCGCGAGTCGGCCTTGAAGAGCTATGTAGTGTGGACCATGGGTTCACTCGGTGAAGTCACGTGGCCTCAACTATGGATTCTCGCCGGTATAATCCTCGTAGGGCTCTTGATAGCAGTATTTACCGTCAAGGATCTGAACCTGATGATGTTCGGCCCTGTTTTGGCGCGCTCCATGGGACTTGACTTGCGTCGTAGTCGCAGCCTGATATTGCTTTCAACAACTCTTCTTGCGGGTGGCGTGACGGCTTTCTGTGGTCCTATCGGATTTATCGGGCTTGCAGTTCCTCATATTGCCCGCGGTCTATTTCGGTCGGCGGACAGTCGAATCCTTCTTCCAGCTTCTGCAATCATCGGGGCGGATATTTTGTTGGGATGTGACTTGATTTCGCGTATGTTCGTGTTGCCGATTAATTCAATCACCGCGCTTGTCGGTATTCCGGTCGTTATATATGTAATTTTGCGCAAATGATTAGATTAAAGGATGTTACCATCGGTTATAAGGGTACAGAGCCGTTACTCCTGAATCAGAGTTGTGAGATTCCTGCCGGAACACTTACGGCCCTGATTGGGCGTAACGGCAGTGGAAAATCCACTCTTCTACGAGCTCTGTGTGGCACTCAACCTCTGCTTGGCGGGGAGATTCTTCTTGGCGATTTGAACCCTGCGAAGTCAACGGCCGCCGAGTTGGCTTCAAGGCTGAGCATCGTGACTACGGGACGAGTGGATGCACGCCACATGACTGCCCGACAGCTCGTTGAGATGGGGCGGGCTCCGTTGACGGGATTATTCGGGCGCATGCATGCAGGGGACTATGAAGCGGTAGATAAAGCGCTGGAAAGAGTAGGGTTAAGCTCGTTAGCTGACCGAGAAATCTCAGGGCTTTCAGATGGCGAGCATCAGCGGCTGATGATAGCCCGCGCATTAGCTCAGGACACTCCGATTATTCTTCTTGATGAGCCGACGGGATTTCTTGATGTTCCAAACCGTAAGGCCGTGACCTCATTGCTTAAGGATTTGGCTCATAATCAGGGTAAGACCATTCTTTATTCGACCCATGAGCTTGACTTGGCTCTTTCAGCTTCTGACCTTATTCTTCATATTTCTCGTCCGAATTTGATGCTTGGAACTCCGGATGAGGTTAAGCAGTCACAAGCATATATTGCTGACTTCCGGTGAATTTTCTGTCGGTCTATTGTTTAAAGGTCGATGCAATTACGGAATTTAGGATTCCGCAGAAGTTTAAGGATGAGGGATTGGCCGGCAGAGAAGAAAGGTTGGATAGGACTTTTTCCCGGAAGGTCTGTTTTACTAATGCGCGTATGCGTTCAGGGCTGCTTCTGTGGGCCGTAACTAATGAGTTGACCCATTTAGGATCTGAAAGACACTGACTTATATATTCGTCAAGGAGCTTTTCTTGACGTGCGCATTTTGCTTTACAGGATTGTTGATTGATGAGATCTTCGTTGGAGAACGTATCGTTTTCCAGGTTGATGATGAAAAGGTCAAAGTCTTCAACAACTTGACGGATAAGATCGGGCGATTCGTGGAAGTCATAGGCGAGTACGTCATAGTCAAGTTCAGCACGAAGCATGGGTTCGGAGGCGAGGCGTTCAAGGAGCATCATATAGATGCCATAACCGGCGGCGCCGAGTTTCATGCGGAGTTTGAGGACGTTGGATTTGTTGCGTTCGTTGGTGTCGTGGCGAAAAACTTTCATACAATGAGCAATTAGTAATTATTAATTTTTTGCTGCAAAGTTACGAACACATTTGAGGGCAAAACCGCAAAAAATGAAAAATAAAAATGCAAAATACAAAATTATTGCTGTCCGATAAAAATTATTGAAGGGATATAAAATTAGGGGCGCATCCATTTGCAGGATTCGCCCCTTTTCGGTTATTTTGCTGTCGCCAAACAAACCTCAATAACCATGCGCAAAAATAGTCTTTTCTCGGACAGCGATAGTTTTTTTTAGCGGGTGATGGCGTCGAGGAGGGTCTTTTTGTAGAGGGTGTGGTCGCGGATGTCAGGGCGGCCTTCGGCTTTGCCATTGCGGTCCACGAGGATGTAGAACGGAATGCCGTCGACATCAAACAGTTTGCAGATTGCCTTCCATGTTTCGGCGTCAACCTGATAGTGAATGCCTTTGATGTCGTTAATCATCCGGAGATAAGTGCCTTCAGGAGACGTCTGGTTGGCTATGTATATCCAGACAATGTCGTCCGAAGAAAGTTCGCCGCTCTTTTCCGGCTCATTCTCGGCGATGGCGGCACGACAAGGTCCACACCATGTGTTCCAGAGGTCAACCATCACCACCTTGCCCTTATGCGGAGCGATGATGGTGTCAAATACCTTATCGGGAGCGACATCCGGTGTCGGAGTCACGCGATCCGCGCCCAGAGCTTCAAGTTGCGCCTTGATAGCAGCATTATGTGCCTCTAAATCGGCAACAAGAGCCTTATCGAGCTTCAATGAAGCGTCAACCGGGGTCTTGAGCTTTCCGTTTTCCGCCTTTGCATATGCGCTCATATAATCATTCACCATCTTTACTATTCCGGCATCGATTCCCGCTTCTTCCCATACGCCGGCGTTTACTCTATCAAAATCATTAAAAAGCAGCAGATCCTTATCGTTGAAATCAACAACTGCGGCAATCTCTTTGAGATTTTCGGGGGAAAGTACGCAATTCATGCTGTCAGCGGGAATCGGAGAACCCCACCGGGCATCCCGATTAGTAGCGTAATAGTTTCTTGACAAAATGCCCATGGGGATAGACGCCACATTAATCAGTTCCGCCATCAATCTTGCTTTATTTACACGTCGGTCAATCTCCGTCAGCTCAGGATTGGCGGCAATAGAGTCGCCGAACGACTTATACATATCAAGTATATAAGCGGTATACTCATCGCCATTCATGCGATAGTTGCCGAACTCGCCTGAATAGATAGGCATTGTCTCAACTCTACTGTTAAATTGGGGATAAACGCCGTCGGAAAAAGCTAAACAAAAATCTTCAGGCATACCTCTTTCGATTTCATCGCGGGTCTCCATGTTCCATATGCCGGATATATGAGTATCAATGTAACCATTCAGATTCTCGCCTGGAGCCACATAAAAACCGCCACCTACCTGTACCCTGTCGCCAATATTGACAGGCATGAAATAGGAGGGAGCCGACAAGTCGAGTTTCACAACAGCATTACCCGCCTCATCCAGCTTGACCGGATTGTCAAAACCAATCTGCCCATGCAGAGTATTGGCACACCATGTCAACTTATTGCCCATCTCCGGTCGATAACCGAGAATATGAACATTAATCACCGTGGTATCGCCATAAGCGAAGTCAGGGTCAGGCATCTCGCGCTGTCTCTTCGCAGCCGCCGGCACAGACTTCTGATTGACATTATGGTCAGCCTTTCCGGTCAGGTCAATACCCCATATCTGCCATCCGCCGTCGGTAGTTTCCGCAAAATCAATACTTTTAACGTCTTTAGGTATAGCCGGAAAAGTCATCGTGAAACGCACGACACCCGAATCGGGTATCGTTATCTGCTCATCGGCTGCTATTCCCTCTATCGACACCATTGGATAACTCGTTGAGTCAACGCGGATTTCGCTACTTGACGCCAACCTTACCCAATATCCGGGCTCGTAATGTATAACTCCGTATAGAACCGTTGACGAATCAGTCAGCTCCACCTTGTCAAAACTTAACGACGTTGTGTTGGCACTCTCAATAAGCGGACGCTCGATCAAGCCTCGGTTTGACCTACAGGCCACGGCAATCAAAAGCAAAGCTATGGCAGCAAAAACATAGAAACGTGATTTTTTCATAATGGTATCGGTTGACTTTTACGGGTATAAAGTTAGAACGAATTTTTGAACTTTGCAAATTTTTCCCCATATAATTACAAAATGTTGTAGACTAAGACTTCAGCAATTACCGGGGAGGGCAAGCGCCCTCGCGTGCCGAGCCGCGGAAGCGGCTTCTGCTATCAGCCAATACGACGCCTCTCCGAGGCTGATTTAGGGTTGGTGTATGCGCCCCTTGGACGTGGCTAAGTTCAGGTGTCCGCTATGCGGACGGCACTCGCCTGTTGTATCCAGTAATGGCCGAACCCTTTAGTTATTTTAGGGAGGAGAAGCGGGTTTTGCGGCGGAGGAAGTAGTTGAGGAGGATGTTAGGGCGGTTGGCGATGAGGTTTTTAGTGGCGTTAGAGAGTTTTGCGTCCGGAGCCATTTTGCGGTAGTCATTGTGGGCGCTTAGAATGGCTTTGGCATCGGCAAATTTGAAAGTAATGACTGATTTGAGCCATGCGATGGTGTCCAACAGCCGGCGGCGGAACAGGATTTTTTTTCGGTCTGATTCCGGAAGGTTTTTGTGGAGCAGGAGGAGGTTATTACGGAAGTTTAGGTAGGTTTTGCGTGGGTTGCCCATCGGGAGCGAGCCGCCTCCGAGGTGCATTACTTCGGCTTGGGGGCACACCCAAATGGATTTTCCGCTCAGTCGGATACGCCAGCAGAGGTCAATTTCCTCCATGTGGGCGAAGAAAGAGG
>CAMWSN010000056.1 GCA_947176925.1 uncultured Porphyromonadaceae bacterium
ATAAAAAGCCTCTGTGCTATATCAACGAACCTTAAAGAGTTAGGGTAGATTACTGCAAATGAGAAAGACACGCCGGAATAATGGGATTAAGTGGCGGCGTTCAGTCTCAATCATGTGCGTTGTGAAACCCCGAAACCTTTGGAGTTCAAGATATATACGGAGAGTTACATAGTGATTGTCAGTATTAAAAATTCAGAAAACTTTAAGAAAAGAAGTGTGCCGTTCGCATATAATGATGCGACAGCCCTGTTGAATGTTCGCCCGGAATGGGTCGGATAACCGCTGTGGTTGCCTGTCAGTAAGGCGACAGCGGAGAGGGAGCGGTACGCTCTGTGCTGACCGGAACGGTCGGTACACACGCTTGTTGGCTTCAATGAGAAGAAAGCCGACAGCAACCCTTATGTCCCTTTGCGGACCGTCTTTGTGCCTCCATCTTGTCGCCGGAGGCATGGAGACGTAAGTTTTCAGGCGATTTTTATTTAATTCATTTTTTCACCGCAATGAATTTGTACTCCCTTCTTCAGGCTTCGGCCACCGATCCTGTCTCTCCCAATATCCTCCTCAACGTCACCCTTGCCGACCTACATCTGCTTGTGGTAGACACAATCGACGCCACCCTTGAAAAACTCCTGCCGATCTACATTAAATCGGAGGAAGACCGTCTTCTGACCAAGAAAGAGGTATGTTCACAGCTCGGCATCGGCGAAACCTCTGTCTGGAACCTCACCAAGCGAGGCAGACTGACTGCCGTAAAAGTGGGCAATAGTGTCCGCTACCGCCAGAGCGAAGTTACCGACATTTTCAACTCAACCAACGACTGAGCCAATGAAAGAGAGCATTTGTAATCGGTAACTTTGTATCGACAAAAATCGGAAAAGTAAATCGACATGATTTGACAAAAAAATAACATTGTAATTTTGTGGTGCCAACCTAAAAATTACAATGTTATGAGCGAGACCTCTAAACGAAAGAAGTATCTCGTGCTTTATAGTACGGGGTTGTATCTTCATCAAAAATCATTGTAAATCGCATGTCTCCATTGACCCACGATTTACAAAATCATTTGGAGAGACGAATGGTTCACACTCCTTTAAGAATATAATGTTTGTTTATGCTTGATTGTCGTACAAGAATGTGTTAAGTGTTGCTGATATTTGGTACACACTCAAATATCAATGATATTCATCCCAGTCTGGATGGGACATACGGAGGGGAATCTGTGCTCCACCTTGAACGTGAGTATAAATATCCGCTTCATATATTCTGATCTTATTTTTATCGTCTTGATGTGATTTCGCCTCACATTTAAGTGTGAGGCTATCGCCCACATTGAATGTTTTGAAATTTGAGCCTATATATATTTCCTTTAATACATATTTCATGAAATCTTCCAAATCTTCTATAGAGAACTGTGTAAATGCTTTGAAGATGGTACTCTTGTTTTGTTCCTTAATATGATCAATTATTCTCAATGTTGTACAGGCAATATCTGACATATCTATAGATACAGCATATTTACTATGACTATCTACTTTGACATCTTGCAAATCATCAAAATCAGAGCGATAAATTGTTCTTTCATAAATAGCTTTACGCAATTTATGAATAAAAATATTCATACCTAAAGATGTGTTATCATTTGCCTTGTCCATAATAGTTCGATATTTCTTAAACTCCATAAGAGACATGGGCGGAAGATGTTTAAGAAGATTGTATTTAGTGATATAATAAATGAATTTTTTACCATATTCAGTCATTGCATTATATCTAAGAAAGAATAACTCTCCTTCACCTAATTGTGCGCGAACAATTTTAGCATATTGTCTTTTTTCATCTTCATTGATCTTTGCATAGTCTATCAAATCCATTAAGCGATATAGTGAGCGGAAAACTGGTGCTAATCCAGAGGCATTTTTCAAATAAAACTCTAAATAATCTCCTGCAGCTTTGTTTGCAGACTTCCCATAACTTGAAGATGGAACAAATGCGTTATATATTTTTTTCATCTCAGTATCAAAATAGTTTTTGGATTTCCCATCTTCTGATATTGAGTTGTTCAGTTCATCTCTTTGAGAACGGAAAAGAGATAGTAGTTCAAAGAATAATGAATTAAAACGCTGTAAGGCAGCTTCCTCAGATTGTAAAGTCGCCAATTTTTCCTGCGATTTTATAGCAGCCTCAGCTATATCTTGTTGCACTATATTAGAGTCAGTGGTAAGCTCTCGCTGAGATTTTAGAGTTGAGATCATTAGAAGAGCCGCAAGAATGGCAAATAGTGTTCCAATTACTCCTCCAATGAAATCACCATAAGTTCCTAATAATTCATGGTTGACAACATGATTTTCATCTATTGAAATTGGTTGGTTCCACTTAAATACGATAACCAATACAACCATTGTGATGAATGAAATGATGAGTCCTATTATTAGTAAGATATTATAATCCTTTTCCTCAAGATTTAAGAGGCTAAACTTTTTATTAGATTTACTATATTCTGAATGATTACCCATAATTTTGTTATAGTAGGGAGATAATTAAAATGTCGCTATTGCCGCTATCTGTTCGTTGATATTCAGCTCTATAGAGTCGTTATCTTCGCATACCCATTTGTCCTTATCTTGATGAAGGAAGACATATACGTCGGCTTCGTTCTGGCTGTCCATGACTACGCACAATCGATATATATCTTTATGATTAATCATCTGCTCGTATTCATTTCGAGAAATACGGATATATGGGTCATGATTTCCTTGTCCTTTGACTTCTAAATATAATTTATGTCTACCGTTGGTTGCCTCTAAGTCCCATCCATAATTCTTCGACTGTACGTCTTTTATTTTGTAACCTCTTTGCTCGTAGAGACTCCATACCGCTTTAATCGCAGCCTGCTCAACTTTTGCTCTCGCATCCGAAGATATTGTTGGTAAAGGTTTACAATGTTTTTTCAACCTTGATTTATAGGAATCTACATAAGATATTATTTCAGATATAAATACTTTGACATCGTTAGAGTCAGCATACCAAATATTAGATCTGCCGGGATAATTTTTAACTTGTCGTGGAATTTGTTTTACTCTATCGTCTACGGGAAGTAATGTACAATCAGTAGATTTGGCAAGCACATAGTATCCATAGCGGTTCCTTTGAGTTGCATTTGATTTTTGATACTCGCGGAATACTGTGGCATGCTTATACCATCCAACCACCCAACTTCCTCCAAAAACTGGATTAGTTGCAAACCAAATTACCAATACATCCTCAACCTTTTGCATCCAATCCTCCACTGATGAGTCAATTCGGCTAAGGTTTATCGTATCATATTTAGCCTGCACATATCCATAGCACCTGCCATTTAAGTCTTGAAAATTAAAAGCTTCATGTTTATCTGCATCTGAATATGAGCCTCCGCCAAGAATCTGGTCGGACTGATTTTGGCCATTATAATTAATCATCCAGCCAATATTCGCAAAAAGGATTTTTGGTTTGGATTCTAACGCGGCAACAGTCTTTGCCGGATAAAAATATTTCGTTACGTCCTCATCATCACATTTTGATTCGTGACGAATATATCTTCCATCAACCTTTAGGATTGAGAAATCTTCACCTCCGTTCTGAACTGCACCTACTCGATGTCTCTTTCTATAAGCATTGAATTTCTCAACTGGGATTATAAAAATTCCTGAGTTATCAGCTGCAAGAATAATATAGGAGATTTTATTATCATTTATTAATGTAGGATCGATACTATACCACCATGTTTTGTTACTATAATCGTACCTTTTTGAACCTTTAAAGTAAAGGTTTCCTTTGCTTGATGAATATATGTGTCCTTTCAATTTAGTAGGATTCCCAAACTCAAGGGGTAACAGTGCTATGCTTTGACCTATCGTTAGATGATTATATCTTTTCTTAGGGAGTGTATCCATATCAAAGAGTGTTAAAGAATTCGGTTTTGATTCTTTCAGGTCGGTTGAGTGCCGTTCAGTTGGGTTTAGAGGGTGGTGTTAAAGGTAACTTTATAGGGAACTCGTCCGATTTGGGTTGAATGAAAAATCGCTAACAATCTATGAATTTGATTATTAGCGATTTTAGAGGTGGTGCCACCAGGAATCGAACCGGGGACACAAGGATTTTCAGTCCTTTGCTCTACCAACTGAGCTATGGCACCTTTCGTTTTTTGCACTGCAAAGTTACGGCGAATTTTTGGATTGTGCAAGTTTTTTGGAGATTTTTTTTGTAAGTTTTTTGTATGGAGCTGATTTTTAGCCGATTATTTGTTGGATTTTTTTTAGGGCTTGAATGATGAGGTCTATTTCTTCGGTGGTGTTGTAGGCCGCGAAGCCTATGCGGATGGTGCCGTCAATTCCGAGTGCGTGCATAAGGGGTTGGGCACAATGATGGCCGGTGCGCACTTCGATGGCTTGTTTGTCAAGGAGGAGTCCGATGTCGTAGTGATGGTGGGGGTGTATGAGGAAGGAGATTACGGGGGCTTTGTCGGGGGTAGTGCCGTAGATTTCTATGTTTGGGATTTCGGTGGTAAGGCGTGATGTGGCTTGCCGCAGGAGGTCTTGTTCGTGGGAGTGAATAGCTTCAATACCGGTTTGTTCAAGGAAATTGATTGCGGCGGTAGTTGCACCAATTCCTACGAAGTCAGGTGTCCCAGCCTCGAATTTGTATGGTAGGTCGGCGAAGGTGGTCGGCGAGGTGAATGAAACATGAGAAATCATTTCGCCTCCGCCCTGATATGGGGGCATTGATTCGAGGAGGTGTTCTTTGCCGTAGAGGATTCCGATTCCGGTAGGGCCGTACATTTTATGGAGGGAGAAGGCGTAGAAATCGGCGTCGAGGTCCTGCATATCGGGACGGAGATGGGCAGTGGCTTGCGCTCCGTCGATCAGGACGGGAACTCCAAGGGAGTGGGCAAAGGCCGTCATTTCCTTTACGGGGTTGACGGTGCCGAGTACGTTTGATATGTGACAGAACGCGGCCAAACGCGTGCGTTCGGTAAAGAGACCGCGATAGACGTCGAGTTGCAGTGAGCCATCCGGATTAATCGGGACAACTTTAATGTTGATTCCTGATCGGGTCTGGAGAAGTTGCCAGGGGACAATGTTGGCGTGATGTTCCATAACCGTCAGGATTATTTCGTCGCCGGCTTGGAATCGTTGGCCAAAAGAAGCGGCAACGAGGTTGATAGCTTCGGTGGTTCCTCGGGTAAAAATGATTTCCGAGGTTGAGCGGGCGTTAATCCATTGGCGGACACGTTCGCGTGCGGCTTCCTGACGCGCCGTAGCTTCTTGGGAGAGAGTATGAACTCCACGGTGAACATTGGCCTTGGCATGCAGGTAACCTTCATTGATAGCATCGATTACACATCGCGGGGTTTGCGACGTGGCGACGTTATCGAGATATACCATCGGGCGATTGTAGAGCCGACGGTCAAGAGCGGGAAATTCAGCGCGTAGTTCTTCGACATTCATCATTGTTTCAATTAGTAATTAGCAATTCGTAATTAGTAATTGATAATCATGGGTTAAGTGCGACACAGTTGGCACATGAATCATGGCCTGAGCCGAGTGCCGAGAAACGGCGTTCGACAAGATGGCGCAGGCGGTCTCGCAGGCTTTCGATGCTTACGGAGTTGATAACGTCGGCAAGGAATGCTTCCATTAGCATCTGCTTGGCTTCGTCTTCCGGGATACCGCGAGAGCGCATGTAAAAGAGGGCTGCGGGGTCAAGTTGACCGGTCGTAGCGCCATGAGAACATTTAACGTCGTCACAGTAAATCTCCAGCGCCGGTTCGGCATGCATTCTTGCTTCTGATGATGCCAAGAGGTTATGGTTGCTCTGATATGCTTCGGTAAAACGCGCTGATTGCATTACTTTAATAAGTCCATCGAAGACACAGTTGCTTTGTCCGTCGGCCACGAACTTAAACGTCTGATTAGACGATGTATGCTCACCATGATGAACAATAAAAGTATGGAACTTTGGTGCTTCCTCACCGGAGGCAATAACCATTCCGTTAATTTCAGCTTCGGCGCCGGGAGCGAGAAGGTCAACATGGATTTTAGAGTCGCTATCGCCACAAAAAAGCACCGCCGACGCTGACTTAAACTTAGCATCAGAGTCTAGAGACACGTGCATTTCAGAACGTCTTACCGTCAGCGGAGATGATTCTTCAACTCGGTCAAGAGAAAAGCGGGCACCCTGCTCTACCCTAACCTCAATCAGTTCATTGACCAGATAGTTACGCTCGGAATCCTGAGTATGATCACAAATGAGCAGTGAGGCATCGGAATCCGGCTCAGCCACAATTACTATGCGTCGAAACGTCAGCAGGTCCATCGGGGCCGAAAGGATATTAACCAACTGCAGAGGACGGGCAAGGTGTATGCCACGTCCGATACGAATCAGGGCCCCATCAGTCCACAACAGGTCATTGAGTGCGGATTCAGCCGTAATTTCCTCTCGCTTACGAAGCGACGCAGGAATCAGTTCCGGATGAAGCTCAGCGGCAGCACGTAGCGACATCAGCGTTACCCCGTCAGGCAGGCGACGCGCCGGCTGGAAAATATCGTTGACAATCAAGGCCGGAGAAGCACTGACTGCCGGAACCGCACATTTAAATGACAGCGCGGCATCAACGGGAAGTTTCAACCGACGCAGGTTGACGGCATAGGTCTCCGGTTCAAATACACGATCAAGCTGCGGAACACGAGCCTCAAAGGCTTCCAATGCCTCCGGACGACGCCCGAGCGAGTCAACGTTTTCAGAATATAGCTTGGAATACTGGTTCATGATTGCTCAGCGGCGTCAATTTCGTTTTTAATCCAGTCATAGCCCCGCTCCTCAAGCTCCAAAGCGAGTTCGGGACCACCGGTACGCACGATACGACCTTTATAAAGGACATGGACAAAGTCAGGCTTGATATAGTCAAGGAGACGCTGATAATGAGTAATTACGATAGTAGCGTTATGCGGTGTATGAAGCTTATTGACCCCTTCGGCGACGATTCGGAGCGCATCAATATCAAGTCCGGAGTCGGTCTCGTCAAGTATGCTCAATTTCGGTTCGAGCATTGCCATCTGGAAAATCTCATTGCGTTTCTTTTCGCCGCCGCTAAATCCCTCGTTGACAGCACGTGAAGCGAGCTTTGAGTCGAGTTCAACGATTGCACGCTTCTCCTTCATCAACTTCAGGAATTCCGCAGCATTGAACGGATCCTGACCGAAATATTTGCGTTTGGCATTAATCGCAGCTTTCATGAAATTAGCCATTGAGACTCCAGGGATTTCAACGGGATACTGAAAAGAGAGAAAGAGCCCTTCGTGGCTGCGATTCTCAGGGCTAAGCTCTAAGAGGTTAACCCCATCAAGAAAGGCCGTACCGCCAAGCACCTCAAAAGCCGGATCACCGGCTAAAACCTCGGAGAAAGTGGACTTTCCCGACCCGTTAGGTCCCATGATTGCATGTACCTCTCCCGGGCGCACTTCCAAGTCAATACCCTTGAGGATTTCCTTGCCCTCAATTGATGCGCGAAGTCCTTTGACATTGAGCAACAGCTCAGACTTATTATCGTTATTCATCATCAATGTTCAAATTTTCCCGCAAAGTTACGAAAAAATTATGAGAATATAATAAAAACATTACTCTTAGAGTAACAATCTCCGCTCATCGCCAACGGTTATCGGTGAAGAATGACCTGAGAGCAGGATTGTATCGTCAGGAAGAGAAAGAATCTTGGTGACAATTGTTGACTCCAACTCCCGGCGGTTTCCTCCGGGAAAGTTAGTCAAACCCGGACCATGCTGATAAAGTGTATCACCGACAAAAGCGGCATGTTCTTCAGGGGAGTAAAACGTTGCCGAACCGGGTGTATGTCCGGGAGTGGAGATTACTTTCAGGTAAAAACCTGAGTTCGCTTTAAGCCGGATGATTTCGCCGTCATACAGTTCCTCGTAGTGAGAGATGATTACAGGGCGCCCGGAATTAGCGCTCAGATTTAAGTGAGCATCAGTCAGATAAGGGGCATCCGGAGAGTAGATATAAATTGGCGCAGCTAATTTCTCCCGAAGCAATTCAGCAGCTCCCATGTGGTCAAAATGTCCATGGGTCAGGAGAATTTTCTCGATATTCCACCCGTTACGGACGATAACGTCATAAATCATTCCGGCTTGTGCGCCGGGATCAATCAAGAAACCTGATTTCGAATGCTCGTCAATATAAAAATAGGTGTTTTCGGCGAAAACACCTTGTACTTGAAGTTCGCGAATCATAGTGACTCTATTACATAAGTTTACAACCGTCAGGGCCACATTGATGAGCACGCTCTTTCGGCTGGCTATCTTTCACATTTCTTAATGTTCTCTCAATTGCCGACTTGAATCCGTCAAGACTTAGCGCTCCGGGAACAGCAAAGTCACCGTTAAATACTATGTACGGGACTCCGCGCACTCCGCGCATCATCGCTTCGCGTTCATCAAACCGAACTTCATCATCATACTTTTCAGACGTCAATACAGCCTTTACCTCCTCATCATTCATACCGGCTTCAACAGCTTTTGAAACAAGGACCAAATGGTCGGCAAGAACAAGATTTTCAACAAAGTAAGCCTTGAAAAGCAGCTCATTAAGGCGCTTGACAGTAGCGTAATCATACTTTGCTTCGGCGAGTTTCATCAGTCTGTGAGCATCGCGGGTATTGGAATAACGGGTCGTGGCATACTTGAAGTCTATCCCTAACTCGCGACCTAAAGCGGAAATCTGGTCAATCTGGGCCTCGGCATCATCAAGACTCAGACGATATTTCTCGGCAAAACGTTCCGGAGTAGAAGATACCACCTCCTTTGAGGCTTCAGGATTTAATTCATAAGCCCGATAGTCAATATGAACATCTTCCTTTACTCCAAGCTCTTCAATAGCCTTTTCAAGACGGGTTTCCCCAATGTAACAATAAGGACAAGCGAAATCGCTCCAGATTGTGAGTGTAATCATAGTTTTTATAATCCTTTCTTTATTTAATTCTTACAATACTTTAACGATACAATACTGAAAAAAGTTGAGAAAAAACAGAAAGTAAAAGCTCTTTTGTAAAATTTTTACCAAAAACATTCGTTATGTTATAAAAACAAAATGTGTAATGTTATGAAAGTATTGGTAATAAATGGCAGCCCCCACCTCAAGGGATGTACTGATCGCGGTCTTCGTGAAGTTGAAGATACACTTAAAGCTTACGACATAGCGACGGACCGCGTCAATGTCGGCAATAAAGAAATCAGGGGTTGTATAGCCTGCAACTTCTGTCGGGAACATGGACACTGTGTCTTTAACGATGCGGTCAACGAAACGGCGCCCAAACTTGCCGAAGCAAGCGGCGTAATCATTGGCAGCCCGGTCTATTACGCCGGAGCCAATGGTCAGTTACTTGCCTTTCTTGACCGTTTGTTCTACAGCACTTCCACCACTATAGACAAGACCATGAAAGCTGCTGCCGCAGTGGTATCGTCACGCCGCGCAGGCTCGACCTCCGCGTTTGATGAAATCAACAAATATTTCACTATCAGCGCCATGCCCATCGTATCCAGCACGTACTGGAATGAAGTGCACGGATTTACGGCTGAGGACGTCGAAGCCGACCTTGAAGGATTACAGACGATGCGCAACCTTGGCAAAAACATGGCGTTCCTGATCAAGGCCATTGACTCCGCGGCGAAATCCTCCGGACTGCCTGCTCAGGAACGCGGATTATTTACTAACTTTCACACCGAAGGCTGATTATTCCTCACTAAAAGAGTATAAATATTTCCAATCTTCAGGCGGAGTCGGAGCAGATTCCGCCTTGAAGAAGGAGCCTTTGCGTCCGAGAAATTTTTCGGTCAGGTAGAAGTGACACATGCCAATTCCGCAGTCAAGGACTGAGACGGAACTCTTCGGCTTATAATAAAAATGTACCGTCCGTCCATCGACCAATACTCTCCAAGGCTGAGAATTTGTTGACGACGGCGCAAGTCTCATCATCTCGAGCGATTCGCCGAAATGACTGTCAGGAGCGAGAGGATTCTTGAAATTATCCGTAAAAAACACCTCGCCAAAAGGTTTGCGCTTATTACTCCCCATTGCCATTCGCCCTATTTTTTCCAAAATCCGCGGTTTCTCAGGAACTCCGACCGGACAGATTATTTTCAATTCTTCTCCGGAAGGCCAAACTTCCCCGCGGTCAAAATCAGATCCTTTGAAAGTTGCTGCTATCCAGCAGGTACCCAATCCCATTTCCTGAGCTTTCAGAACGACCTGTTCAAAACAAAATCCGGCAGAAAGAGCGGATGCTTCATCGGCCCCTATTCCAAGCATGAAGAAATTGGTGGCACCTTTAATCATTCCGTAAGTACTGGGCTTATAGCCGGCTTTCTTGTCAAAAGCCTTGAGACGGATAGTCACTTTACCGCCAAACGGGTTATAAGTATTTGCTATTGCTGCATTCAGACTGCTCTCCATCTCCGGAGTTAATAATTCTCCGTTAAAACTGCGTACTGAACGTCTCTCTTTAATTACTTCAAGTATATCCATGTTAATCTGATAATATTGGTAAATTTAGTTGCGTTCCATGTCGGTCAGTGCGGTGAGCCGACTCGCTTTCCAAGCAAGGAAAAGTGCTATCAGCGTTACGGCCACGTATGCAATAGCCGTAGAATGAAACATATTTCCAAGGCCGACAAGCGGGGAAACGATAGCGGCAAAAACGTATTTTACAACGCTGAGAATGGCCGATGCCGTTCCTGCCTCACTACGTCCCACTTCCATGGACAGGGTATTGGCACTTGAAAAAATCATTCCGGAAAAGAGCAACATCGGGACTGCAAAGATTTCATACCATAAAAATGCGGACTGATTCCATATTACGAAAGCCTCAGCCACCGCAAACACAAACATGCCTATGCAACCCACAACCATTCCTTGTTTCATCACCTTAAACTTCAGAGCCAAAGTTGAACCGACACTCATGGCCAGCGCATTGCCTCCGAATATAAGTCCAAAAGCCAACGCACTGAACCCATAGTGACTTTGCAAGATAAACGGTGCCGATGAAATATAGGCATAAAGCAGACCGATGGCTACAGCTTTGATCGTCACATAAATCATAAACCGGCCATTGGTAAAGAGGGTCTTGTAAGCAGCAACATAGTCAGAAATGCTGTGAGCCTGCAATCGCCTCTGAGGCGGAAGGGTCTCGCGGTATCTCGTGGTCCAGACAGTCATAACAAGGCCTATCACGAGGAGTACGACGAAAATACCCTTCCAACCAATCAGGTCAGACATAAAACCGCCCAAAACCGGACCTAAAGCAGGAGCAACCCCATTGACCACACCGACAATCGCCATCAGTTTTGCCAACTGGCGCCCCATATATACGTCAGCGGGAATAGACGTGGACAACACCATAGCGCCCCCGGCGCCAAGCCCCTGGAACAAGCGGCAGATAATAAAGAACGTAATGTTGGCCGAAAATAAGGATACAACCGTCGATAACACAAATATTATCAAAGAGATAATCAGCGTAGGCTTGCGTCCGTAACGGTCACTGGCCGAACCCCAGAGGACAGAGCCGAGCCCCATACCGAGCATTGCCATTGAAATACCCATCTGAGTCATAGAGGGAGTAGTATGAAACTCCTTCATCATTGAGGGTATCGTCGGCAAATACATATCGTTGACCAACGAAGAAAACGCACCGATAATAGCAATGAACACGACGAACATCGCATAACTCCGCGGCGCAGACGAAAGCTCCGGCGTGGGAGAATCCGATTTATTTACTGAAGAATTAACCATAAAAAAGATTTTTCTTCTAAAACGCGTCCCCCCCATTCAATGTTCATATGATATGTAATTAGTGGCGGAAGCGAGTCAGGAGGCCGTCGGAGAAGATTAGGAAGATGCCATTTTCGTAAGTCCATCGTTCAATGAGGGCACCATAAGTGGCTTCGCGCTCAACCTCGCGTGGCGAGCCAAGTGCCAGGCGACATTCTTCCATGGTCATGCCGTCGGCCACTTCGCCGCGACAGATCAATTCCCAGTTTTTGTCAGTAATATGGCGGTAGTTCTTGCGAGGGTCTGTCAATGAAAAAAGATTGGCAAATCTTCGATTGACACGACTCGAAGGGTCTACCGTCAGATAAATCATTTCATTGCCCATCAGGACCTCCACAGGATACTCCCCTAACCCGGCGCGGACATCGGTTATCAATACAGGCTGGAATTTCCGGCCTCCGATTGATTGCCCGGAATGGTCATAACGCTGCAAAGTAGTGGTCCAGAGCTTACGGTCTTTCAGCAGTGAGCGTACAGAGTCAACGACCGTTGCCTCTACCAAGAACGGTAACGTGACGAATTCACCGAGGCGCTCGGGAGGAGTCTCCATTCGATAATTTACGGCCTTTCCTTCAGGTGTCAAGAACCGGAAATCGGTCATGCGCGCACCGGTGATGGTAGTAGCCGGCGACATTGACTCAAACCGGAGCGTATCTCCGGGGTGCAGTTCGGAGGAAATTCCGGAAGGGGTATAAGCCACAGAGATTTTGCCATCGGTCAAGGTAAATACCTTGCCGGGGCGCCATTCAGAGGGCTTCTCCCCCTGAATGGTGCTCAACAAGGCAGCTTCGGCCGATTGAACGCCTACGTGGCGACTCACCTGCTTGGCAGTAATCCGCGGAGTACTCTCCACTCCGGTCTGGCAAGCAGTCAACGCCAATAAGGTTATGGCAAAAAAGGCTGTTCTCATTTAGGTTCAACCCCTAAGTTATAGAAGATAAATGAATAAATATCAGAGTATTCGTCCAAACTCTTGCTCAGGGGTTTGCCCGCGCCGTGGCCTGCATTGCTTTCGATACGAATCAGTTTCGGCTTATCGCCGGTATTGGCGGCCTGGAGTGTGGCAGCATACTTGAATGAATGAGCCGGCACTACGCGGTCATCATGGTCAGCCGTCGTAATAAGGATAGCCGGATAAGGGGTGCCGTCATTCTTGATATTATGAATCGGTGAATAATCAAGAAGATATTTAGCCATTTCAGCTGAATCATCACTGGTACCGTAATCGCTTGCCCAGTTCCAGCCGATTGTGAAC
>CAMWSN010000057.1 GCA_947176925.1 uncultured Porphyromonadaceae bacterium
CGCACGGTTGACACCAGCCTTACCCGCCTGCGAACCAAACTCGGCGCCTATGGCAAACATATTGAAACGAGAGTTGGGTTCGGCTATGGATTTAAAGAAAACGTTTAGTTTGAGGTGGCGGCTGTTTTTGCCGCTAACCCTGCTGATTTGGAGCATCATGGCTCTCCTGGTGGTATATCTGGTGAACCATGAGAAGAAAGTGAAGCGAGATAACCTCGAGCTTCAGCTCCGTAATGTCAATACGACAATAATCAAGGCTTACGTCGACGGGCAGGACCTCCAGCAGATGGTCGACTTCATCGACGTCTACAATAACAACACTACTCTTGACGCGATCCGAATATCGGTCTACGACTCCGATAATAACCTCATCGCAGCAACCGGCGTACCCTTCCTGATTGAAAATGACCAGCACCACATAATTGACGAAGTTGCCGAGGTCCGCGAGTCAAACGGCATTGACGAAATCACGAACATCCGACCCGCTTTCGTAGACCATGAACTGCTGATGATGAACACCATGACCAGCAACGACGGCGCCATACAGACTATCGTCGGCATGCCTTTCAACGTCGGAGTAACCCGCGCGCTGAGTTATGACTCTATGGTCTGGATTATCGTCGGACTCATGGCCCTGGTATCAACGTGTATCGCCTTCTATCTCTGTACGGTTGTCAGCCGAAGCGTCTATACCCTCCGGGACTTCGCCAACCTTGCCTCAGAAGGGAAAATCGAAAACATCGAACACATGAAATTCCCCGCCAACGAATTAGGCGAGGTCAGCCGCAACATTGTCCGCATATATCTCGACAAGGATAAGGCCCTGGAGCGAAGCAAACATGAACACGAAGTAGCAATGCGCGCCGTCAAGGAGCGCGAACTAATCAAGCGCCAGACCAGCAACAACATTAACCACGAGCTGAAAACCCCCGTCGGAATCATCAAAGGCTACCTGGACACTATTAATTCCGACCCCGATATGCCCGAAAGCCTCCGACGCTCATTCCTCGAAAAAGCGCAGGCCCATGCTGACCGTCTCACCCAGCTCCTCAAGGACGTCAGCTCAATCACCCGCCTTGAAGACGGCACCCAGCAGGTGGAAATAACCGAATTTGACTTCCATGACCTGGTTTACTCCCTGGCCAACGACATCGAAGTCAGTCAACTTGGAGGCGCGCTGGAATTCGAATACCACGTCCCGTTTGACTGCATGGTCAAGGGCAACTACTCGCTGATTACCAACGCCTTGGTTAACCTGGTCAAAAACTCCGCCAATTATTCCAAAGGTACGAAGATGGAGCTCAATATGGTTCGCGAAACCGAAACCGACTACGTCTTCGAATTTAAGGATGATGGCACCGGAGTCGGCGAAGAACACCTCTCGCGCCTCTTTGACCGCTTCTATCGCGTCGACGAAGGACGAGCCCGCAAAGCCGGAGGCACCGGATTAGGTCTCCCAATTGTCAAAAGCACTTTTGCGGCAATCGGAGGAGACATCACCGTCAGCAACGTCGACCCCCATGGCCTCTGCTTCACCTTCAACCTCCTCAAGGCCCAAACACCGCTCCCCGAAGATTTTAACCCTAAATCCCCTCTTTAAAAAGTTATGAACATCATCCTCGCTGCCGTAGTCGTAGTCCTCGCCATCGTCGTCATCAGTGCCGGCGTCAAGATTATACCCCAGTCCGAAACCAAGGTCGTCGAACGCCTCGGCCGATTCCATAAGGTCCTCCCCCCCGGACTCAACTTCCTCATCCCCTTCATTGACAAACCCAAGACCATCTATACCCGCCGGGTAGAAACTGCAATCGGCGGACGCCACATTGTGCGCACCACCGCAACCACAGTCATTGACCTCCGCGAACAGGTCTACGACTTCCCCTCCCAGCAGGTTATCACCCGCGACAACGTCACCACTGAAATCAACGCCCTCCTCTATTTCCAGATCGTAGACCCCAAGAAGGCCGTCTATGAAATCGACAACCTCCCCAACGCCATCGAAAAACTGACCCAGACTTCGCTGCGTAACGTCATCGGCGAACTGGAACTGGACGAAACGCTCACCAGCCGTGACACCATCAACTCCAAGCTCCAGGTGATTCTTGACGACGCTACAAATAAATGGGGCGTCAAGGTCAATCGCGTCGAACTCCAGGACATCACCCCCCCGGAATCGGTCCGTGTAGCCATGGAGAAACAGATGCAGGCCGAACGTAACCGCCGAGCCGAAATCCTCAATGCCGAAGGTAAAAAACAGAGCCTCATCCTCCAGTCCGAAGGTGAAAAGGCCTCGAAAATCAACGCTGCGGAAGCCGTAAAGCAAACCGAAATCCTTCGCGCCGAAGGTGAAGCCCGCGCAATCATCCTCAATGCCGAAGCCGAGGCCGAAGCTATCCGCCGAGTCGCCGAAGCTGTAGCCGCCTCAAACACCAACCCCGCCACTTACATGCTCGCCATGAAATATATCGATACCCTGCGCGAGATGACCTCCGGCAAAGACAACAAAACCGTTTATATCCCTTACGAAGCCTCATCCGTCCTCTCCTCTATCGGCTCCATCCAGAATCTCTTCCAAAAATGAGTCTGCTCTACGTAAACTGGACCGTACGCCCGGAGATTTTCCGGGTTGAAAATCTGCATCTCTCCCAAGGGATGCTCTTCCTCGGCGTCCTTTTATGTATCCTTTGGGCTGTTCTTGATGTCTTATCCCGCCGCCATGAACTGAAAAAGTGGCAATCCGCCGGCTCCAGACCCTCTGAAAAACCGGACCTCTCGAAGTTCGGCTTCTACCTGGCCATCGCCCTTGGTATCTTCCTGCTGTTTAAAGCTGCCGGAACCCCTGAGGGGGTGGACCTGGGCCAGGTCGGAGTCCGCTGGTATGGACTGATGTTCCTGATCGGCTTCATTGCCGGCTATTGGATCGTATGGTCCATCTTCAAACATGAAGGCGCCCCGGAGGAATGGATCGCCTCGCTGCTGATCTACGTTGCCATCGCCACGATTGTCGGCGCCCGACTGGGCCACTGCTTCTTCTACGAATGGGACTATTACAGCCAGCACCCCGAAAAAATCATTGCCTTCTGGGAAGGCGGACTCGCCTCCCACGGCGGCACTATCGCCATCATCATCGCCGTGTTCATCTACAGCAAGATTGTCACCAAACGCTCCCCCCTGTGGACCTTTGACCGCTTGGTTGTGGCCGTGGCCCTCGTGGCCGCACTGATTCGCTTGGGCAATCTGTTCAACTCTGAAATCTTCGGCCATGCGACCACCCTCCCCTGGGGATTCAAATTCCCCCTGTCGCGCGAATGGTTAGTGGAATACGCCCCCACTGATTCCGCATGCCATCCCACCCAGCTCTATGAGGCCGGTGCTTATTTCCTCCTCTTCGGCCTGCTGATGTGGATGTACTGGCGACGCAATGCCGAAGCACGCCCCGGATTGCTCCTCGGGGTCTTCTTCATCGGCGTTTTCCTCCCCAGAATCCTTATTGAATTTGTCAAGAACCCTCAGGAAGAATTTGAGCGCCAGATGATCCTGAATATGGGCCAGATTCTCAGCGTACCATTCGTCCTGGCCGGTATCCTGTTAGTTTACCGCGCGCTGACGCGCCCGAAGCTCAAAATGACCTTCCCAAATAAATTCCCTGATAAATGCTGACCCCCGAGATTATTCTTAACATCGGTTACATAGCCTTAGCCATAGCCGGAATATCAGCCCTTTGGCTCATCACGGCTTATCGCGGCCGAGTTGCGGCCGTGGGCAACGAAATAAATCGCCAGACTACCGCCCCGTTTAATCCCGACCCACGCCCGGCGCCTCCGGCCGTCAGCATCATCGTAGTGGCCGGAGATGATGCCTCGGCTCTCGAACAGCTTATTCAGAAACTTTTTGAGCAGGAATATCCCTCGGCCGAAATGGAAGTCATCGTCATAAACGATGGCAAAAACGAAAACATCAAGGACGTCGTAACACGCATTAAGCACCTTGAGCAGCGCCCCAACCTGCGCATTACATTCACTCCCGCCGAACTACGCAACGTCTCCCACAGGAAACTCGCCGTCACCCTCGGAGTCAAAGCCGCGAAATATCCCGTAGTGATGCTCCTGACCGAGCAGTCACGCCTCTTTTCAAACCAGTGGCTCGCACGCATGGCCGCCCCATTTGCCAATGATAACATTGACGTGGTCATCGGCTCAGCCATGCCCTCCGTTAAGTCCGATTCAGGATTGGGCGTGCGATACCGTTCATTCGTCCACTCCGTCGACACCACCGAATGGCTCTCGGCAGCCCTTCGCGGTCGTCCCTGGCGTGGCCACAGGGCCAACTTAGCCTTCCGCCGCGACCTTTTCTTCAGCAGCGGCGGATTCAACGGCGCCCTGAACCTTCGCGACGGCGACGACGATATCTTCATATCCCGCCTCTGCAAACCGGGTAATACCGAGGTGGTCATCGCCGCCCAGGCTCACGTACGCTACGTATTTCCCTCGGCCAAACATGAATTCCGGACCGCTCGCCCTGCCCGCTTCTATTCATCCCGCCGACTTGACAAATCCGAACGTCGCTTCTTCGGATTCGCTTCACTCTGTAACTGGATGATGCTTCTTAGCGCTGCAATCGCATGCCTCGCCGGATTGTGGCTACGTAATTGGCCATTGGCCGCGATTCCCCTCGCCGCTGTTCTGACCGCTTGGATTATTGAAATCCTTGCCTGGCGCAAAACTCTCAAGGCTCTCCGCTCCCGCCCATCGCTCCTGGCCATTCCCTTCCGCCTGCTCCGCCTGCCCCTGACTAATCTGCGCCACCGATGGCTATCTCATCGCCGGAAGTTTGATTACCATCTCTTTTGAACCCTCTCACCCAAATTCACGTTATATGTTTATGAAACAACTTATTCTCACCTTATGCTGCGCTGCCGCAATCAATGCCGCCGCACAAAATATCGAACCCATAGCTTTCGGCGACATGAACCGCTGGGTCACCCGTAACATCAAAGAAAGTGCCGTCATCGGCGGAAAAACCAAGCAGGTCTATGAAATTGCACCTACACAGACCATCGAGGGCGCTAAAGCTTATAAAAACTTAGGAGGCTCCCCATGGGCCACTTCCAACGTCTACGCGAAAGTCATGGGAGTGGTCAAGACTTCTAACGCCGTTTTCCCGGTCGAACGTGTCGGTAAAGGCAAAGCCGCGCGCCTGACCACCTGTCTGGAAAAATGTAAAGTCCTCGGAATGTTTGACATCGAAGTTCTCGTCTCCGGCTCGATTTTCCTCGGCCAGATGAACGAACCGATTGCCAATACCTCCAGCCCCTACTCTAAATTTGAAATGGGAATCCCTTACACCAAGCGCCCCGTGGCCTTGGTCCTGGACTATAAAGTCGTTGACCCCGGAACCGGCAAACTCACTTATGCCACCACCGGCTCGAAAAAAACATACTCCGGAAATGACTCCAGCGACGTATTCATCTACCTCCAGCGCCGCTGGGAGGATGAAAATGGAAATATCCACGCCAAACGAGTAGGCACCGGTCGACAACGCTTCTCAGGCAACTCCGGATGGAAAAACGGCCACAGAATTCCTATCGTCTATGGCGACGCCTCAAAAAAAGCCGGCTACAAGTCTTACATGGGACTGCTCAACGGAAACAAAGCATACTATGCCCGAAACTCAAAAGGCAAGATGGTACCCATTCAGGAAGAAGGATGGGACGACGAAAACGCTACGCCGACCCACATGATTCTGATGTGTTCCGCCGGCTCCGGTACCGCCTACGAAGGCCAGGTCGGTATGGAACTCTGGGTTGACAACATCGGCCTCGAATTTTGATTTCCAGAAAAATTTGCGTAATTTTGCCGCCCCAAAACCATTTTGCATTTTGCATTTTTAATTTTGCATTTATTCTGCATTTTGTATTTTGCATTATTAATTTTTAGTTCAATCCGTGAATCTCGTAATAGTCGAATCGCCTGCTAAGGCTAAAACAATAGAAAAATTCCTTGGTAAAGATTTCAAGGTTATGTCAAGTCGCGGCCATATCCGTGACCTGGCCAAAAAAGGTGTTGACCTCGACCCGCGTGATGGCGCCGGCCCCTCATTCGAACCTAACTATGAGATTCCCACCGAAAAAGAAAGTCAGGTTCGCGAACTGAAAGCTGCCGCCAAAAAAGCCGACATGGTGTGGCTCGCATCCGATGAAGACCGCGAAGGAGAAGCAATTGCCTGGCATCTTTACGAAGTCCTCGGGCTCACTCCCGAAAAAACAAAGCGTATAGCCTTCCACGAAATAACCAAGGACGCTATCCTTAACGCCATAGCCAACCCCCGCTCCATCGATATGGATCGCGTCAACGCCCAGCAAGCCCGACGCGTCCTGGATCGCATCGTCGGATTCGAACTGAGCCCCGTACTTTGGCGCAAAATCAAGCCCCAACTCTCGGCCGGACGCGTCCAGAGCGTCGCCGTGCGCCTGATTGCCGAGCGCGAAAAAGAAATCGAAGCTTTCCAACCCGAAGAATACTATCGCGTCAACGGTCTCTTCGTGACCCATGACGGAGCCCGACTCCGCACCGAGCTGTCAACCAGATTGGAAAACCACTCTGAAGCTCAGGCTCTCTTGGAAAAATGCGCCGCGGCATCATTTGCCGTCAATAAGGTGCAGACTAAACCCGTCACCAAGAGCCCCGCTCCGCCGTTTACCACCTCGACCCTCCAGCAGGAGGCGGCCCGCAAACTCGGATTCACCGTCAGCCAGACCATGCGCATAGCCCAGGACCTCTATGAGGCCGGACATATTACCTACATGCGTACGGATTCGGTCAACCTCTCAAACCTCGCGCTGAACACCATCGCCAAGGTCATCACCGACAAACTTGGTCCCGAATACCTGAAGACCCGCCGATACCACACCGGCTCAAAAGGCGCTCAGGAAGCCCACGAAGCCATCCGACCGACCTACGTCGACGTGGAAACAATTCCCGGCTCGGACCGCGAAAAGAAACTTTACACGCTCATCCGCCGGCGCGCCATAGCCTCTCAGATGGCCGATGCTCAACTCGAACGAACTACCGCCGAGATTTCTATCTCTAACAGCCCCCAACACTTCACCGCCTCCGGCGAAACCATCAAGTTTGACGGTTTCCTTCGAGTATACATGGAAAGTCATGACGACGAAGCCGCCGAAGCCAAGGACCTCCTCCCGGCTCTTACTCCCGGTGAAGAACTTGACCCCGTTGAAATCACCGCCACTCAGCGATTCACCGTACATCCCCCGCGCTACACCGAGGCCGCACTCGTAAAAAAAATGGAAGACCTCGGAATCGGACGCCCCTCAACTTACGCACCGACAATCTCTACGATTCAACAGCGCGAATACGTCGAACGCGGTGACCGTGAAGGCATCGAACGCTCATTCGAAGTCCTCTCACTCAATCCCCGAACCGGAACTATTATATCTTCCGAAAAAACGGAAACCATCGGCTCAGACCGCGGCAAACTTGTCCCGACCGACACCGGAATGATTGTCAATGACTACCTCGAGGAAAACTTTCCCGATATTCTTGACTATAACTTCACGGCTCAGGTTGAGGAGCAATTTGACGAAATTGCCGAAGGAAAATCCAAGTGGCAGGAAGAAATCGGCAAATTCTATGACCGGTTCCATCCCGAAGTTGACAAAGCGCTGCAAACCCGAACCGAACATAAAGTCGGCGAACGTATGCTCGGCGTCCATCCCGAATCAGGAAAACCCGTCAGCGTCAAAATCGGCCGTTTCGGGCCACTGGTCCAGATTGGCGATGCTGAAGGCGACGAAAAACCCCTCTTCGCCTCCCTGCTCAAAGGCCAATCCATAGCCACCCTGACCCTCGACGAAGCTCTCAAACTCTTTGAATTTCCTCGCGTGCTGGGCGATTTTGAAGATGCAGAAGTCTCAGTGGCCATCGGCCGCTTCGGGCCCTACGTCAAACACAACAAAAAATTCGTCAGCATCCCCAAGGACATCGAACCTGCCGAAATCACCCTTGATCAAGCCATAGAACTTATTCAAGCCAAACGCCTTGAGGAAGCCCAGCGCAACATCAAATCATTCGATGAAGAACCCGAACTCCAGATTCTCAAAGGACGATTCGGCCCCTACATTGCCTACAAAAAAGAGAACTTCAAAATTCCCAAGACGGTCACTGACCCCGCAGCGCTGACCCTGGAGCAGTGCATGGAAATCATTAATAATCAACCCGCTCCAAAGGCGCGAAAACCCCGCGCAAAAAAATAATGGCTAAACTCGCTAATCTTCCCTCCGCAGGGAAGCCTGACGTTATTCGCACCTATGAGGTAAGCGAATCAGTTGACCTTCTCCCCTTTTTAGGCGAAATACTCCCCCACTACAAGCGGACGACACTCAAGCAGATGCTTGCCCACAAACAGGTCCGGGTCAACGGCGCCGTGACCTCCCGGGCCACACAACCCCTTGACCCCGGCGCGAAAGTTGAGGTTAACCTGACCCGCGAATTCCGCGAATTTACCCACCGTCGCCTCCGCATAGTCTATGAGGACGACCAGATTATAGTAATCAACAAAGGCTACGGACTCCTATCCATCGGCGACGATACCGGCCGAAACCGCGAAACGGCCTACTCAATTCTCCGCGACTACCTCAAGTGGGCCCACAAGGACAATAAACTCTTCATTGTCCACCGACTGGACCGCGATACTACCGGACTAATGGTCTTCGCAAAAACCATCGAGGCCAAAGAAGCCCTCCAGCATAACTGGAACAACATGGTCCTGGAACGCAAATACGTCTGCCTGGTCGAAGGAACCCCCGAACCCGCCGAAGGAACCGTGCGTACCCGCCTGGCCGAAAACTCGCGCCACGAAGTCTATGCACTCCCAGCCGACTCTCAGGAAGGACAATTAGCCATCACCCGCTATCGTACCCTCGGATCCCTCCGCGGCCTAACCTTAGTGGAATGTGAACTCGACACCGGACGCAAAAACCAGATCCGAGTACACATGAAACACCTCGGAACACCCATCAGCGGAGACCATCGCTATGGCGGACATCCATCGCCGCTCCACCGAATGTGTCTCCACGCCCTGTCACTCCGATTTGTCCACCCCATCACCCGACGCGACATGCGCTTCACTACTCCCCTTCCATTTCATTAAATTAAAAATGCAAAATAAAAAGTAAAAAACGAAATGGGAAAAAGTCTCGTACGTGCTTCTTCCTCAACTCATTTTACATTTTGCACTCTTAATTTTTAATTTTTCTCTCATTTTTCATTTTTTATTTTTTATTTATAATTTTTTTCCGTAACTTTGCACCTCTCTAACTATCAATTACTTCACACGTTATGCTGACCCTGCTTAATTCTAAACTTCTCGAAGGCTTCGACGCCTACCTCCTTTTGGAGCGCGGCGCCGGCGAGAACTCGCGTGGTGCCTACGGCATCGACGCCCGTCGTCTCTGTGCCTTCCTCGAAGCCCAAGACATTGAGTTAGCGGACGTTACGATTGATACACTCCAAAATTTTATGGCCTCCCTCATTGACTGCGGACTCTCCCCACGCTCTATGGCGCGCACCGTCAGCGGCATCCGATCATTCTTCCGATTCCTCCAGATGGAAGGTCACATATCCTCCAATCCCGCTCTCCTCCTCGAACTCCCAAAAGCCGGACTCCACCTCCCCGAGGTTCTTGCCCTCGAAGAAATTGACCTCATGGTCGACTCCATTGACCCCTCCGCTCGTGAAGCCGTCCGTGATCGCGCTCTCATTGAGACGCTCTACGGCTGCGGCCTCCGGGTTTCCGAACTCATAAACCTCCAGATGGACGCTCTCTTCCTTGAAGAAGGTTACATGACCGTCTTCGGAAAGGGACGCAAACAGCGCCTCGTACCGATTGGCGAAATCACCGCCGACGCCATCACCCTCTGGCTAAACGAGCGCGCCGACGGCAAAATCAAACCCGGAGAAGAAAACTACGTATTTCTCTCCCCCCGAACCGGACGCCGAATCACCCGCATCCGAGTCTTCGACATCATCAAAAACCTCGCCTCCCGCGCAGGCATAGCCCGCGAAATCTCCCCTCACACCCTCCGCCACTCTTTCGCATCTCACCTGCTCGAAGGCGGAGCAAACCTCCGCGCTATCCAGGAAATGCTCGGCCACGAAGACATATCCACAACCCAGATATACATCCACATGGATCATCACCGCCTGCGCGAAGAACTCCTCCTCCATCACCCACGTTACAAAAACTCTTAATTTCATCCTCTCTCACGCGAACAAAACAACGCCAAAATTCGTTTAACTTACAAAATACCTAACAAATTCAACTAATTAACCAAAATGAACAAATTTATCATCGCATCTGCCGCTGCTCTCGTGCTCGCCGGCACTGCCAAGGCGGAGTTTGCTCCCCTGACCCCCAGCAAGCCCTTTGACAACTACTCTATCACCCTCAAGGGCGGCGTAGTTTCTCCGATGTGGAACCCCGCAGTTGACGCTGAAGGCAAGCACATCACCTTCCTCCGCAACATGCGTGGCGTTGCCGGTCTCGAAATCCGCAAGCAAATCACTCCCTCTCTCGGTCTCGGCGTTGAAGGCGAAGCAATGTTCAATACCTCTACCTTCAACCACCAGCCCTCTCTTCACAACATCGTTGACAAAATCTACGTCGGCGGTTTCGGCGCCATCAACCTCAACAACCTCTTCGCTGGCTACGCCGGTCACCCCCGTGTATTCGAAGTTGAAGCTGTCGGCGGTATCGGCTGGCTCCACGGTTTCATCCCCGCTAACGAAGGCAAGGACTACAACGACCTCGGCACCAAGTTTGGCGTAAACTTCAACTTCAACCTCGGCGAAGCCAAGGCTTGGACCATCGGCATCAAGCCCTCTGTTATCTACAACATCTCTTCCAACACCGCTCAACTCAACCGCCACTACGCTATCGGCCAGATTGAAGCCGGCGTAACCTACCACTTCGGCAACTCTAACGGCACTCACAGCTTCACCTTCCAGCCCGCCGTTGATCTCACTCCCTACAACGATCAGATCAACGCCCTCCGCGCTGAAAACGCTGCCCTCGTTGCCGCTAACGCTGACGTTGTTGCTGCTAACGCCGCTCTCGCCGCTCAGCTCGAAGAATGTCTCAACAAGCCCGTAGTGACCAACACCGTTGTTGAAAAATCTAACACCCTCGAATCTATCCGCTACGTCTACTACCGCATCGGCTCTTCAACCATCGCTGCTGACCAGAAGCCCAACGTTGAAATGATCGCTGACTACATGAAGCACAACCCCACCTCTACCGTTGTCGTTAAGGGCTACGCTTCTAAGGACGGTAACCTCGACTTCAACCTCAAACTCGCTGCCAAGCGCGCTGAAGCTGTCAAGACCATGCTCGTTAGCAAGTACGGCATCAAGGCTGACCGCATCAAGGCTGAAGGCGAAGGCATCGGCGAAATGTTCAAGGAAGAAAGCTGGAACCGCGTTGCTATCTGCATCCTCAACGAAGCTGAATAATCCCTGAATTAAATTTCCCCATTTTCTACAAAAGGCCGAGCGCTCCACGCGCCCGGCCTTTTTCAATTCCTCTACCCAAAACAATTTCCCACTCCCCCCCGTTATAATATAAACACTAAACCTTAAACCCTAAACACAACTATGACACGCAAAGAACTCTCAAACGCTATCACTGCTCAGGTGGAGCAAGTAATCAACAATCCTGAAATCTGGGGTGAAGACCCTCAACTCACCATCATCCCGACTACTCTCCTCGTCGGCACCGAACGTCGCGAAGACGCCGACCGCGCGATCGCATTCAGCGACTACGCTATTGAAGCCGACGCCGTTGAAGACGGTGACTACTCCGAAGACGCCGCCGACTTCCAGTCAGCCTCAGACCCTGACATCTACCCCATCCGGACCCTCATCGACCCCAAAACCCACAAACCCGACCAAGCCAAAATCGACGACCTCACCACAGTCTACATCCCCCAGGAAGCCGAAAACCTCTACGCCGAATAATCCTCAGAAAGAATAACTGAATTGCAGGCGCGTCGAGCCAAAAGAACGCTTATAGCGCCCGTCTGGATCAGCCGTAAGAGGAAACGATTCGGCAGGTTCCCAGCGATAACTCTCGGCGGGAAAATGGCCTATGGCCCAACGGTATTCAACCCCGGCGGCAAACCGCTGCCACCGAAGCTTGACCCCGAAATCAAACCCATGGACATAACCCATCGACGTCACCCACGGACCGCGATCAAGGCCCTTAAGGCGCTCTCCTTCGCGGTCTACGGGCGTCCCACGGTATATCATTAGTCCAAACGTCGGCAAATAATGTCCATAAACCTGAAGCTTCACTGACGACATCCCGTTGTTGGCCCACGAAAACGGCGCGAAACAAACCGCCGGACCAAACCCGCAAACTCCGGCCAAGAAACTCATCCGGCGCATCGACAGCGCATCCGGATACTTCGTAAGCCCCGTGCCCCCCAATGCCCCGGAACTACTGAACTCAAGCCGCTGATGCCATTTATCATACCAGGTCAACTCCAGGTCGACCCAGCGCACATCAAGCCCTACCTTGATAAACTGACCGAAACCCGCGCCATCAGGCCAAAGATAAGTAGTTCCCTGGTTTATAGAGATGCCAAACGAACTGTAATTACGCGGCAGCCCACCTATATCCGTATTCCCCAATAGCGAAAAACCAAGCGACGTATAGCGCCCCAAACCCCAGACCGAATGACGATAATAATCCTCATCGAGCGCCGCAAGCTGCTCCCGGGCAGCCGCAAGCTCCTGATCGAGGGAATCTATACGGGTTGCCGCTGAAAAATCTCGTCCGAAAACCCCGGAAAAGACTCCTAATGCCGTCAGAAATAATAAAATCCTTTTCATACCCGCAAATTTACAAAATTTTTTTCACTTTCCGATGAACCATTTCGCCCGCACCGATGTTATAATATCGAAAGACACACAAAAAGGAATGACTTTTTTCATTGTGAAAGATTTGTGATAATGATTGGTTTATTATTTGACGAG
>CAMWSN010000058.1 GCA_947176925.1 uncultured Porphyromonadaceae bacterium
CCGCAAAACCCTCCCTCAGAATCAAATATTTCCCCCGCGCCGTCCCCTCCCTCGCCGAATATTCCGCAGAAAATTCCTGTATTATACCATCTGAGCATGTTTATAAGTAAAAAATCGGGGAGCGACTAAAATCCAGTCATCTCCCCGAATTCAGACTTAATTGATGATTTGTGAAAAGAAAAGCGTGGAGGTCTGTATCACTTGCTCGATCCACCGTCCGAGGCTCTGGTATGCCCTTCTTCGTTGAACAAGCAACGCAGAAGCCTCACGCAGATTATGGTAAAACAACCGATAGTCTACACTCGCGTGCAGACTATGGTAGATTTCGAAAATTTTATTAATTTTGCAGGAGTCAATAAAACATGATGCGTTTCGTTTGATTTGTCTTATAAGCGGATGTCAAGCCTTACAAATTTATTTAATATTACCACTATGAATGCGAAAGAACTTTACAGGGAGCTTCAGAATCCAATGTATGATGAGTACCCATATTCCGGATTGAAAGACCTGGGCGAAGGCATGGCAGTTGTGGAGGAGGTAATCTACAACTACTGGCGAGAGCGATTCCTCGTCAATCACGAGGCGGCGGAGGCTTATGAGTTGATGGACAGAGACCTCACGCTGACTTTTCTGACCGAGGATGATGTTGACTGGGACGGGGTTGAAACGCTTAAAAATAATCGTAACGCCTACAGTTTTTCTGCATATTATCAGATATTTGGCTTGTATAAGTTTGTAAATGGTGTTACTCTTGTGAGGTGGACTCTTTATCCGGACGGCATGTATTTCATGGATGAAGATGGATATGGAATGGAAGACAATGAAGAGTCAGTGCTTTACGGATTCATTGACAAGAAAGCACGCGTAGTGATTCCATTTCAGGCAAAAAGTGAAAGAGAAATGAAAACACTACGCGCCGAAGCGGAACAGCGCGCAATGAATTAATCCTTTACCGGCAATAGACTGATCTGCAAAACTATTTTGTGTTTTTGATGGGTTTTATTTTGTGTTTTTGAAAAAAACGCCATCCGGGGATATGACCGGATGGCGAGGGTTTGGTGATTAGAGAGGTTCGGATCAGGATTGGAGGGAGGCGGCGATTTCGGCGTCGGAGATGGTGTGGTTCTGGAGGTCGCCGGCGAAGTATTTGTCGTATGAAGCCATGTCGATGAGGCCGTGGCCGGAGAGGTTGAAGAGGATAACTTTTTCTTCGCCGGTTTCTTTGGCTTTGAGGGCTTCACGGATTGTGGCGGCGATGGCATGACATGATTCGGGGGCGGGGATGATTCCTTCGGTGCGGGCAAAGAGTGTGCCGGCTTCGAATGATTCGAGCTGGGGTATGTCTACAGCTTCCATCATACCATCCTTGAGCAATTGGGAGACGATTACTCCGGCGCCGTGATAGCGCAGTCCTCCGGCATGGATGTTGGCCGGGCGGAAGTTATGGCCGAGGGTGAACATGGGGAGCAGGGGCGTGTAACCGGCCTCGTCGCCGAAGTCATACATGAACTTGCCACGGGTCAGTTTGGGGCACGATTCGGGTTCGGCGGCGATGAATCGGGTCTGACGTTCGCCGGTGAAGTTATGGCGCATGAAGGGGAATGCGAGGCCGCCGAAGTTGGAGCCTCCGCCGAAGCATGCGATGACCACGTCAGGGTATTCGCCGGCCATCTCCATCTGTTTCTCGGCTTCAAGGCCGATGACGGTCTGATGGAGAGTTACGTGGCTCAGTACGGATCCGAGGGTATACTTGCAGTCAGGAGTTGTCTGAGCGAGTTCCACAGCCTCGGAAATGGCAGTGCCGAGAGAGCCTTGATGGTTGGGAGTACGGGTCAGGATGTCTTTTCCGGCACGGGTCGACATTGAGGGCGACGGAGTCACCTGAGCGCCGAAGGTCTGCATGATGCTCTTGCGGTAAGGCTTTTGCTCATAGCTGATCTTGACCTGATAGACGGCGGCCTCGAGGCCAAACATCTTGGCAGCATAGGCCAAGGATGCGCCCCACTGTCCGGCGCCGGTTTCGGTGGTCACGTTTTTCACGCCTTCCTGTTTGCAGTAGTAGGCCTGAGGGATGGCCGAATTGAGCTTATGAGAGCCCATGGGACTTACGCTTTCGTTCTTGAAATAGATATGAGCCGGCGTTCCGAGGGCTTCCTCCAAGGCATAGGCGCGCACGAGGGGAGTGGAGCGGTAGAATTTATACTTCTCCCTGACCTCCTCGGGAATTTCGATCCAGGCGTCTTCCTGGTTGAGTTCCTGGCGACTAAGTTCTTCGGCAAAAATGGGGAAGAGGTCTTCGGGGCTCAGAGGTTGTTTCGTTGCGGGATGAATCGGAGGCAGAGGCTTGTTAGGCATTTCGGCCTGAATGTTGTACCACCGACGGGGGATTTCGCTCTCAGCGAGCATGTAACGTTTAGTCTTTTCCATAATTATAATAACATTTTTAGGTGAAGAAGATGTAGGCGGCGAGGATTCCGGCGGCGGAGCCGGTGAGGTCGGCTAAGAGGGCGTAGGGGACCGCGTAGCGGGTTCGTTTGATGCCGACGGAGCCGAAGTAGACGGCGAGGACGTAGAACATCGTGTCCGTGCTTCCCTGGATAGCCGCAGAGCAGCGGGCCACGAATGAGTCGGGTCCGTAGGTCGACATAAGGTCGACCATCATCCCTCGGGAACCGGAGCCGGATAGAGGCTTCATGAGGGCCGTAGGCAGGGCTCCGACCCATTCGGTGTCAAGTCCGGTCAGTCCGACGAGCCACTGCATTCCCTGAGTGAGGATATCCATGGCTCCGGAGGCGCGCAGGACGCCGATAGCGACGAGGATGGCCACGAGATAAGGAATGATCTTTATGGCCGTCTGGAAGCCTTCTTTTGCGCCGTCGATGAAGGCTTCGTAGACGTTGATACGTTTCCATAGAGCGGCCACAAGGAATCCGACAATGACGGAGAAGAGAAGGCAGTTAGCCACGAATCCGCTATAAACCTGAACGGCGTCCTGGGGAAGGGAGCTGAAAAACCAGACTATGCCTCCGATTATCAGGGCCAGTCCGCCGAGCCACGATAGCAGCACGGGGTCTTTCAGGGAGATTCGCTGTTTGAGGCAGAGGGCGATGATTCCGACCAGGGTGGCGATAAAAGTGGCAGTCAGAATCGGCAGGAAGACGTCGGTGGGATTCGCGGCGCCGGCCTGAGCGCGATACATGATGATACTGATTGGGATAAGGCAGAGTCCGGAAGCGTTGAGCACAAGGAACATAATCATGGCGTCCGTGGCGGTGTCTTTCTCGCGGTTAAGTTCCTGGAGTTCCTGCATGGCTTTGAGCCCGAGGGGGGTGGCGGCATTGTCAAGGCCGAGCATGTTTGCCGAGAAGTTCATGAACATGGAGCCCATTGCGGGGTGATTTTTCGGCACTCCCGGGAAAAGGCGTGAGAATAACGGGGAAACCAGTCGGCCAAAGAATCGGATGACCCCGGCGCGTTCGCCTATCTTCATCAAACCGAGCCAAAGGGACAGGACGCCGGTGAGACCTATGGAGAGTTCAAATGCGGTGGAGGCTGAGGTGAAAGTCGCGTTCATGACCGTCGACCAGATGCTAAGGTCTCCGGAAAAGATTGAGATTCCGACACATACGGCGAAGGCGACGAGAAAAAATGCGATCCAGATATAGTTCAGTGCCATAGGAGGTTTGTTTCGGGTCCGAGGTTGAAGATGAGGTCTAAGATTGAAAGATTGGGTATAAAACCGAGCGTGTCTTGGCGAATCTGCCAGTAGGGTTCAGGTTGCCATGCGGGGATTTCCATGGGGTTTGATTCCGTCGGGGAATAGGTGACGGGGTTTTGAAGTCCGAGGGCGCGGCGAATGGCGCAATCAAAACGGAAATTAAGGTCGCCGACAGTGCCGAAGTCCTCAACTCCGATGAGCAGCGGGCGGAAATCGTCGGCATAAAACTCGAAGTAAGGTGTTCTGCCGTAGGCGCTTTCGAGTGCGGTCCACATGAGCTGAAACCAGTCGTTGTGTCGGCTGACGTTGGTCGTGGCCCATGTTTGGCCGTATGGCTTAGCGATTGGTACGGTCAGATCCAGGGGGCCTCGGGTGTCGGCGATGGTCATGCGGTGGGCTGATTTTTTGCGTTTGTCGAAGCGTTCGCCGCCGCAAATAATCACCGGCTCGCCGGGATTCAGGGCGAGAAGACGGTAGTATGCCGGACCGGGACAGAAGCGTGAAGATAACTTCATCTTATTTAGTTGCTAATTGGTTAAGGTTGCGGAGAAGGCCGGTAAGTTTGGTGCGTTTGATTGGTGAGCCGCGGAAGATTGCGGAGAAGCTTTCTTGAGTCATATTTCCGATTTTGGCGAGGGTTAGGGTTTTGATTGCGTCTGAGGGCGCAAACTCGGGAATATGGGTAGGTTTGATGTCCCGGTTAAGGGGGCAGACTTGCTGGCAAACGTCACAGCCGTAGATGGATCGGAGTCGAAGACCGGCGGGGAGGGGGCCGCGGTGTTCAATGGTAATGTAGCTTATGCAGCTTCGGGCGTCAATGGCTGAACCGTCGGCGGGAATACATTTGCCGGGGCAAGCGTCGATGCATCGGCGGCATTCGCCGCAGGGGTCGGCGTTTTGGAATTCAAAGGGGCGATAAGGAGGAAGCTGAGTTGTGGTCAGGACGGTTGCTATGAAGCAATAAGATCCGAAACCGGGCACGAATAGCTGATTATTTAGGCCGATTTGACCCAATCCGGCTTTAGCGGCCCAGTAGCGTTCGCGCAGGGGTGCGGAGTCAACGCAAATTCGACTGTCGCCGGGAATTTCGGCCAAAATCGGGTTAAGATACTCGCGGACGACATCATGGTAGTCTCTCCCGCGGGCGTAGAGGGCAATAGGGAGCTCAATTTCGGCCTCGGACCGGTAAGGGAAGGCAACAATCAGCATTGACCTCGCGCCGGGCAGGAGAAGCTCCGGATTGGCCCGGACGGCATCGTATTTTTCCAGGTATGCCATTCCGGCCTGCCGACCCTCGGCAATCCATCTGCGATAAGCCTCAACGGCCTCATCGCTGACGGGCTCGACCGGACAGATGGCGTAAGGGAGGTTAAGCCGGCGGAGTAATTGCTCTAAGTTCGAAGCCATTTTTCAGGAGCCATTCAATCGCGGCGGGGAGTGCGGCGATGGTGTTTTTAGCAGATTTTTCGGAGTCGTGGAAGACTATTATCGAGCCGCTGCGGGCAAAGCGTTTGACGTTATTGACGACTTCCTCGGGGGTGATGTTCCGGGCATAGTCGCGGGTGACAACGTCATACATGATCATGTTGAGGTGTTTCTGGAGAGTATGGGCCTGACGGAAGCTGAGGAGTCCGTGAGGCGGGCGGAACATCGCGACTTTGAGGAGTTCATGGGCCTCGAGGATGTCACGGATATATCGGCGGAAGGAAGTCTTGCGGCCGCGGACGTGGTGCATGGTGTGGTTTCCGATGGCATGTCCGGCGTCACGTACCGCCTTATAAAGTTCCGGGTATCGCCGGGCGTTATCGCCTACCATGAAGAATGTAGCCTTGACGTTGTAGTGGTCAAGGATTTCAAGGATTTTGGGTGTTGCTTCGGGTACGGGGCCGTCGTCGAAAGTCAGGTAGGCGACCTTTCGGCCGACTACCTGAATTCTCCATACAGCCTCGGGAAACATGAGGCGGTAAAGCAGCGGGGGCTGGACAATCAGCCGCTTGATCAGGTTCATTTAAGATAGGGCATATAGCGCATGAGGTCAACTCCGGTTTCAGTGTTGACTTGCTGAACCAGGTCAGTCAATGCTTCCTGGCCGGCAAACTCGGCGTATTGACTCAGCAGGCTGAACATGTAAGAGAAGTCGCCTTCAACGTCGCTGATTTTCAATATGGCGCGGTCGGCCAGGCTCACCGTTGCGTACTGAGAGGGCGTCAGTGACGCCAGCCAGGGGAGGTATGGCGCCAGACGGATGATTTCTGAGCGATAGATTTCAAGGCCTTTTTCGATGGCTTCCTCATTGTCGAGACGTTCACCAAGCTCAATGTACATTTCGGCAATTGCGTCACCTTCCTGGACTCCGTAGGGAGTAGCCCACGAAGGGAGTTTCGACGTGGCTTGGTTGAGTACGTCAAGAGCCTTCTGATATTTGCCTTCTTGATAAAGGGAGCGGCAGATTTCCATCAGCGAATAGCGGGTGGAGGCTACCATGCGCTGGACAGTCTCGTCGAGGTAGACATCCTTGGCATTTTGGGCATCCAGACCGCCCCAGCGGAAACGTTCCATTACGTTTACGTATGCCGAATCATTCAGCGCTTTGTAAGGCACGGGACTATATTTGGGGAGAATCTTGCGAGCCATGCCTGTATTGTACATCCAGGGTCGCAGACCGAGGTAATAATCGTCGGCCACGGTATTGGCAATATATACGGGGCGATCCCATCCACGGGAAGCGGAGGTCGCGAGGATGTCAAGGGTCAGGGCGTCGCTCTGAGTCATTATAGTCTGATGATTCTTGGCGTTGAGCGCTGTTTCGAGGTCAATGACGATGTCATCTTCTCCTTTGAGCGTATCGCCGGGAATAAACAGGGTCTTGGCGCTGATTACGGGGTAAGAAAGTCCGCGGCTGTCAGGCGTCGGGCCGTAATATTCACGGAGGAAGTCAAGGACGGGACCTTGATATGGCGTGCCCATATAGTCGTTGGTGACGATGTAACCGCTTTGTCGGCGCCCGAGTCCAAGGTCCTTGTTGGTCGCGAGCATATTGACGGGTTTGGCATCGTAGGCCGGGAGCATCTGCTGGGCGGCATACCAGTCGGTGGTCAGATAAGAGAGGTTGATGACGCGGACATCGGTTCGATAGCCTTCGACTTCCTGGGCATACCATAGGGGGAAGGTATCGTTGTCACCATTGGTGAAGATGATTGCGTCCGGCTCGAGCGATGAGAGATAGTTCATGCCGAAGTCGCGGGCCGTATAGCGGCCTGAGCGGTCGTGGTCGTCCCAGGTCTGGGAAACCATTTGAGCGGGGATGCAGAGGCCGAGAACGGAGGCCGCGATGGCGCCGACGAGGGGCTTTTGATCCTTCAGCAGGGTATTGATGCCATCAGCGATTGCGGCAACTCCGAGGCCAATCCAGATTGCAAACGCGTAGAATGAGCCGGCAAAGGCATAGTCACGTTCGCGCGGCTGGTTAGGTGTCTGATTCAGATATAGCACGATGGCCACGCCCGTCATGAAGAAGAGGAAGAAGATTACCCAGAACTGGCGGATGCCTTTTTCGCCTTTGAGTGACTGCCAGAGCAGGCCGATAAGTCCAAGCAGGAGCGGGAGCATATAGTAGACGTTATGACCCTTGTTTCCCGCACCGAATTCCTCGGGGAGGAGGCTCTGGTCGCCCAAGCGGACATCATCAATCATCGGGATTCCGCTGATCCAGTTGCCACGGTTCACTTCGCCGTTGCCCTGAAGGTCATTCTGGCGCCCGGCAAAGTTCCACATGAAGTAGCGGAGATACATGTGGTTAAGCTGATAATTGAAGAAGTAGGCAAGGTTCTGGGCAAACGTCGGGCGATATTTAGGCACTTTCGGTGCTCCTTCCGTTGTAGTGGCCATCACGGTTTCCAATTCCGAAGCCGTCATCCCGATCCACTCCATATAATCTTTCTTGAACTGAGCAGAGTATACGCGGGGGAAAATCATGTTCTGCTCGGGGATGTAGGTGTAACTGGTTTTAGTCACGATTTCCTCATATTTGTCCGGGTCCGCGGGGTTGGATTTGACGGTCTTGGCATAACCGGTTTCTTCGGAAGAGATTGCGTCACCGAATCTGTCACGCTGCACGTCGGACGTAAACGTGGTGCCATAAAGCAGCGGGGTTTCGCCATATTGCTCACGGTTGAGGTAAGACGCGAGGGCGAAAACATTATCCGGGGCGTTTTGGTTTACCGGGGTTTCGGCGGCTGAACGGATAAGGAGCAGAGCGTAACTTGAATAACCTATGAAGATTACAAAGATTGACAGAGCTACGAGGTTCAGGGCACGGATTGGGAGTTTCTTGACCCAACCGAGCCAGAAAAGGAGTCCGGCCATAACGATAACGGGAATCAGCAGCGACGACCCGATGAATGGGATGCCGCTGAAGAGCACGGCCAAGGCAAACGAGGCCTTGATTTTGGCAGCAGAGCGTTGCTGATAGAGTTCGTAGATGGTCCAGATAAAGATAGCCAGAGCGGCGAAGGTGTAGAACAATACACCGGAATTATATGAAAGACCAAGGGTATTGACGAAGAAAAGTTCAAAGTATTGAGCCACTTCAACGAATCCGGGGACAAGGCCGAAGAGAATCAGCGCAATGATGATGAAGCTGACGAGCAGGGCCATGAGGGAGCCTTTGGTCGTGGTGTCTTTCCATTTGCGATAGTAAAACACCAGGACGATGGCGGGGATACACAGGAGGTTAAGCAGATGGACGGCGATGCTGACACCGATAATGTAGGCTATCAGAATCAGGTATCGGTCCGAGTGAGGCATATCGGCTCGTGCATCCCATTTGAGGATGAGCCAGAACACGATTGCCGTACAGAAGGAGGAAAACGCGTAAACCTCACCCTCAACGGCGGAATACCAGAAGGTGTCGCTCCAGGCATAGGCCAGTGCGCCGACGAGGCCGGCCCCCATGCAGATAATGGTCTTGGCGATGGAGAGAGTTTCGTCGCGGCGGCTGATAAGGCGGCGGGTCAGGTAAGTGACCGTCCAGAAGAGCAGCATTATTGTTGCCGCGCTTAAAAGGGCGTTCATTGAGTTGACGGCCATGGCAACGCTGCCCGGTTCAGAGCCTACGAAGTTGATGAAGAAGCGGGCGGTCAGCATGAAGATAGGGTTGCCCGGGGGGTGACCCACTTCGAGCTTATAGCCCTGAGTGATAAACTCCGGACAGTCCCAAAAGGAGGCTGTCGGCTCAATGGTCAGCAGGTATGTTGTCGCCGCAATGGCGAAACATACCCAGCCTAAGATGTTGTTGATGAGGTTGTAACGTTTCATTTACGGGTGACTTTTCCGTTGATGATGTAGAGACCTCGGGCGGGGTTGATTACCCGGCGACCCTGGAGGTCATAGATAGTGTCAGAGTTGGTGGAAGATTCGATTTCGGAGATTGATGATTCCTCGGGCGAGCGGAGGATGAACTGATAAGCGGCAAAGGGGTCAATTGAGCCGGAAGTGGAGAGGTCGTCATTGTCAGTGGCAATCCAGTAGTTGGTATTGTTGTTATTGTTGACGTGGACGCAATTCTGAATTGAGTGTTTGCCATTGTGTTCAAGGATAATGTAGGAGTGCCAGTCAGCAGAATAGTCGGCCTTGGTGCGGAAAGTGGCCTTTTCGTCAAGAGGCGCTCCGAGGCTTACACAGGTGACGGAGAAGCGATTGGTGGTCTTGTCAACGTCAATTGTGAATTGCTGGGTCTTTTTGGGTTCGCCGTTGAGTTCGATGAACTTGGCCTGAGTGCCCGACTTGGTGAGGGCTTTGCCGTCGGCATTGAGAATCATCACTGTGGCGGGGAGGGTCACTTCGGTTGTCGGTTCGGGGTCGGAGTTGACGGGAATGAACTCGAAGATGAAGTTTTTGACGTCGTAGTCGGCGCGAGTACCCTGATTGATACGGGTTGAGGTCGCATCTAAGAACTTGGTTCCGGCGCTGCCGCCACACTGGAGAGCGTATTTTCCGTTGAGGCGGGTGATGGCGTAGGTGTTCCAGTCAGCCGAGTAGGGGTTCGTGCCGAAGTTTCCGAGTTCGTTGACGTAGCGGTCATCGTGGAGGCTGATGATTGAATAGCGTCCGGTGTTGACGTCGATACGGACTTTCCATATCTGGCGGTTGGGGTTGATGTCGTCTTCCTGCTTGCGCCATGAGGGGTTACCGGGAGCGTTGTTTGCCGAGCCGGAGCCGTTGCTGAGGAATTTGTCGTTATACTTGATGTAATATTCGCCGTCGGCAAGGAGCTGTTCGGGGAAGAGGTCCGAGGGGTATTCGATGTTGAGATCCTTGAAAGCATTGACCTGATCACCGACGGTTGAGGTCAGGAAGGGTTCAACGTAGCGGGTGCCGGCACGGGGGAAGAATCGCTTGATTGTTCCGGGGAAGTCGCGGTCCACTATTGCGTTGGCGCGGGCCGTGGCTTCGTCATATTTCTTGTATTCGTCAATGAAATCGGCGGGAGAATCGGAGGTTAGGATTTCAGCGATGTTTACGAGGGCGAGTGCGCGTTCGGCCTGCAGGCGGAAGTTGAGAATCCAGGCTGAAAGCTCGGTGACCATCGTGCAGTTGATGGCTTCAAGGGTCTGAGCTGCCTCGAGTTGCTTTTGGAAATATTCGCGATAGCGGGCGGCGTTTGCGGCTGTCAAGGCGCCGAGTTCAGCATTAAGGGTTTGGAATTCCGGGGTCTCGTCAGCGCGGCGGTAGCCGTGAGAGCTGTTGAAATAATCAACGTGGCTCAGACAGAAGGTCTTGAAGGCTTCGGCCGCGTCGGGCATAAGTTCCTGAAGGGACTTTTCCCATGCCTCGGCGGGATTGAAAGCCTCGGGATTCCAGGCGAAGTCAGCGAGGGAGAAGAGGGCAACCTTGGAGGCTTCGGCATACTCCATCGGGTTGGAGCAGAAGGCGCTGACATGGTCCTTGATTGCGGGGTCAAGTCCGGTTACGGAGCCCATGAGGATAGAGCCGCCGCCATAGTCGTTGACGGGATAGTTCAGCCAGATGTAAGGCTTTCGGCCGGCCATTTCAGTGAAGCTCTTGAGGTTGTCCACGTGGAGCATGTCGACCACGGAGCGTCCGGTCCACATGATTTTGACGTCGGGGTCAAGTTGGGCCATGGTGCTCATGTAGTTGTAGAGTCCGGCGCCGCCAAATGCGGTGTTGTAGGCCGTCGGGCAGACGCTGAGGGCATTGACGTCAGAGTGCTTTTTGACAAAGTTGTCAGTCAGATATTTGAGGTAAGCCACCTGCTGGCCTACGTTTTCGCCGGAAATATCATCGAAGAAGAGGCTGAAATCGCGCACTCCGAGGTCATACATTGCCTCGAACTTGCTGATAGCTGCAGCATAGTTGCCTTCGCCGATAGAGTTTCCGGGGTGCATGGCCCAGACGAACTTGACCTTGTTGCGATGAGCGGCTTCGGCAAGCTCGGAGATGAGTTTGCCCTCGGCTGCGGGATAGGGGGTAGCCCACTGACCGCGATGGTAGGGGTCGTTTTTGGGCCCGTAGGTGTATTCGTTCATTTTGTGACGCCCCATGAAGTCAAACATGGCGATGCGTTCTTCGTGACTCCAGGGATTGCCGTAGAATCCCTCGATAATGCCGCGAATGGGGATTTCGGGGGTATCGATAACCTCGATTTCGGAGACTTCCGGAGCGTCGAAAAGTTGGAGGAAAGATTGCGCGCCATAGAACTGACCGGGTCCGTCGGCACCGCCGATGGTTACGATTTTGTCGCTAACATTGAGGTAGTAACTGTCAGCCTCGGCGGGAATCTTGTCACTGACGGAGCTTTCTTTGCCGCCAATGATGATTTCAATTGCGCCGTCGGCTGAGATTTTCAGCTTGTCGGAGAGCACGCGCAGGGCGTCGGCGTCGGCATCGGAGGCCGCCGAGAGGCGGAAGGTTGCGTCGGCCGTGGTGAATGCCGTCGCTTTGCCGATGGTCTGCTGTTTTGGAGTGGGAGAGATGGGTGCTGCGGAGGCGGAGATGGAGAGTGCCATGGCAGCGAGAGCGATGAGTTTTTTCATTTATGGTAAAGTTAATCGGTTACGGGAATGAGTTCGAAGATGAAATGATTGTCAGAGTTCTGAGCGCCAATGATTTGGTCGCCTTCAACGCCCCAGAAGCGCTGGCCGCCGTTGCCGGCATTCTGGATGGAATATTTGCCGTCCTGTTTGCGGATTACGTAGGTGTTCCAGTCTCTATTGTAGGGGTTTACGCCGAATTTGAAGACCTCGTTGAGGTATCGTTCGTCTTTGCTGTTGACGATTGAATAGCGTTCGGTGACGGGGTCGAGCTTGATGTGCCATTCCTGGCGGTTAGGGTTGATGTCGTCAATGGCTGTCTGGAAGACGGGGGCGCCCCCCTTGGCTCCGGCGTCGGGGTTGCCGAGCCAGCGGCCGTTGTGTTTGATGTAATAGGTTCCGTTATCAACGACCTGCTGAGGGAAGAGGTCGGCGGGATATTCGGCGCCGGTCTTCTTGAAGATTTCGCCGAGGGCGGTCGAAGCGGTTTTTAGCCAGGGTTTTACGTGGAGGGTACCGGTCTGGACACGGACGCTCTGGATTGAGCCGTCAAAGCCGCGGGAAACGATGTCATCGGCTGCGGAGCCCAAACGCTGATATTCTTTGTATGCGGAGATGAATCCGTTGGGGTTTTCGGCGAGAAGGGCTTCGGCCATGCAGGTCAGTTCAATTCCCTGAAGGGCCTGGAGCTGGAGAGCGACGATCCATTCGCGAACCTCGGCAAGGAGCGGGTCGCCGGCATTGGCGGCGCTCAGGAGTTCGTTTGCGGCGTCGCGGCGAGACTCAAACCATGGGCGGAATTTGAGCACTGCAGCGGGAGTGATTTCCTGATTTTCGGAAACTAACTGAGCGAAGTCAGGGGTTTCGCCGTAGAAGCGGAGACCGTGGACGCTGGGGGCGACGTCAACGTTGTTGAGACAGAACACGCGGAAGGCGTCGACGTGTTGCGGTTCCAGTGAGGCCGTAGCGTTCAGCCAGGACTTGTCGGCATCGTAGGCCTCGGGATTCCAGGCGAAGTCGGCGAGCTGATAGAGGGCTACTTTAGAGGCTTCGGCATACTGCATCGGGTTGGAGCAGAAGGCGGCAACCATCGGGGCGATTTCGCGGTCGTTGCCGGTGACGGGGCCCATCAGGAGGTTGTGTTGGCCGTAGTCGTTGACCGGATAGTTGAGCCAAATGAAGGGGAGGCGCGTAGTCTGGTCAGTAAACCATTGGCAATCACCGGTATTA
>CAMWSN010000059.1 GCA_947176925.1 uncultured Porphyromonadaceae bacterium
GAGCCACAACGGGGGTTCGAACCCCGGACCTTTTCGTTACGAATGAAATGCTCTACCGACTGAGCTATTGTGGCAAAACTGCACTGCAAAGTTACAACATTTTTACCACCTGACCAAATTTTTCCCGTAGAACTTTAGAAAAAACTCTCGCTTCGATCAAATTTCACGAAGCGAGAGTTTTTTATGAGTATGGAGTGTTATTCCCACTCGATTGTTGCCGGCGGCTTGGAGGAGATGTCGTAGCAGACGCGGTTGACTCCGCGGACCTTGTTGATGATTTCGTTGCTGACGGCGGCCATAAAGTCGTAGGGGAGGTGGGCCCAGTCAGCTGTCATGGCGTCAGTAGATGTTACGGCGCGTAGAGCCACGGCACGTTCGTAGGTTCGTTCGTCGCCCATGACTCCGACGCTCTGCACGGGGAGGAGGATCGCGCCTGCTTGCCAGACTTTGTCATAGAGACCCCAGTCGCGCAGTCCCTGAATGAAGATATGGTCGGCTTCCTGGAGCACTGCGACCTTTTCCGGGGTGATGTCGCCGAGGATTCTGACGGCGAGTCCGGGCCCGGGGAAGGGGTGACGGCCGATGAGGTGTTCGGGAATTCCGAGTTCGCGGCCTACAGCGCGGACTTCATCCTTGAAGAGGAGGCGCAGGGGCTCGCAGAGACGGAGATTCATTTTTTCTGGCAGACCGCCTACGTTATGGTGGCTCTTGATGGTTGTGCCTGTGATTGAGAGGGATTCGATGCAGTCAGGGTAGATGGTACCTTGGGCAAGCCATTTGGCATCGGTGATTTTTGAGGCTTCGCGGTCAAAGACGTCAATGAAGCCTTTGCCGATGATTTTGCGTTTCTTTTCAGGGTCGGTCACTCCGGCAAGCTGAGCGAAGAATTCGGCGGAGGCATCGACGCCGATAACGTTGAGTCCGAGACATTCATAGTCTCGCATGACATTTTTGAATTCGTCCTTGCGAAGCATTCCGTGGTCAACGAAGATGCAGGTGAGGTTTTTGCCGATGGCCTTGTTGAGGAGCACGGCAGCCACCGAGGAGTCAACGCCGCCGCTGAGACCGAGAATTACGCGGTCGTCGCCAAGCTGTTCGCGGAGTTCCTTGACTGTGGATTCAATGAACGAGGCGGCGCTCCAGTCACACTGGCTTCCGCAGATGTCAACGACGAAGTTACGGAGCAACTGCATGCCACATTCCGAGTGGTAAACTTCGGGGTGGAACTGTACGCCCCAGGTTTTTTCGCCGTTGATGGCCTGATAGGCAGCTACGGGGACATCCTCTGTGGAGGCTACAATTTGAAATTCGGAGGGTAGGGCGGTGATTGTGTCGCCATGACTCATCCATACTTGTGCTCCGGGATCTATGCCTTTAAGCAGGGGCGAGGCAGAGTCAACGGAAGTCAGGCGTGCGCGACCATATTCACGTGAGGGCGCGCCTTCGACGTTGCCTCCGAGTTCCCAGGCCATAAGTTGGGCGCCATAGCAGATACCCAAGAGGGGATATTTCCCGCGCAGGGTGTTGATGTCGATTTTAAATGCCTTATCGTCATAGACGCTGAAGGGCGAGCCGGACAGAATCACGCCGATAACGGAGGGGTCATCAAACGGAAACTTGTTGTAGGGGAGGATTTCGCAGTAGGTGTTCAGTTCGCGGACGCGTCGGCCGATGAGCTGAGTTGTCTGCGAGCCAAAGTCAAGGATAATGATTTTTTCCTGCATAATGATATGAAATTTTCCGCAAAGTTACGAAAAATAAATGAATCTTGGCTAAAAATGCGGGTGAAAATTCAAAAGGACCAAAAAGGACTTGCGAGCATTATGGATAAGCGCTAATTTTGCATCACTTTTCAATTATTTTTATTTTAACAAACATTTTTTATTTATGAAAAAAGTATTCGTTGCTGGTGTTATAGCACTTATGGCCGGATGTCTTGCTTCGTGTGGTAGCAAGAGTGAAAATGCAGATAATGAAAATTCCACCTCGGAAACCACCGAGAAGACCTCCGATGAGGTCTCCGACCTTGAGCTCCTTAAGCTTCTCGGTGAGCAAAATGATGGAGATGACAGCGATTTAGGTTACGACTCTTTTGATGAAGAATATGGAGGCTCATCCGTTGATTCTTCCTCCGAAGATTGGGACGAATTGCTTTCATCTTATGAAAGGTATGTAGACAAGTATATAGCTATCATTAAAAAGGCATCGCAAGGTGACGATAGCGCCATTGCGGAATATCCGGGCTTAATGTCGGAGGCTAAAGAACTTGGCGAAAAGATATCAGACGCAAAGGATGAAATGTCATCGGCTCAATGGGCCCGTTACACGAAGATTACCCAGAAGATGGCTACTGCTGCGCAGCAAATGTATTAAAAACCCTTCATAGTGATAGCTTTTTGATTGAATTGGGTTTCAAGGATTGGAATTCAATTCAATCAATTAGTGTGTATTTAATAAAAAAATAGTAAATTTGCTGCATGAATCAAATAGACCCGGAAGAAGGCTTCGTTGGTATAGCGGAAACTTATAGCTTTATTGACACTGAAATGGCTGATATTGAAAATGTCAGTATTTCGGGGGTCAATGTTCTTGCTCGTGGACGCCGCTATGGTCGCCAATGGCTGCTGAAAGGTCTGAAAGGAGAATTCCAGGACTCCACGCAGGCGGTACGCCAACTGATGAAGGAGTTTGAGATTCATTCACGCCTGAATCATCCGGGAATCGTTCGTGCAATAGGCTTTGAAGAGTTCGAAGGCTTAGGCAAGTGTATTGTTGAGGAATGGATTGAAGGGAAGACTCTTACGGAAGTGCTTCGCGACGGCAGTCTTTCCGTAAAGTCACGCCGGCGCATTATTCACCAGATTGTAGAGTCGGTAGCCTATCTTCATGGCAAGGGAGTGGTTCATCGAGACCTAAAGCCCTCAAATATTATGATTCGCAGCGTGGGCACTGAGCCGGTCCTGATTGATTTCGGGATGGCAGACACGGGCGATTATGTTGAAATGAAGGGTCCGGCGGGAACGGATGGCTTTATATCGCCCGAACAGCTTGCGGAGGGCGGAGCTCATCCATCCGACGATGTTTACAGCCTCGGCGTGATTATCAGAGATATGTGTCCCGAGTATGAGACTATAGCGCGTAAATGTGTCGGCCCGTTGAAGAAACGTCCGGCTGATGCCCGGGCATTGCTGTCGCTTATCGATCGCTGGGACCGGCGTCCGATGCTTATCGGTGGTCTGCTGTCATGTGTCGCCATTATAGCAATGTTGATTATAGCGGCCCTGAAAATTACCTCGCTGAATGAGAATTCCCGCGAAGCGCAGTCCAGAATCGTAGTGCTGACGGACTCGCTGAATATGGTCCGGCAGGAGCTTCAGGATGTTGAAACCTATAATCGGTTACATGAGGAAGTCGTTAATGAAGGCCGACGGAGGATTGACAGCGTCCTGACGGATTATGATCGCACGGTTTTCAATAAGATGACGCAGGGGAATTTTGCCGAGTTCCCACCGGCAGTCATCAAGCTCCAGAATGAGCTCAGACAGACTGCCGAGGATTATTATTTATCCGTGGATTCCTGCGGACTGAAAGCTCCTGACCTTGAGCAGGCCAAGCTGGACCTATATAATTATTATACAGTAACAATGACAACTTATCATAACAAATGGGTAAAAAAAGTATTTCCGGAAATGAATCTGACGCAGTAAAAAAGCTATGTCGTCGAGTTGAAGAGACGGCAGGAATCACAGCCAAAACCCCGCGCCACTTTGAGGCCATAGGTGAAGCAGTAGCCCAGCGTACGGGAGTCACGTTGAGCCCTACGACTTTGAAACGTATATGGGGATACTTGAATGAGCCGATCATTCCGCGCACCTCCACCCTTGACATTCTTGCCAAATTTTGCGGATGGACGGATTATGACCATTTTATGGCCGGAGACTCTCCCGAAATCGAGAGTGGGACGGTCGGTTCCAAAGTTTTGCGGGTTGATTCATCGTTGGCGCGAGACACGTGTGTCAGACTTATGTGGCCCCCGTCGCGTCTTTGCGTGATAAAATATCTTGGTTCAGGGAAATGGAGCGTAGTTTCCTCCGAAGGGACCCGCCTATGTCCCGGCGATACATTCCGTTGTGTGATGATTGCAGAAGGGGAGCCGCTCTATCTTGATGACCTTGAGAAGCAGGGTGTGAACGTGGGTGTTTACGTTTGCGCTCGCCGCTCGGGAATCAAATTCATCGTTGAAGAATAATTTACGAATTTAGCCGTCCTCAAAGCCCCGAGGCGGCTAATTTACTTCGGGCGGAACTTTTTTGGCAAATGAGATGTTTTAAAGGAAATGAAGAAACACGTTTGCTATATGATTGGGATGGCCCTTTTGGGCATCGGGGCTAAGGCTGAGGCGGCAGAGATTGTTGACTCGGTTGAGGTGTACTTTCATCAGGGACGCGCCCGAATAGAACCGGAATTTCACTCTAACGGTCTGAGGATAGATTCTTTAAATGAATTCGTGACTCGCGATTCACGTTTGCGGCTGAAAGGGGTTAAAGTCATCGGCTCAGCCTCGCCGGAAGGCTCCGTGGCTATCAATAAGAACCTATCGGAACGGCGTGCGAAATCCATTTTCAACGCCATTGCCGCCCTCCCGGATTCCATAGCCGAATTTGATTATATCGGGCGAGACTGGGCCGGATTGCGTCAAATGGTTGAACAAGACCCTCAAGTTCCCTCACGGCGGCAAACTCTATCCCTGCTCAATAAAATCTGCTCACAAATGGCCGATGGAGAGCCTGACAATGCCGAGAACCTTCGGCGAGTAAAGGAGCTTCCGTCATATAACTATATGTATCAGCGCATGTTTCCGGCGCTGAGATTCTCGCGCCTTTTTGTCAACTATGAGCCTGCCCTTCGCGGCTCTGTGACCGCTCCCGGTCTCCTGCCGGTGACATATACTGTTGTTTCTGATACTCCCGAATTGGCACTACTGCCGATAGCACCGGCGCGGAAGCCGTTTTATATGGCGCTGAAAACCAATATGCTCTTTGATGCGGCGTTGATTCCAAATCTTGGCGCAGAATTCTATGTCGGCCGAAACTGGTCAGTTACGGCAAACTGGGCTTACGCCTGGTGGGACAAGAACAGCACTCACCGCTACTGGCGCTATTATGGCGGCGACATCGGAGTGCGTCGCTGGTTTGGTCGCGCTGCCGAACGCAAGCCTTTGACCGGCCATCACTTGGGCCTCAGTGCCGGAGTCTTTACCTTCGACTTTGAAATGGGTGGCAGAGGCTATATGGGCGGCAAACCGGGCAGAACCCTTTGGGATCGCTGCTTGATGACCTCTGCGCTTGAGTATGGCTATTCTCTTCCCGTCAGCCGCCGGTTGAATATCGATTTCTCTATCGGAGTGGGCTATGCCGGCGGAAAAATAGTTGAATATACACCCCGGGAGGGAAAATATATTTGGGAAAAGACCAAGCGGGTCAATTGGTTCGGGCCAACGAAGGCTGAAATCTCTCTTGTCTGGCTGATAGGTCGCGGCAACGTTAATTCCCGGAAAGGAGCATCACTATGAAACGGCATATTCTTCTTGTGATTACCGGCTTGTCCTTATTGACCGGATGCCGGCATAAGGACCTTGATATTCTCTATGATGACGCCGGGAGTGTCCGCGTCGTATTTGACTGGCGTAACGCTCCCGGGGCGGCTCCGCAATCAATGGAGGCGTTTTTTTTCGACTCGGAAGCTGCGGACGAGCCCGTTCGATTTCAGTTTGCCGGACGTGATGGCGGCTACGTACATATTCCCGCCGGAGTCTACTCAGTCATCGGTCAAAACAGCGATAATACCGACTGGGCCTATCGCCGCAATGACCATGACCCCAATCTGTTTGAAATCTATACCGGAGATGCCTCGCGCTTAGATGCCTTAGGCCTAAACGCGCGGACTTTACCCCGCGCCCGAGGTGCTGAAGATGAACGCATGGCTCAGGCTCCGGGACTGCTCTACGGCAACCGTCAAGATAACATAAGCCTGCAGGTCAGCTCCTTGGAACAGAAGGTTACTCTTTTTCCGGAGGAAGTTACGTGTCATTACACGGTAGAGGTGCGTGACGTTGAAAATATTCAGAATCTTGCCGACGCATCCCTTGACGCGACCCTCTCTGGGATGGCCGAGGGGTATCTCCAGGGGCAGGGATGTGCCACCCGGACGCCCGTGACGATGCCGTTTACTCTTTCCGAAAATCGGAGCGACAAAACCTTGGCCGGCCATTTTTTAACTTTTGGAGAATGTCCGGAAGCAAACCATGTCCACTCCTTGATTGTTTATATGGTGTTCTCCGACGGGACGAAGCGCTATCAGACCTTTGACGTTACTGACCAGGTCCGCAATGCTCCCGACCCTAAGAACGTCCATATAATCGTCAGCGGCCTGAATATTCCCCGCACGATTGACTCCGGCGGCGGTTTCCGCCCCGACGTTGATCCTTGGGAATCAGAAAACATTGACCTCAAAATGTAGAAAAAAAGAAACTATTTAACTATACTTATTTATGAAACACACACTTTATTTGCTGCCCCTTGCAGCTTTCGCACTTGCGTCTTGTGCCAATGAGGACACGATTGAGGTCAGTCAGGGCCGAGAGATTAGTTTTCGTCCCGCAATGAGTTCGCGTGCCACGGAAGTCACCAATGCCAATCTGCAGGACTTCAAGGCCTCGGCATTCATTGGCTCCGATGTTTATTTTAATCAAGTAACTTTCAGCCGCGACGGTTCTTTCTATACCTCCGCCAAGGATTACCTTTGGCCGGGCGATGATACTCAGATTGACTTTCTTGCTTACGCACCTTCTGATCTCACGGGCGTAACCGTTACATCCGAAAACAAAACTCTTGAAAATTTCACTCCCGCCGAATCAATTGCCGATCAGGTAGACTTCATCTCCGCTCAGGCTTCCGGCACTCGTTCGGCCAATGAAAGCGCCGGCGTACCGCTGGATTTTGCTCATCGTCTTGCCCAGATTGAGGTGCAGGCAAAGACCTCAAACGATGTCTATAACTTTGAAGTTACCGGCGTCAGAATCGGTCGCCCCGTAGCCGGCGGTTCATTTGACTTTGATTCAAATGCCTGGACTCTTGCCCAGGATAAGACCGACTATGAAACCACTTATGCCACAGCTGTCAAGCTCGGCGAAGAAGCTGCCTCAGTCATGGGCGCCGACGGCAATGCAATGTTGATTCCTCAGCAGTTGACCGCATGGAACGCAACCGCTGACGGTGCCAATGCCGCCCAGGGCGCTTATCTGAGCATCAAGCTCCGAATCACTGCCGCCGAAACCGGGACCCAGATTTATCCCTTCCCCTCCAACGGCGAAGACCAATGGGCCGCTATCCCCGTGAATACCAACTGGGAAGCCGGTAAAAAATATATCTATACTCTTGACCTTACCCACGGTGCCGGCTATGTCGACCCGAATGATCCTGACGGCGGTAAGCCGGTACTTGGCGGCCCCATCAAGTTTACCGTACAGGTTGAGGACTGGACAGACACCCCTGTGAGCACCATCGACATGAAGACTTCTTCCGATGACGCTGAAAAGTAATGCTCCTAAAGGTTTAGAGTTATCTTAATTCCCGAATTATTATTTGTTCCATTCATCCTATGAAAATTCAGATTCCCCTCTTGGCTATTGCTTCATTGATGCTTTCGGCTTGTGCTGATTCGGACCTTGGAGGTCCGGATCAGTCCGGGCGTGTAATCCGCTTTGACGTGGCGTCGGCTGCGGCAGCATCGCGTTCAGGGGGGGGATTTGCTTCAATAGGTCAGGCCCTTTCGCTTGAATCCGGCGAAAGCTTGCTGTTTTTGACCCCAAAAGTCTCCTCAACTGCTCCGGTTTCACGCTCAACAGTGGTTGATTCCGAGACTATCGCTGACTTCGGGGTTTATGCGTCGCTTGCCTCGACGGGTGATCCGTATATGGTCAACGTTGAAGTTACGCGCGATAACCTTTGGACTCCCACACGGGAATATCTGTGGCCCGGAAATGACGCGCTTAAATTTACGGCCTATTCGCCCTATCAGCCTGCAACGGAACTGAACGCCGCCGGCGAACCGCAGGTTTCATGGCAGACTGCTTCCGACGTTGCCGATCAGCAGAGCCTCCTTTGGGCGGAACCGGTGGAGGCCTCGGCGTCGCCCTGCGCCATGCAGTTTCATAACGCGCTGACGGGTATCCGTTTTGTTGCCGGATCGGAACTCGCTCCTTGTACGGTCAAGAACGTGACCCTCAGCGGAATTCCCTCGTCGGGTACGCTCAATGCCGCTACCGGAGAGTGGTCCGATGTCACATCGCCGGCCGCATTTACCGTGGCTCCCGGAGTGACCCTCCCGGCGGCTTCCGGCAGTGACTATGTCGCTCCCGGGTCACTCCTGACTGCTGACGGGCAGACTTTCTTGATGATTCCCGGCACTCTTCCCCGGGATGCCTCCATTTCCTTGACCTTGGAAATCAGCGGTAAAGAGCAGACTTTCACGGCCTCGTTGACCGATGTGGTTTGGCAGGCCGGAACAACCGTAACTTATTCGGTGTCAGCCAAGGCAGACGCCGCAGGGTTGACTCTGGAAGTTATCGGCAAGCTCGAAACCGAATATCCGGGTCAGACGGCTCCATTCTTAGTCCGCAGCGCCTTGGTGACGGCCGACGGCGATTCTACGGACGTAGCCTGGACCGCTGAATTTGTTGATGCTGATGGTAATACGCTCCCCGGACGTCCCGACTGGATTTTGAATTTCCCGATGTCAGGCAAGGGCCATGACGACTTGACCACCTCAACCCGGCTGCAGGACCTTAACTTTATCAAGCTCAGCCCTGAGTCCCGGGCTCTTCAGGATGCAGCAGACATTAATCAGACGTCGGGCAACACCCCCTATAATCTTGCCAATTCAACGGGAGGCGCGGCTGACCAAAATACGGCTAACTGCTACATTATCAATGCCCCCGGCGAGTATTCCTTCCCGTTGGTCTACGGTAACGCTATTAAGAACGGTTCGGATAATCCTGCGGCATATACCTCAAGCTCGCATAATTCGTTGGCTCTCAAGACGTTCGTTAACCATCTTGGCAACGGAATCACGTCGCCCTACATTTATCAGAACTCCGGATGTACGCCCGCCGATGCCGTCTTGATTTGGGAGGGACGTCTTGACTTGATTCGCAACGTGGCTCTTTCGGCCGATGGGAAGCGAGTTACTTTCACCGTACCCGCCTCGAATATCCGTCAGGGCAACGCTATGATTGCCGTCCGTGATGCCGAGGGTACAATCATGTGGAGCTGGCATCTCTGGATTACGGACTATAAACCATCTGAAGACTACGTTACCTACACCGAGTCAACCGGCTCAGAACATCATTTTTATGCCCGTAACGTAGGACGCATCATGGGAGGCGATATTACCGAGTTTCCCCATTGTGAAACCCGCGTGAAATTCACCCAGGTCAATGTCCCGGACGGTATGGAACCGCTGTCGACTATCATTCCCTTTACGCAGACGGGTATAACCATTGAAACATCAGACTATTACAATCTATATCAGTGGGGCCGCAAAGACCCCATCAAGTCTGCGGTCAAGGAATGGTTTAATGCTGACCATTATGAGATCAAGGCAGTAACGATTCAAGACTTGCCGACGAGTTCCGGCATTAAGAACTATATTCCGACGTTTATAATGAATCCGGAAGTGTTCTACACCGCAAGCCATGACCAAAGATTCTCATACTCAAATCTTTGGAATTCGTCACTTTCAACCTCAAATAACGTCAAGACCATCTATGATCCCTGTCCGGTAGGTTCAAAGGTCCCTCTCGACAACGGATTTCTGGCAATGATACGCGATGCGTCCGTTACCAAGTCCTATGAGAGTGCGACAACCGGAACCGGTTCCATGGGATTGAGTCTTCGATTTTCCAATGGTCAGCAGCTCTTCCTGGACCAACTCGGTTATCGTTCCGGTGCCTCGGGTACTGATGCTTCGGGTATAGGCACAATCGGTACGATCTGGTTGGCTCAGACCCCTACGGCAGCATCCACGGCCCGTACAGAAGCGCGTGCGATAGTCGTTAGTAATTCGACTATTCAACAAAACACCAATCCCCGCACCCACGGCTTCGGTATTCGTCCGACCCTCGACTAAGCCGGAAAAATCAGCCTGCAAAAGTACGCAACTTTTTCATTTCTCAATAAAAATGCGTAACTTTGCAGGGATGAAGAGGATTTTTATTTTTCTTTTTACTTTGATTGCGGCGATCTGCGGGGCTGAAGTGCCTCGCGTGTCGTTGCTGACGGCGATGCCAGGCTCGGAGATATATGAACTTGAAGGGCATACGGGCTTACGGGTTCATGCTTCGGATTATGATTATGTTGTAAACTGGGGTATTTTTGATTTTAATTCTCCTGGATTTGTCTATCGCTTTTGTAAGGGTGAGACGGACTATCTTTGTGCGGCTTATCCGACTGAATTCTTTTTTGATGACTATGCTCACCAGGGGCGCGCTGTTATCGAACAGGAGATTCTTCTTGACTCGATTCAAACGGCTAAACTCATTGCTCTTTTGGATGAAAATTTGCTTCCGGAGAATCGGGTCTATCGCTATAATTATGTAAAAGATAACTGTGCGACCCGTCCGCTGATGCTTATTGAGACTGCTATCGGGGAGCAGCTTATAGCGCCGGGCGGCGACGAGACCACTTTCCGTAAAGAAATGCGTCGGTATCATAATGATTACCCGTGGTATCAGTTTGGAATCGATTTGGCCTTAGGGTGTGGAATAGATAAACCCATCGGTCGTCGCGAGGCTATTTTTGCTCCCGTGCGTCTTTCGGAGGAACTCAAGGACAATCCTTATGTTGGTCCGGCGCAGATCATAGGCGAGCAAAAAATCGAATCACACCGGACTCCGTGGATTCTGACCCCGACGGCCTTAGGGTGGCTGATACTTGTTTTGGCATTTGTGGTGCGCGGAACTGCGGGTAAAGTGTTTGATTCAGTGATGTTTGGTGTGTATGGAGTGTTGGGCTGTGTGCTGTTCTTCCTGGTGTTTTTCTCCAGCCATGAGGCTACGTCGCCTAACCTGCTGTTGCTCTGGTTGAACCCCCTCTGTATTCTCGGCGCAATAATTCCATGGTTAAAATCCGCAAAAAAGTTAAAAGTTTGGTATTTTTTTATTAACTTTGCACTGCTAATAGTGCTCGCAGTGCTCCTGCTGCCGATGGGTCGCTCCTTGAATCCGGCGATGTGGCCGATGATAGTGGCCGATGCAATCAGGACTGCTGTGAACCTCAGGCATATCTACGGTAATCGAATTGATAAATGGCCAAAACTAAGTCGCTGACAATCAGTGCCCCTGCCTTGGCACTCATAGCCACGTTGCTGACGGCTCTCCCGGTAAGAGTCTCGGCAGCGGTTGATGCGACCATACCTCAACGTCCGCAGCTGGTCCTGAGTATCATGGTTGACGGTCTGCGAAATGATTACCTTGAACTCCTTGCCGGCCAGTTCGGTCCTGATGGATTCAATCGGCTGCTGAAAGATGGCGTGACGATTGAGGAAGTGGACTTCGGTCCCGGGGTAGACGCCGCCGGCGCAGTCTGTATGCTTTATACGGGAGCTCCCCCCTCGGTTAGCGGCATGGCTACGGCCGAACTGTACTCTACGGACCGTAAAATCCTCCGTCCGGCGCTCCTTGACCCCTCGAAAATAGGGAATTACACGGATGAGACCCTATCGCCCGCTGCGCTGAAAGTCTCAACCCTCAGTGATGAAATCCGCATTGATGGCGGCGGAGCTGCTTATTCCCACGCCATTGCTCCCGATGCCTCGCGGTCAATAATCATGAGCGGCCACGCCGGCAATTCTGCCTTCTGGATAAACTCCGCCAACGGACAATGGGCCACGACAACGCATTATCGTGACGTCCCTTCGGCAATCAGTGGCCGAAATTATACCCGTCCGCTTGCCGGACGGATTGATACGGTTCTTTGGGCGCCGAGTCTCCCCCTGGAAAAATATCCGGCTCTACCCGCCCATAAACGTCACTATCCCTTCCGCCATACTTTCAGCGGATTCGGACCTGATAAGTATAAGGTTTTCAAGACCGCCGCACCGGTCAATGCCGAAGTTACGGACTTGGCGCTGGATTATCTGCGTGACATGAAATTGGGCCAACGGGATGCTATGGATATGCTCTCCGTGGCCTACACCCTCAGCCCCTATGCCGAGAGTACGGACATCGGCGCGCGCCTTGAGACGATGGACGCTTACATCAAGCTCGACCGTCAGATTGCCCGATTGCTCCAGGCTACAAATGGTGAAAATACCCTTGTCATTCTCGGCGGTACACCGGCCGAGCCGGCCAAGGAGCCTGACGATCCGCAGTGGGGGCTCCCCGGCGGAGAATTTTCGGCCAAGAAAGCCCTGTCGTTGCTCAATATGTACCTTATTGCCAAGTTGGGCAACGGCGAATGGGTCACGGCCTATAACAACGGAGCTTTCTATCTTAATCATAAACTGATAGGAGAAAAGAAACTTGACCCGGAAGAGGTAAGGACCGAGGCCGCGAAATTCCTTACGAGAATGAGTGGAGTGGCCGATGCCTTTACCCTTGATGATATCCTCGAGGGCCGAACCACGGACGCCTTACGCCGCAATACGGTGGTGGCCAATGCTGCCGACGTTTACGTCAAGGTGATTCCCGGCTGGACCTTGAGCGACGATACGGTTAATCCGGCGCGTAAGCAGGTTGTCCGCTATGCTCATTCTACGGCTCCGGTGATTCTCTATGCTCCGGCGATGCTCGAGTC
>CAMWSN010000060.1 GCA_947176925.1 uncultured Porphyromonadaceae bacterium
CTGCTGGCCCACACCCACGGGCCACCCGCCGCCCCCACCCGATTGGGCAAAGAAATCATGGTCTACGTCAGCCGCCTGCAAACCCAGCTTGCGCTACTTAAAGCGACACCCATCAGCGGCAAATTCGGCGGCGCAACGGGTAATTTCAACGCCCACAACGTTGCCTACCCGCAGATTGACTGGAACGCCTTCGCCCAGAACTTCCTGCGCGAAAAACTCGGCCTGGTGCGCGAATATCCGACGACTCAAATTTCTCATTACGATAACCTTGCAGCTCTGTTTGATGCTCTGCGCCGCGTCAATACTATCCTGATGGACCTCGACCGCGACATGTGGATGTACATATCCATGAACTATTTCAAGCAACGCATCAAGGCTGGCGAAGTAGGCTCATCGGCCATGCCCCATAAGGTCAACCCTATTGACTTCGAAAACTCCGAAGGCAACATCGGAATGGCCAACGCCCTGTTTGCCCACTTAGCTCAAAAGCTCCCCGTCAGCCGCCTGCAGCGCGACCTGACCGACTCGACCGTGCTCCGCAACGTCGGAGTGCCCTTAGGCCACACGCTAATTGCCATTGCCTCAACCGCCAAAGGCTTAGGCAAACTGCTGCTCAACGAAAGCGCCATTGCCCGCGACTTAGACGAGAATTATGCGGTGGTTGCCGAAGGAATCCAGACCATACTTCGCCGCGAAGGCTATCCAAATCCCTACGAGACTTTGAAAGCCCTGACACGCGTCAATACGGCTATTACTCCGCAGATTGTCAACGACTTTATTGATACTCTTGAGGTCTCGGAGTCCGTCAAGGAAGAACTTCGCGCCATCACTCCCTCAACTTATGTAGGCCGTTAAGTGTTTAAATAAGAAAACACTATCTGAAAATATGGCAAAAATCACCAAAGAAGAAGCGCTTAAATATCATCGCTATCCCCGCCCCGGCAAAATCGAAGTTGAGCCGACGAAACCATACGCCTCACAGACGGACCTTGCCCTGGCCTACTCGCCGGGCGTGGCCTTTCCCTGTAAGGAAATCGAGGCTCATCCGGCCGATATTTACGAATACACCAATAAGGGTAATCTCGTTGCCGTCATCTCTAACGGCACCGCCGTACTCGGACTTGGGGACATCGGTCCCGCAGCCGGTAAACCGGTCATGGAAGGCAAGGCGCTGCTCTTCAAGATTTTTGCGGGCCTTGACTGCTTTGACATCGAGGTAAACGAAAAAGACCCGGACAAGTTCGTTGAGGTTGTAAAGGCTATATCCCCGACCTTCGGCGGCATCAACCTTGAAGACATCAAGGCCCCGGAGTGTTTCGAAATTGAACGCCGGCTCAAGGCTGAATGTGACATCCCGGTGATGCACGACGACCAACACGGCACCGCTATCATCTCCGGAGCCGGGCTCCTGAATGCCCTGGAACTACAAGGTAAGCGGATTGAAGATATCCGCCTCGTGGTCAACGGCGCGGGAGCGGCGGCAGTAAGTTGCACCCGTCTTTATATCGCCTTAGGTGTCAAACCGGAAAACGTCGTCATGTGTGACAGTAAAGGCGTTATCCGCACTGACCGCCCCGGACTGACCCAGGAAAAGCGCGAATTTGCGACCGAACGTGACCTCCACACCTTGGCCGACACCATGAAGGATGCCGACGTGTTCCTCGGCCTTTCGGTAAAGGATGTCGTCACGCCGGAGATGGTGCTCTCAATGGCTCCGAAGCCGATAGTCTTCGCCCTGGCAAACCCCGACCCGGAGATTGCCTATGACGTTGCCGTCAAGACCCGTCCGGACCTCATATTCGCCACCGGTCGCTCCGATTATCCCAATCAGATCAACAACGTACTTGGATTCCCATACATATTCCGCGGAGCCCTTGATTCCGGCGCAACGGAAATCAACGAGGCGATGAAATTAGGCGCCGTGCGCGCCATCGCCAAGTTGGCTAAAGAACCGGTGCCGACAGTGGTTAACGCCGCTTACGGCATAGGCAAACTGGAATTCGGCCGCGATTATATCCTTCCCAAGCCCCTTGATCCACGATTGCTGACCACGGTTGCTCCGGCCGTAGCCCGCGCGGCTGCGGAAAGCGGAGTTGCCCGCCGACCGATTACTGACTGGACAGCCTACGAGGAGCGCCTGCGTAAACTCATGGGCATGGATAATAAGATGCTTCGCCAGATCCATCTTGAGGCAAAGGCCGCAGGGCCCAAGCGCATAGTCTTCGGCGAGGCCAACCGCGACAATATGCTCCGTGCGGCCGAAGCCGCCATGAACGAGGGCATTGCCCGTCCCGTCCTGTTGGGTAATGACGAGATGATTGCCAAACGCGCCGAGAAATTAGGCGTAAGCCTTGAAGGCATGGAAATCATCAACCTGCGCCACGACCGCGAAGCCGGACGCCGCGAACGTTATGCCGACGCCCTGGCCCGCAAGCTCCAGCGCCGGGGTATGACGCGCGCAATGGCCTTGGAAAAGATGATGGACCGCGACTATTTCGGCATGATGATGGTCGAAAGCGGCGATGCCGACGCCTTTATCTCCGGAACCTATTCCGGCGGTATCCCCAACCGCGAGATTGCCAAGGAAGTGATCGGCGTTCGCGAGCCTTACAAGACTTTTGCGGCCATGCACATCGTCAACACCAAGCGCGGTACATTCTTCCTCTCCGACACTGCCATCAACTCCGAGATGAACGAGGAAACGCTCTATGACATCACCCGCCTGACACGCCACTCCGTGGAATACTTCGCCCACAAGCCGGTGATGGCGATGGTCAGCTTCTCCAATTTCGGCTCCAGCCACGAAAAGGAGGGAGACATGATTGCCAAAGTAGTTGAGCGCGTCCAGAAAGAATGTCCGGACTTAGCTATTGACGGCGAAATGCAGATTCAAAACGCCCTCAACCGTCAGCTGCGTGACACCAACTATCCCTTCTCACGCCTCAACGGTCATGACGTCAACACTCTGATATTCCCGAACCTGAGCGCGGCCAACTCGGCCTATCGCCTGCTCCTTGAAATGGGCATAGCCGACGCCATCGGCCCGATTCAGATAGGCTTGAAAAAGCCCGTCCACTTCGTCAACGTCGACACCCCCGTCCGCGACATCCTCAACCTTGTCGCCATCGCGGCCCTCGACGCCGAAGTCCCCGCCAAAAAATAATCCACCAACAAGTCAAAATAACAGAGTAGATGACCATATCATGGGTCATCTACTCTGTTATTAGTATGTTTTTTATTTTTTTGTACGCCGGTCTAAAACTGCAGCATTTTTCCATGACTTTAAAGCCCATTTCTTTATAACTTCAAGCATGACCGGCTCATCGCCCTTCATATCTTCGTAGCCTAATATAGGATTGTAATCTTTTTTAAATTCTTCAGGATGACTATAATTAGTGAATCGGATTTCTGAATTCTCATCTATCATTTCCTTAAACTCATTACCTTCAAGATCACAAACCAATATTTCATAATTCTTATAGCCGTTTTGCGTTCCTAAATATGATATAGTAATTTTACTATCAATTTTATCAATATATCCAAATGTTACGCTGTCATCATTTAAAATGATGTACAACCCAGGCCAATCACCTATGAGAATACCTTCATCATCAAGTTTATTCCATTTTACCATTAAATCCCATCCTCCGTATTCCTTATATAATTCTAATTCAATAGCATTAACATTTACTCGATGGCACTTTGAAATAACCTTGCTGGATTTAACAGGGACAGTAACATTGTATCGATGAGGGTATGTACCCTTGCGTTCAATGTCATACACCTGACCGTATGAAACGACAGAGGTTATTAAACCTACGATAATTGTAAGCGTAATTGATTTAAGTTTTTTCATAATAGTATTTTTATTATTTTACTGTGATTTTATCTTCCGTGGAATAAGAATATTTTTCATTACCGTTAGAATCTAAATAGCCCCAACGATACTTCAAAATGTGCATACCTTTGGATATACTTTGTAAGGATTTCTCGTAATAGAATGGGAAGGTCTTGGAGGATGCAATCTCTACTTCGTCTAAATAAGCAGTAAAGGAGACATCCCATTTTGAGTCTTTTCCAGTATATGCTTGCGCCTTACAACGAAGTACCTCTGACTGCTTAAACTCTTTACTTCCCGATAAAATTTGATTGGATGTTGTCGGGACATTGGGATCACATACTTCTATTCTACTATACTTATACTCCGTTACGCCATTAGAAAATTTCACCTCCATTTTAACATCCAATTCTGTCCCTGTAGGTTCAGTTACAATATGAGATAAGGCAAACGGTTCTGACGTACATATTCCCATGAGAGTTCTACCCAAATAAGCAGTAAAACTCGTTATAGTGACACCTTTGGCTGACTTTTCAGGATCCAAGTGTACACTGATATTATAAGTATCACCCTGACCGACCAAATTACTGTCGTCATACCAGTTAACAACTTTTGACAGGTCGAAACTTGCAACATCAAAATCAATATGCGCCGCATTTTTAGGATTGGTTTCACCATAAATACGAGCAACTAATTTATGGTTTACACTTGAAGAAAGGCCGATCTGCTTGCTTTCAACACTATACGGTTCATTGTAAGAAGTAGAGATTAGTTTATCATCAAAATAAAACTCAATTCGGGTAATTTCAACGTCTTCATCTTTAATTTTCAGAGAATTAGGCTTAGAAGGAGCAATTTCGTAGTAAAAGTTTACTGCATCCACCAAGACTTTCTCTTCACTGAACACTTTCTTAAATTCGGCATCCTCAAGGGCCTTCTCTACATTCTTAGTAGTAATTTCGTTAGACTTCGGCTCCTCTTTTTTCTTGTCATGGTCGCATGAAGTCAGCGGTAGCATAATGGTGAAGGTGCAAAGACACAATGATTTAAATAATGATTTAAGCATAATACCTTGAATTTATATTTAGTTTTTAAAAGATTATTTTATTATATATGTCTCATTTTCGGGGTTTGTAGCGCCATACAGACGTAGTTCTGAAGTGAGAATTGCTTCAGTAATATTAAACCTGAGAACAATATCTATTCTGGACTGGTCCGTGACATAATCTGTTGCAACCAGTTCATCATTAACAAAAAGCTCTGCTTTGGTAATATTAACAACTTCGCCTCTAACGGTTATGGGGGTAGAGCTTGATTTAGTAATAGTCATAGTTTTAACTACTGTACCATCGAGTAAGTGGTCGGTGGTCTCCGAAGTAATAAATTCAGTATTTAAAAGGGCCATTTTAACATCCTCTTTTGTAATCTCATAGTTATTAGGCTCAAACTCATGGATTGGGAAGATAATAAACGTGTTATTTTCATCACATGTTTGTCCATAGATACGGGCATAGAGTTTATGATTCACATCATTATCTGAAATTGAGAATGTAGTCCGGTATGGCGCCATAAAATCGGTTGAGAGCAGTTCTTCATCAAATACAAATTCCACGTTCGTTATTTTAACGATCTCACCCTTTACGGATAATGCAGACTTATCAGACGGTTCAATCGCATAAACGTAATTTGTCACACCATCTTCAGAAATAGATTCAGAATGATGCACAACCTTGAAGGTTGAATTCCACAAAGCCAACTGAACTTCCTCCTTTGATATTTTTTCAGAGATTGGGCCGTTTCCCTTATCAGGGTCGCATGATGTTAGCGGTAGCATCATGGCGAAGATACAGAGACACAATAATTTAAATAATGATTTAAGCATAATGAAAAGTTTGTGCCCTATAGACCACCTCAGATTCAGGACAATATGGGATAATAAAAAGCGTAGGAGTCTGTATCTGTTGCCGTCCTACCATCTGAGGCTTCTCGCATTGCCTAACCAAAGTCGGACGGCAACGTGCAGAAGCCCACGCATATATGTAATTATAACGTCCGACAACATTTCTCTCGAAATATTAGTCGAAAGTATACAAATACATATCCACGGACATCTACCGTTGCTCAATCCTTGACTTTGGTTTGGAAAAGTTTGCGAGACATTTCAGATGGCCAAGAATCAGCGCGGATAAACGCTTATAAAAAAACTATGTATGCAACCCGCCCTACATCAACCCGTGCCGGGCCTCTGCAGTCGGCTTGCAATGGCAAAATTAAGCTATTTTTCTGTCATTTGCAAATTTTTTTTCAATTTTTCGAAAAAAAAATAAAGCCGGGCCTTGGGGGGTCCGGCTTTTTGATTATGGTGGATTTTTTACCAGCTGAGGGTTGCGCTCTTGATGATGGCGCTGCCTCGTTTAAGGTAGATTTTGCATTTTGCGCCTTTGAATTGGAAGTCGGTGTTGCGCATTTCTGAAACTAAATCGTCGAACTCCTTGACAGCGTCTTTGCGGGTGTTGTAAACCCCGGTTGCGCGGATCTCCTTCTCAAAATTTGCCTTCAATTCAGCCTTTTGCTGAGAAGTGATTCCACTGACTCCGTTGAAGTCCCAATCAGAGGAAATGCTATACGTTGCGGGACGGTAATCATCGGCAGATTCGCCGGCATAGTAGGGTTCGTCATCATCCTTTTCGCAGCTGACGAAAAGACACTGGGTAGTGAACAGTCCTAATAAAAGGACAAAGATGGAAAACAGTTTTTTCATTTTTTACGTTTATTAAGTTATTAAATGATTAATGAATTGCAGATTTTACCACCAGTAGACGCGATAGACGGTCTTGGGTTGATTCTTGGCCTGCGCCACGGCAATTTCCTTGGCGGCCTGGAGTGAGGCTTTTTTGACTGCGGTATCGTCTTTTTGTTTTTGGAGAGTGAGGTTCCATTCGCGGTTGTCAATGGCCTTGACGCGGGCTGCAATCTGGCTGTGGAGGGCCTGCGCTTCTTTGTAGGCATGGCTTTGCGGATTGATTCGAGCCAGGATTTCACCGGCGCGATCAGCGGCCTCACGGTCCTGTCCGGCATTCCAGATGGCGCGGGCTTCGGCGAGTTCACGGTTACCCTCCTCGGTAATAAGAGTCTCATAGACTTTCATTTTCAAGTTATTTGCCTGAGCAAAGAGGGCCGGACATGCTGAGGGAATCTGGTCCAGGAGGAAGAAGGCTTCGTCATAGTTCTGAGTCTTCATGGCCGCCTCGGCTTGTTTGATGATTGAAGGGCCTTGAGAGAGATAATATTCAATGACGTTTTCCTGCGCCTCATTAAGCATAGTCTTCAAGGCCGGGTCATTAGGACTTAGAGCCCTTATAGCTGCCAAATAAGCCTTTTCCTTGGTGTTTCCCACTCCTTTGGTCTCAAAAGATGATGAGGAAAAGAGTTTTCCGGAAATACCATCACCAAAATAGAGGTTTAGACTTAACGTATAGACATATTTGGGCGGAGTGGTCGGGGTGACGTCCTCAGTCAGCGGGTTGACCTTGGCAGTCAGTATAAAGCGTTGGTTAGGATCGGAAACCATGCCTGAGGAGTTAATCAGATTCCTCAGTTTGGTTTCAAGCACGTTTTCAGCCGATGCAGGCACACCGGAATTCTCAGCAATATAGGGTGACGCGGCGATGGCTTTCGTATCATAAGCCTGGCCGCGGCCAATGGCAGCCGACGCAGCGATGCAAAGAACTAAAAGAAGTTTTTTCATGATTTTCCTCCCAAAATAATGTTAACTTCGCCGGATCCAATCATGTCGGACTTACATTTAAGTCCGGTTGTGGACTCAATGTATCGACGAAGACTCCTGGCAAACGAATCGGCACTGGAGCCACGCGTCTCTCCGCTTCGGGGATCGGTATAAGTCATCGGAATCCTGACATCGTCGAAATATACTTCGTTTTCAGTCTTGTCTTCAAGGGAATAATTACCTTTCATGGCGTTGGAAGCCACCCAGTCTTCGATCAGAGTACTGAGTTCCTCACCATCATATTCAGTTTCGTAATCAACGTCGGCATTCTCGGCGAGAGTACAACGAATCACGATGGGACGCCCGTTGTCAAAGAGCGAGTTATAATATCGGTCCATGTCGCCACAGAACTTATCCTTGAAACTAAGCACGGCCTCCTCGAGCTGATTTACCACCTGAGTAGAAGCGGCTGAGGTTCCGCGGCCCATATTCCCGGTAGAAACCGGCTTATTGCAATAGGGGTCAACAGCGCTGACATTAAATTCGACATACTTGTAAGGACCATCCTTTTTAATCGAATAATGGACTTCAACGTTAATATCGGATTTTGCCGTCTTGTTCAGTTCATCGATGGGTGACTGGCGTATGCCTCCGCCGGCGGCGGTCGAATTATCACGCGCGGCCCTGTTGCGGAGCTTATTCAGAGTGCTTTTAAGGTCTATGACATCATAATCCTCATTCCTCATAAAGTCCTGCATCGCACCAATAATCATCGATATATACTCGTTCTCATCGAATGCCTTCTGATAGTCAGGAACCTTAACTACGTTACCGTCGAGGGCATTTTCATATTCGGTCACATAGCCGTTTTGATTACACCAGGTAGCGGCCGGTACAATCATCAGCTTAGGCTTTCTTGCCTGTCCCCATGCTCCGATTGAAAGGAGCATGGCGACGGCCAATAAAACATACTTTTTCATGTTATCTATCAATACGTAAAACGATCAGCGGCGGACTTGAGGATTCCATCGTCCTTCATGCGCTGCTTGAGGTTATCATACATCACCTGGACATTGACGGCTACCTTATAACCGCCCTTGACTTCGCGGCGGTCCTGGCCGGAGGGATACCCGTCAGTCGTAATATTGACATAATTGAGATAGTCTCCGTTTTCGTTAAAGAAGTCGTAGAAATACTCGAAGTTCTCGTCCAGGACCAAGATATTTCCCTGGTTGGCAAAAATGGCGGGAGTCTTCATTGCATTAGAGTTACCGGGAACACCCTTGAACAGACAAGCGTGAACGGCATTTTTCTTAGCCTGCTCAATGGCCTTGTCCACTTTCTTGCCGAAGCCCCAGACCTTCAAAGACTTGGTACCATTCTGACCTACGGACTGAGTAGTCGCCTCATAGTTGGCCCATTCCTTCATGGCCTTTTGTTTGTCAACGGGCTTTTTAGCATCCATGGTCAGTGGAGATGTAAGAAGAATGACGGCAGTCAATATTGTGCTTATAATTCGTTTCATATTATTACTCTGATAAAATATTAGAAACTTACTCTCACACCGGCACCGACTCCGAAGCCAAAGCGGTTTTTCTCAGAGGGGACATAAAGATCGCCGTCAGCGAATTTGTAAGAATAATCGGCACGGACAAAGATCTGAACAGGATACCAGACCTGGAATCCGACTTTCACGCCTCCATGAGCGAAATAGCTGATTTTCTTGGCGAATGACTCATCGTCTTCTTCACTACTGTTAGCAACATCATCAAGCGAAATATAGCCGTCTGCGCCAACGCCTATGTTAGGCTGTATTTCGAGCCAGCGGAGCGGGTGGATACCGAGGCCGTAATGAAGCGAAATGGGAATCCAGCAAGATTTTTCTTCGAAAGTATTCTTTCCGAAATATCCGCCGATGGAGATGCCGCCATAGTGCATCATGCCGAGAAATCTGTTGGTATGGATAAGATAATCTACGTCAACATTTCCCATTGCGTAAGCATCAAGCATATTTCCGGAAAGGCTGACAGACATACGGGCATCCTTGTTCTGTTTGAGGAACATGCCGGGTTTGGTATTACGGCGACCGGAAATCTGGTAGAACTTTGAGCGCTCTGAATTACCGGTAGCGACATGCTTATTGTCAGCGACGCTCGTGGCGCGGGCAAAACCTATTTTCTTGTACATCAGGTTGCCATCAACATCTTCGGTCACGCGGAAAATCGTATATCGGTCAGAGTTTTTAAGGCCTTCTTTAGCGCCGATTTTTGCCCTGATCGGATGAATTTCATAGACGGAAGTTACAACCTGCCATTTATCGACTTTCTTCTCCAGTTTCTCATAAAGTTCATCAAGAGATTGGTGTATAGCTTTTTCGGGTGTTCTGCCGCGGCCGCTGACGTTGGAGACCATGGCAGTTGATTCCAGGCCAATCACCATACGGTCATACTTATTCTTCATCTCGGGAGTGGCCTCTTCGTCAAGCCAGTTGTCCCAAATGGAAGTCAGTATCTCATCGTTAAGGTCCACATGATAGACAAAACCGGTGGATTGGGCAGTATAAGACTTATTTCCTTTTTTATCCACAGACTCCGTTACCACGGTCGGACCGGCAACGAGCAGGAAAGAATTCTTCATCAGTTCGCGCCCCTGATACCTGATACTTTCAACCATTGACGCCTTATCCTTAAGGACGTCAGCATCCGTGGCATTATACTCGGAACGTGCTTCCATAACGTTTTGATGAAACAGTTTTCCATCATATTGCAACCAGTAGCTTGCCACACTTTTGGGCACACTGTTTCTCAGCAGGACGTTACGGATTGAATCCAGTCCATTAGCGGTAACTTTACCAATTCGAGGAATATTAATATCGTTATAGTCAAACTTCCCGTCAAAGTCCTGCTTGTCAGCCCATGAGGTTACTATCCCGTCATAATTCGTCATGCCGGTGATGGGAATTACGGTAATGCTGTTTCGCTGATAGGACATCACATCCTTAGTCGTTACTTTCGCCGCAGCAGTGGAGGGGTCTTCCTGTGCAGCGCTCAAAATAGCGCATGAACAGAGAAGCCCTAAAGTTAGAATTGGCTTCAACATGATAATAAAAATTGGTCTATTTTGTATTAAAGTTAAATGATTTCAGCTTTAAAGTACGCCCATATCTTTCAGATAATCCCGTAATTCTTTGCGCTTAACCTTGACATTAAGTAAAACAGTCTTAGAATTGGGCGATGAGAAAAACTCGCGGTTTTTCTTCTCCGGGACGATAAATCGACCATAGTTGGCAGGCTCAGAGAAAAAGCCGGAGAAAAATTCAGAGTGTTTTTGCTCGGCAGAGGGATTATTAATAAGGCGCATTAGGGTTTTATGGTCCCCGAAAGTGACCTGAATATCTTTGAAAATTACGTCTCTGAGAGCATTGATCTGAGCATTGGTCACGGCGTCGTCGCGGGTCAGACCCTTTCCCTGAACCCGGATTACGTAAGTATCATCCGCTTCAACCGAGAGCGCTCGCGGAGCAAAGGAGTGATACATCTGCGGATCCTTGTAGGTTCGGCATCCGCCAAGCAATAATAATGAGATAATGAACGGAATAATCAGAGGTTTCATTGCTACGTGTCGTTATTTTAGCTTCTAAATCTGCTTGCAAAGTAAGTCATTTACGGCAACGTGGCCAAGTAAAATCCCGTTCACTCCGTTCAGATGCAAAAAAAGGTGTGCCGGATAAGGGCACACCTTTCGTATTTAAAGTTATGACTATCTCGCTTTTAGAGTTCGGCGAGGGAGGGATCAAGGATTTCAAGCATCTTGATGGCGCTGACAGGAATACGGGTTCCGGGGCCGAAGATGGCGGCCACTCCGGCGCGATAGAGGAAGTCATAGTCCTGAGCGGGGATTACGCCGCCGGCGGTCACCATGATGTCCTCACGTCCAAGCTTCTTAAGCTCTTCGATAACCTGGGGCACGAGGGTCTTGTGGCCTGCTGCCAGGGAGCTGACGCCGAGGATATGCACGTCATTTTCAACGGCCTGACGGGCAGCTTCGGCAGGAGTCTGGAACAAGGGTCCCATATCAACGTCGAAACCACAGTCAGCATAACCGGTGGCTACGACCTTGGCGCCACGGTCATGGCCGTCCTGACCCATCTTGGCAATCATGATACGGGGTTGACGGCCCTCACGTTTGGCAAATTCTTCAGTGAGCTTGCGTGCGCGGGCAAATTCGGGATCATTTTTGGTTTCTTCGGAATACACGCCTGAAATCGTTTTGATTACTGCTTTATAACGGCCTACGACGGCTTCGCAGGCATCTGAAATTTCGCCGAGAGTGGCGCGATGGCCGGCAGCCTTGACTGCGAGGTCAAGGAGATTGCCCTTCTTGGAGCGGACACATTCGGTGATAGCCTCAAGGTCAGCCTTGACCTGAGCTTCGTCGCGGTGAGCCTTAACTTCGTTGAGGCGTTCAATCTGCTCCTTGCGCACCTGAGTATTATCGATTTCGAGAATATCGATGGGATCCTCATGGTCAAGGCGATACTTGTTGATGCCTACAATGGTCTGGCGGCCTGAGTCAATGCGGGCCTGAGTGCGGGCGGCGGCTTCCTCAATGCGGAGCTTGGGCAGACCGGTCTCGATAGCTTTGGCCATACCGCCGAGCTTTTCAATTTCCTGGATGTGGTCCCAAGCACGACGGGCAATCATGTCAGTCAGAGCCTCTACATAGTAAGAACCGCCCCAGGGATCGATCTCCTTGGTGATGTATGTTTCTTCCTGAATGTAGATCTGAGTATTGCGGGCAATGCGGGCGCTAAAGTCAGTCGGCAGGGCGATGGCTTCGTCAAGAGCATTGGTATGGAGCGACTGAGTGTGGCCGAGGGCGGCGCCCATAGCTTCGATGCAGGTACGGCCGACATTGTTGAAGGGGTCTTGCTCCGTAAGGCTCCAGCCGGAAGTCTGGGAGTGGGTACGCAGAGCCAATGACTTGGGATTCTTCGGATTGAACTGCTTGACAATCTTGGCCCAGAGCATACGGGCTGCGCGCATCTTGGCAATTTCCATAAAGAAATTCATGCCGATGGCCCAGAAGAAGCTCAAACGCGGCGCGAAAGCGTCGATATCCATTCCGGCATTTACACCGGCGCGAAGATATTCAAGGCCGTCAGCCAAGGTGTAAGCTAACTCAATATCGGCGGTAGCGCCGGCTTCCTGCATGTGATAGCCGGAGATGGAGATTGAGTTGAACTTGGGCATGTTCTGCGAGGTGTACTCGAA
>CAMWSN010000061.1 GCA_947176925.1 uncultured Porphyromonadaceae bacterium
GACTCAGACAATCCCGTAGTTACCCAGGAGGTTGACGCGGCCCGCATTTGGCAAAAAATAGTCCATAACGCTTGGAAATCAGCCGAACCCGGAGTACTTTTCTGGGACACTATAACCCGCGAATCGCTCCCTGACTGCTATGCCGATCTTGGATTCCAAACCATATCGACAAATCCTTGCGGCGAGATTCCGCTTTGTCCCTACGATAGCTGCCGCCTGTTAGCCATCAATCTGTATTCCTACGTCGAGAATCCGTTCACTCCCGAGGCTCGACTGAATTTTGACCTCCTTACTGAGCACGTTAAAAAGGCACAACGGATTATGGATGACCTGATTGACCTCGAAATCGAGAAAATCGACGCTATCCTTTCAAAAATCGCTCTTGATCCTGAGGATGAGGATACCAAGCATACGGAGCGTCACCTCTGGGAAAAAATCCGCCGTCGTACACTTCAAGGTCGCCGAACCGGCTTGGGAACAACCGCCGAAGGCGATATGATTGCCGCCCTCGGTCTTCGCTACGGCACGGAAGAAGCCTCTGCCATGAGCGAAAAGGTTCATAAAGCCATTGCATTGGCAGCTTATAATTCATCCGTGACCATGGCAGAAGAACGCGGAGCATTTGAAATTTATGATTCGGCCCGAGAAACTGATAATCCGTATATCAACCGCCTGTTTGAGGCAGATCCGCAACTCAAGGAGCGAATGAACCGACATGGTCGCCGCAACATTGCCTGCCTGACAATTGCCCCTACCGGCACTGTTTCACTGATGACGCGTACAAGCTCCGGCATCGAACCCGTCTTCATGCCCGTCTATAAACGTCGGCGCAAGGTTAATCCGAATGACCGCGACGTCAGAGTTGATTATGTCGACGAAAACGGCGACTCTTTTGAGGAATACATTGTCTATCACCCCAAATTCCTTGAGTGGATGAAAGTGAAAGGTCTTGAAGTGGCCCGCAACCTGACCGCTGAGGAAATTACCGAACTGGTAAATAAGTCGCCTTATGCCGGCGCGTCGGCCAATGAAATTGACTGGAAAGAGAAGGTTCAGATGCAGGGGCGCGTTCAGAAATGGGTTGACCACTCCATTTCCGTCACTATCAATCTCCCCTCAACGGTCAGCGAGCAACTTGTCAATGAACTTTACCTTACCGCCTGGAAATCAGGATGCAAAGGCTGCACGGTTTATCGTGACGGATGCCGCTCAGGAGTACTGAACGCAATCACTCCGAGCAAGAAAAAGGACAAGGATAAATCCGAAACAGATGGAGCAAACACGCCCCTGTTGGCCAAGCGCCCGACAAGCCTTGAGGCCGACGTGGTACGCTTCCAGAACAATAAAGAAAAATGGATCGCTTTCATCGGTCTCGTTGATGGCAAACCATACGAGATCTTCACCGGTCTGGCTGACGATGAGGACGGACTGTTCCTGCCCAAGTCAGTTACTCACGGACAGATTATCAAGGCCGTGGACGAACACGGAAACAAGCGCTATGACTTCCAATTCACCAACAAGCGCGGCCACAAAACGACCATTGAGGGCCTGAGCGACAAGTTTAACCCTGAATATTGGAACTATGCCAAACTGATTTCCGGTGTGTTGCGTTATCAGATGCCTATTGACCAGGTAATCAAGATGGTCGACGGATTGCAGCTTAATTCCGAAAGCATTAATACGTGGAAGGCCGGCGTTGAACGCGCACTTAAAAAATACATTCCCTCCGGTACTTTGGCCGGCGGACAGGTTTGTCCCAACTGCGGTCAAGCCACTTTAGTATATCAAGAAGGTTGCCTGGTCTGCAAGTCCTGTGGCGCCAGCAAATGCGGTTGATTCAAACATGCTTTTCAAGGTAATCACTCCGCGCATCAGCGGAAACGAAATATTAAAAGTTGTCGGCTCATGTGCCGAATTGGGTAACTGGGACCCGCGACGTGGTGTCCGGATGGATGCCGGGCGTGCATTGCCCCTCTATACTGCCACCGTACCTTATTCTCTGCCGGAGAATTTGGAATACAAATTCATCATTTGCCGCGGCGACGAAGTCATTTGGGAAGAAGGTGACAACCGCACCATTGCCCATCCGGGCGAACTTGACTTCCGCGGACGCGAGAAATGGCGAGGGACCGGAGTGGCCATTCCTGTGTTCTCATTGCGTAGTGATGAAGACTTTGGAGTAGGTGACTTTGAAGACCTCAAACTGATGGCCGACTGGGCCGCCAAACGCGGAATGAGCGTCATCCAGATTCTGCCGATCAACGATACGACGATGACCCACACCCGCACGGACTCATACCCCTATAACGCCAATTCCACGATGGCGTTACACCCCCTATACCTTCGCCTTGAAAAGCTTGGACAGATCAGCGATGATGCAACCCGAATCAACTTTGAACTCCTGCGTCGCGAACTGCAGGCTCTCCCTGACGTGGACTATGAGCGTGTTATCGCGGCCAAGATGGCCTATGCGCAGGCAATCTTCGATCAGGAAGGCGATAAAACGCTATCCAAATCTGAATTTTACCGCTTCCTCGACGATAACTACTCATGGCTGATTGCCTATGCAGCCTACTCAACCCTGAGGGATAAGTATCAGACCCCTGACTTCCGCCAATGGGGTCAGGACTCCAAGTTCTCCACCTCGCGCATAATCAACCTGCTTAACGAGGACGAGACACGCCGACGCATGCAGTTCTATTTTTTCCTGCAATATCATCTTCACCGCCAGCTTCTTGAGGCGGCAGACTATTGCCGCAGTCGTGGCGTGGCACTTAAGGGCGATATTCCTATCGGCGTCTCCCCGGACAGTGTCGACGCCTGGGTATTTCCCCAGCTTTTCAACTTGGGAATGCAAGCCGGTGCTCCGCCTGATGATTTTGCCAAAGAAGGACAAAACTGGGGCTTCCCCACATATAACTGGGCTAAAATGGCCGAAGACGGGTATCGCTGGTGGAGCAAACGCCTGCGCAAGATGGGCGAGTATTTTGATGCTTTCCGCATAGACCACGTACTCGGATTCTTCCGCATTTGGGAAATCCCTTCTGACGAGATTTATGGGCTTTTGGGCCATTTTTCGCCGGCTATGCCTCTTAGCCCGGATGAAATGGAATCTCAATTCGGCTTTAAGTTTAATCCGGAAATGGCTAAACCATTGTATTCTACCAACGGATACACCAATCAGCGAGCTGCGTTAGCCGACGGCCGGACAGACCTTCTGCCGCTATTTGCCGACCGTCTTTTTGTTGAAGACCCCTACAGACCGGGGCGCTTCCATCCACGCATAGCCGGATATGAAACCGAGATGTTTAGCAGACTCCCCGAACCGCAACGTCATGCCTACGGGCGGCTCCACGAAGAATTTTTCTATCATCGGCATAATGACCTCTGGCGTGACAACGGATTGAATCATCTGCCGGCAGTAGTCAACGCAACGACGATGCTCGCATGTGCCGAAGACTTAGGAATGATACCCGCCTGTGTCCCATCGGTACTAAACAGGCTTCAGATTCTTTCCCTTGAGGTTCAACGCATGCCCAAGGAATTTGGCGTAAGTCTCGGAAACCCCGCGACATATCCCTATCAGAGCGTAGCCACAACCTCAACCCACGATATGCCGCCGCTGCGACTCTGGCTGCTTCAAAACTCCGGAAATCAATGTGATCCCACGCCGGAGGAATGTCAATCATATATTAATGCACACCTCCATTCGCCCGCCATGCTGACGATTCTACCTTTCCAGGATTGGATAGCCAAAGATCCGCAATTGCGACGCCAGGATCCTCATGAGGAGCAAATTAACATCCCGGCCAATCCACGCCACTACTGGCGCTATCGGATGCACCTGACATTGCCGATGTGAACCTTTGGTTGTCAACTTTTGTTAATAAGGTAAACGAAAAACTTAACTCTTATGAAAAGACACCTTCTTCTGCCCCTTATTGCAATGGTGATGACGCTTAGTTCGTGCTCGCCCTTTACACTGGTCAATTCCGAGACGTATAATAACGCCGATCTTGCTGAATATAAGACCTTCCGCATAGTTTACCCTGACGGAGAAAACAAGCTTCCTGACGGGATGCAGATGGTTACATATTATAATATCGCCGCTGCGATTCGCGAACAGATGGTTGATCGCGGCTACACCGAAGACCCCTCATCGCCTTTATTGGTCAACTTTGCCGTGACCGTACATCGCGAGATAGATACCGCTCCGGCTTACACCCTTGCTCCCGGCCCGATGGGTCCGATGGGTCCCGGATTTGGCCCCGGCCCCGGTCCTTTGGGTGGATTCTATCCAAGTTTTGTCTATCCCCGTTATAACTACTGGACCATCAATCCTAATGCCCAGGTTATCACAGGAATATATAAAGAAGGCGTCCTGACCGTCGACATGGTCAACACGACTGAAAAGATTCCTTTATTCTCTGCCTCCGTCGCAACTATTATTGATGGTGGCCAGGGTCAATATCGAAACCTAAAGAGCATAGCAGAGGCCGTGCAAACCCTGTTCTCGAAATACCCCGTACCTATTCAACCTCAGTATAAGAACCAAAAGTGATAAGTAAGATAACTCGCATTAAAGACTTCTATATTGACGTCTGGCGCCGATCGGTTTCCACAAAAACCGGTCGGCACTTATGGCTTTTATTGCTGCTCAAAGTTAGCATACTCCTTGTGCTTTTCAAAATTCTCTTTTTCCCCAATCGTTTGGCAGAATATGAAACCGATGTTCAAAAAGCTGAAGCCGTACGCCAGTCAATGCTCAACAGCTAATTTTATATTTTGTATTTTGCATTATAAATTTTAAATTTATCACAATATGACCGATCTAATCCAAACCATCGACTGGTCAAGATGGCAATTCGCCTTGACCGCCTGTTATCACTGGCTCTTTGTGCCGTTGACGTTAGGTCTTTCCGTCATCTGCGCCGTAATGGAGACCATCTATCTGAAAAAGGGACGTCCGGAAAAATGGCTTAAGCTCATAAAATTCTGGATGAGTCTTTTCGCAATAAACTTTGTATGCGGAATCGCCACCGGCATTATCCTCGAATTTGAATTCGGCACCAACTGGAGCAACTACTCCTGGTTTGTCGGTGACATTTTCGGTGCTCCCCTCGCCATCGAAGGGTTGTTTGCCTTCTTCTTGGAGGCTACGTTTGTAGTGGTCATGCTCTTCGGTTGGAAACGCGTAAGTCCCAAGTTTCATCTTACGGCTACCTGGCTCACTGCCATCGGAACATCGCTTTCCGCCCTTTGGATTCTCGTGGCCAACGCATGGATGCAATTCCCCACGGGAATGGAATTCAATCCGGACACGATGCGCAATGAAATGACTGACTTCTGGTCCGTGGCCCTCTCTCCCGTCGCCCTTAATAAGTTCTGCCATACGGTCATGAGCGGATGGGCCTTGAGCGGATGCTTCGTAATCGGAGTCAGCGGGTGGCTCGCCGCCTTTGGCAAACGGAGCGACATGGCCATCCCCTCGGTGAAAGTTGCCGGATGGGTCGGTCTTATCGGCCTGGTACTGACAATGGCTGCCGGCCACGGATCTATCCTCCAGGTCAGCAAGTCACAGCCCATGAAGTTCGCCGCCCTTGAGGGCGTATGGACCGGCTCGACTAACGCCGAACTGACCGCCGTCGGTCTTCTCAACCCCGACAAAGAACTTAACAATGCCGAAGACCCCTTTATTTTCAAAATCGGAGCTCCCGGCGTCCTTTCCTGGGCTACGCGTGGCAGCACCGATGCCTTCATTCCCGGTATTGAAGACATCATTGCCGGACGTGACACAATCAATGGTTTGGAAGTCAATACCGTCAGCTATGCCGAGCGCATTGCGCGCGGTAAGGTTGCTCTTGCCGCGCTGGCGGAATATGGCGAGACACATTCGCCTGAAGCTCTCCAAACCCTCCGCGAAAACTACGAGTTTTTCGGCTATGGATATTATGACTCTCCTTCGGAGCTCGTCCCCCCCGTCGGACTGATTTATTATTCCTATCACATGATGGTCTGCGGAGGAATGTACATGCTTCTGATTCTTGCCATCGGCCTCTTCTTCGCGTATAAAAAACAGGGGCTCTTGGAAAAGAAATGGTGGGGTGCCGCAGCCATGTTGGCCCTCGTGGTTTCCTGGATAGTCAGCCAAAGCGGCTGGATATGCGCCGAAGTCGGTCGCCAGCCTTGGGTAATTCAAGATTTGATGCCCACCCGTGCCGCTATCAGCGCCGTATCTCCTTCAGGGGTACAGACCACTTTCTGGGCCTTCGCCATAGTCTTCACAGCGATGCTCATAGCCGAGATTTCAATTATGATTAACAAAATCCGTCAAGTTGCAAAGAAATGATTACCTGCTTTCAAAATTACTGGTGGCTGCTGATTTCAGTGCTCGGTGCCGCCCTGGTTTTCCTGCTGTTCGTTCAAGGCGGTCAAACCCTTCTACCTTGTCTTGGAAACAATGAAAACAAGCGCTTAGCCGTAAATGCTCTCGGGCGTAAATGGGAACTGACCTATACGACTCTCGTGGTTTTCGGTGCCGGATTTTTCGCATCTTTCCCGCTGTTTTACTCCACGAGTTTCGGCGGTGCATGGGCCCTTTGGATGCTAATTCTTTTCAGCTTCGTAATCCAAGCCGCAAGCTATGAGTTCCGCCGCAAACGCGGTAACATTTATGGCACAGGGTTTTATGACACCCTTCTTTTCCTTAATGGTTCATTAGGTTGTATCCTTCTCGGTGTGGCCGTAGGCACTATGATTTTCGGAGCCGAATTCAATATCAACAAAGTCAACATCACCGACCCCGCCGCCCCGGTAATCTCCACATGGGTAAACCCGCTCCACGGCCTTGAAGCCCTGACAGACTGGCGCTGTCTCCTCCTCGGATTCGCCATCCTCTTCCTGGCGCGGATGAACGGTGCATTCTTCCTGATGCTCTCAACTGAGGGTTCCGAGGCTTATCGCGCCAAACTGCGCCGCATAGCCTCCGTCAGCGGCCTTATTTTCGTCCCTCTGATTGTCCTGTTCCTTATCATGGTACTCCTTCAGCCCACTTTCGTTCAAACGCCTGAAGGATTCGTCGCCCGCGAATATGGCTACCTGATGAACTATCTGGAACTGTGGTGGGCCGCTATTGCGTTGCTCGTGGGAGTAGTATGCGTGTTGGTTACTCTTTTCTGCGCGTTGGTAAAGAAACCCCTTCGATATGGATTCTGGCTCTCCGGTGTGGGAACTGTCCTTGTCGTTATGAGCCTCTTTGGGGTTATGGGCTATAACTCCACCGCTTTCTTCCCCTCGCTTTCCGACCCGCAGTCATCCCTGACCTTGGCTAACAGTTCATCATCCCTCTTCACCTTGCGCACTATGACCTGGGTTAGCGCAGTACTCCCCATCGTCATCGCTTACATTGCCTACGTTTGGCACTCTATGGGCCGCCGTCCCATCAACGACGCCGACCTAACCTCCGAAGGCGAATACTGATTGAATTAAAAATTTAAAACTTAAAAATGAAAAATGAGAAGACCGGTTTCTTTCTCATTTTTCATTTTTAAGTTTTAATTTCTCACTATTTTTTCGTAATTTTGCAGAAAATTTATGCATAAATGAAAAATATTCGCAACTTCTGCATTATTGCCCATATTGACCACGGCAAATCTACCCTTGCCGACCGCCTGCTCGAATACACTCATACCGTCAGCCAAAAGGACATGGAGGCCCAGGTCCTTGACGATATGGACCTTGAACGCGAGCGTGGAATCACTATTAAGAGTCACGCCATTCAGATGGATTATGAACTTGACGGCACTAAATATGTCCTCAACCTCATTGACACTCCCGGACACGTCGACTTCTCCTATGAAGTCAGCCGCTCCATTGCCGCCTGTGAAGGCGCCCTGCTGATTGTCGATGCCTCGCAAGGCATTCAGGCCCAGACTATCTCGAACCTCTACATGGCCCTTGAAAATGACCTTGAAATCATCCCGGTACTCAACAAAGTTGACCTTGATTCAGCCAAGCCCGACGAGGTTGAGGACCAAATAATTGACCTGTTAGGTTGCAAGCGTGAAGAAATCCTTCGCGCCTCCGGCAAAACCGGACAAGGCGTTGAAGATATTCTCCGCGCGATTATTGAACGCATACCTGCCCCCGTCGGGGACCCGGAAGCGCCACTTCAGGCCCTGATTTTTGACTCCGTCTTCAATCCATTCCGCGGAATCATCGCCTACTACAAAGTTGTCAACGGGACCCTGCGCTCCGGCGATTTCGTAAAATTCGTCAGCACGGGCAAGGAATATCATGCCGACGAAATCGGCATCCTCCGCCTCGACATGGAACCTCGCAAAGAAATATCAGCGGGAAATGTCGGCTATATCATCTCCGGAATCAAAACGAGTAAGGAAGTCAAGGTGGGCGATACGATTACCCATGTCAATCGCCCGTGTGATAAAGCCATCGAGGGCTTTGAGGAAGTCAAGCCGATGGTCTTTGCCGGCGTTTACCCGATTGAAACCGAGGACTTTGAGAATCTGCGTGCATCGCTTGAAAAATTGCAGCTTAACGATGCCTCGCTGACCTTCCAGCCGGAAAGCTCCGTGGCCCTCGGATTCGGATTCCGTTGCGGATTCCTCGGACTGCTCCACATGGAAATCATTCAGGAGCGCCTGGGGCGCGAATTCGATATGGACGTGATCACGACTGTCCCCAACGTTAGCTATCGGGTATATGACAAGAAGGGCAACATGACCGAAGTCCATAATCCCTCCGGGCTCCCGGACCCGACGCTGATTGACCGCATCGAGGAACCTTACATCCGCGCATCAATCATCACCGCCGCCGACTACATAGGCCCGATTATGACCCTCTGCCTCGGCAAACGCGGTGAACTGGTCAAACAGGAATATATCTCCGGCAACCGCATGGAAATGATTTTCGACATGCCCCTCGGAGAAATCGTCATCGACTTCTACGATAAATTGAAATCCATCTCTAAAGGTTATGCTTCATTTGATTACCACATCCACGACTTCCGAGAAAGTAAGCTGGTCAAGCTTGACATCCTACTTAACGGTGAAAGCGTCGATGCACTGTCGACTTTGACTCACGTTGACAACTCCGTCAGCTTCGGTCGCCGGATGTGTGAAAAGCTCAAGGAACTGATTCCCCGCCAGCAATTCGACATTGCCATTCAGGCGGCCATAGGCGCTAAAATCATTGCCCGCGAGACCATCAAGGCCGTTCGTAAAGACGTGACGGCAAAATGCTACGGCGGCGATATCAGCCGTAAACGCAAGCTTCTCGAAAAACAGAAAAAAGGTAAAAAGCGTATGAAACAGATAGGCTCAGTCGAAGTTCCTCAGAAAGCTTTCCTTGCCGTATTGAAGCTCGATTAAACTTTTTCAGTCTGTAAATGGTTTAAATTAGAAAATAACCGACCAAATTCAAGCACTTATGGGAGACCAACAGACACCCGCCAACCCTCGGCCTCAGCCGGAAATAAACAATATGCCTCACCGCGTATTCTTCGCTGCGCGTCAGGCCATAGGCCGCCATGCCACCGGGGGCAACTTACTTATTCTCGCTACAATCTTAGCTCTGATTGTGGCCAACGTTCCCGGACTGACGGGACATTACAGCGCCTTCTGGGAGCAACAGGTCCGCCTCCAGATTGGGTCATTTAATCTGTTCAGCCATCATGGCGAACCTATGACTCTCATCGAGTTTATCAATGACGCGTTGATGGCCGTATTCTTTTTCAGCATCGGTCTGGAAATCAAGCGTGAAGTCCTCGTCGGCGAACTTTCTTCATTCCGTCAAGCTTTGCTCCCTATTGTCGGCGCCATAGGCGGCATGGCTATACCCGTGATTATCTTCTTCTCCCTTGCCCACGGCTCGAATTACAGTGGTGGCGCAGCTATCCCGATGGCTACGGATATTGCCTTCTCACTTGGCGTCCTTGCCATGCTCGGAAAGCGTGTCCCCATCTCTCTGAAAGTCTTTTTGACCACTTTGGCCGTTGTTGATGACATCGGCGGAATTATCGTTATAGCCGTATTTTATAGCGGTGGGATTGAGTTTGAGCTCTTGGCATGGGCCGCTCTCGTCCTCGCCCTTCTCTATCTTGGCGGTCGCTGCCTTATTCAGAGCAAAGCATTCTATATCCTTTTGGGTGTCGTCGTCTGGTTCCTGTTCCTCAATTCCGGAATCCACCCGACAATTGCCGGCGTGCTCGTGGCCTTCTGCGTCCCGGCCAAGCCTGTTTACGCCCCGATGAAGTATATTCAAAAAATCCGTGATGCCATCAGCCATTTCCATAGCGAAGATGACGCTACTCTCAACTCTCATACAATTCTTAACAATGACCAGATGAACTGGCTCAAGGAGGTTGAATCTTCCAGTGATAAGGTCATTTCACCCCTTCAGCAACTCGAAGATTCTCTCCATCCGTTTGTTAACTTCTTCATCGTTCCGCTCTTCGCCTTTGCCAATGCCGGAATCTTCCTCTTGGGTCTTGACCCGATGTCGATCTTCGATGGCGTTTCACTGGCAATCATCTGCGGTCTTGTTCTTGGCAAATTCATCGGCATATTCTCCTTCTCCTGGCTAACCATCAAGCTGAAACTAGCTCCGATGCCGGCCCGTGCCAACTGGCACCAGATGGCCTCCGTCTCCATGCTGGGCGGTATCGGCTTCACCGTCAGCCTCTTCATTGCCACTCTCTCCTTCGGTACCCCCGAGCAGGCCGACCTCCTCAACCATGCTAAATTAGGTATCGTCGTCGGCTCTATTCTCAGCGGCATAATCGGTTTCATCTGGCTCCACAAAACGCTGCCTCAGGCTTCCGAATTAGCCGATGAACAGGAAGAATAAGCCTCCCTTTCCTTGAAAAACCAATCATTCTTCACATAAATGCATAACGAAACCAAAGCAATACATACTCCTTTCCGCCTCCCTGACGCTTACGGCGCAATCTCAATGCCGGTCTATCATACGGCCGCTTTCGAGTTCCCCTGTGCGGAAGATATGATCGAATCCTTTTCAGGACGCAGCGGAATGCCTGACTATTCACGCGTCACGAACCCTACGGTCTATCATTTTGAGGACCAAATCAAGGCGCTCACCGGAGCTGAACGGGTTTTCGCTCTCAATTCAGGTATGGCAGCCATTGCCAACACCCTGATGGCAGTTGCCGCTGCCGGCAAGAATATCGTGACGTCGCGCCACGTCTTCGGCAATACCTTCGCTCTGATTAACTCCACCCTCAAGCGCTTCGGTGTTGAATCAAGACTCGTTGACCTCACCGACCTCAAGGCCGTAGAGGCTGCCGTCGACGCCAACACTTGCTGCATCTACCTGGAAATAATCACAAACCCACAGCTTGAGGTGGCTGACCTTCGTGAACTCGCCCGCATTGCCCATAGCGCCGACATACCCCTGATTGCTGACACCACGGCAATCCCCTTCACCGAGTTCTCAGCCAAGGAGCTCGGAGTAGACATTGAAGTGGTCAGCACTACCAAGTATCTCAGCGGAGGCGCAACCTCCGTAGGCGGTGCCATTATCGATTACGGCACCTGCCCCGGATTCGGCGACCGGATGCAGTTTGAACTGATGTTCAACCTCGGGGCTTACATGACGCCTCATGTAGCATACATGCAGAGCCTCGGCCTTGAAACGCTTCCGGTGCGCTATCAGCGTCAAGCCTCATCGGCTCTTACCATTGCTAAAGCATTACGTGAGCTTCCCGAAGTTAAAGCAGTGAACTACACCGGATTGGAAGACAATCCATTCCACGTTCTCTCCGTCAGTCAGTTCGGCCCGACTGCCGGCGCCATGCTGACTATTGACCTCGCTGACCGCGACGCATGCTTCCGCTTCCTCAACAAGCTGAAAGTCTTCAAGCGCGCAACTAACCTCTTCGATAACAAGAGCCTCGCAATCCATCCGGCCTCAACAATCTTCGTATCGTTCACTCCGGAGCAGCGCGCTGAAATGGACCTCTATGACACCACCATCCGACTCTCTATCGGACTTGAAGACCCCGCTGACCTTATTGCAGACATCAAACAAGCCCTCCAAAATGACTGATTTTGACAAAATAGTTGACCGCCATAACACTAACGCTCTGAAATATGTGCGCCTCCCACAAATGTATGGCACGGATGAACTCACGGCACTATGGATTGCCGATATGGATTTTGAAACTCCGGATTTCATCGTAGAGGCCATGCGCCACCGACTTGACCATAAGATTTTTGGTTACACAGGCGAGCCTGATGAGTATCGCCCGCGCCTCTGTCAATGGGTTGAAGACCATGGTGACTGGAAAATCCAACCCGAATGGATTTCATTCATTCCCGGTATCGTGAAGGGAATAGGCTTTGCCATCAACGTCTTCGTCAAACCAGATGAAAAGGTCATCATTCAGCCCCCGGTCTACCATCCTTTCCGCCTCACCCCGTTGGCAAACAAGCGCCAGGTGGTTTACAATCCGCTGATAATGAACGAGGACGTCACGTTTGACATGGATGTTGACAATCTTGCTGAGGTGGCTTATGAAAATTGCCGTATGTTGATTCTCTGTAATC
>CAMWSN010000062.1 GCA_947176925.1 uncultured Porphyromonadaceae bacterium
TTTGTACTTTGTACTTTGTACTTTGTACTTTGTACTTTGTACTTTGTACTTTGTATTTTGTATTTTGTATTTACATTGTATTTTTCATTTAAAATGCGTAAATTTGCGGGTATGAAACGCGTTGGTTTGGTTCTTTTGGCCGTTATCTTCTGCCTGCCGGGGCTTCGGGCTCAGGCGGTTGAGGATTTTTATGCTTGCCCTTGTCGGGTGAGGGTGCAGGTTGATTCGCTTGTGGCCGCCACTCCGACTGATTCGCTCCCGGCGCTCCTTGAACGGGCTGACAGGCTGTATTTTGACCCTGCGTCCGATGATTATTGCGAGGGCATCATGGCTATGTATCTGCGTGCCGCTTTGCCCCGATTGGCGGACGAGACGGAGCGTGACGTGGCCCAATGGAAACTCGAATCGGTTTGCGAACTCAATGCCGAGGGTTCCGAGGCTCCGGATTTCACCTTTGATCTTCTTGATGGCCCCCAAGGGTTGACTCTCAAGGAGTTCCGGTCCAAGGAAGGGCGCCTATGCCTGCTGTTCTATGACCCTGACTGCGGCCATTGTGCAGAAGTAATCGAAGACCTTCGGGACCTTCCGGTCAGTGTACTTGCCGTATGCGTTGACAATACTCCGGAGCGTTGGGCCGAAACCGCTCCAGGTCTCCCCGAGGCGTGGGCCAAGGCTTTTGACCGCTCCGAAATCAATGAAAATGAAATTTATATGCTTCGCTCCCTCCCGGGAATTTATCTCTTGGACGCCGAGGGAAGGGTGGAGCTCAAAAATCCTTCAGTCAGGAGACTGATTAACTATCTGAATCAATGACTTTCGCACTTATAATGACCGTCATCCTTATTGGTGGCACTATCGGGATGGCTATTTACGGCGCTTATCGCGGCGCTATCCGCCAGATAGGCTCCGTGGCGGCTTTCCTGCTCGGGTTTCTTGCGGCCAAACTCTTTGCGCCGGGAATCACGAGGCTTTTTGAGTGGCCCCAGATGCTCAGCTATGTACTTGTGTTCGTAACGGTGTATATCACCATCGTATTCCTGGCCAGGATTATGAAGCTGACGGTCAAGATGCTTCTGCTCGGGCCGCTTGATCGCTTGTTCGGAGCCCTGATCGGTGCCGCGAAGTGGATGCTATTTGCTTCATTGCTGATTAACCTTATCTGGGCCTGCGGATTCTATCCGCTATGTTTCCAGACCTCCACGGCCCACTGGATTGGTCGTTTCGCTCCGAAACTATTTGGCTTTGCCCAAGCCTGTCTGAATTGATAATAAATGACTTATGAATATAGAAGATCTCGAAAACGACGATTATAAATATGGCTTCCACTCCGAGGGTATCAACACCGAGATTATCCCCCCGGGCCTTAACGAGGAGGTCATTCGCCTGATTTCCAAAAAGAAAAACGAGCCTGAATGGCTCCTTGATTTCCGCCTCAAGGCTTTTCGCCATTGGCTGACGCTAACTCCCCCGGATTGGGCTCACCTTGAAATTCCTCCGATTGATTTCCAGGCCATAAGCTATTACGCCGCGCCGACCAAGAAGGAAGGGCCCAAAAGCCTTGATGAAGTGGACCCGGAGATTCTTGACACGTTCAATAAACTCGGCATCCCCCTCCAGGAGCAGAAAGCCATGAGCGGAATGGCTGTGGACGCCGTGCTTGACTCCGTTTCGGTCAAGACCACTCACCAGGCCAAGCTGACGGAGTTGGGTATCGTCTTCTGCTCATTCTCCGAAGCTGTCAGGGAGCATCCGGACCTGGTCCGAAAATACTTGGGTAAGGTTGTCAGCTACGCTGATAATTTCTATGCGGCGCTCAACTCGGCGGTGTTCTCCGACGGGTCATTCGTCTATATCCCCAAGGGTGTGCGCTGCCCGATGGAGCTGAGCACCTACTTCCGCATCAATGCCGCCGGCACCGGGCAGTTTGAGCGGACGCTCATAGTGGCCGACGATGATGCCTACGTTTCCTACCTCGAAGGATGTACGGCTCCCCGCCGCGACGAAAACCAACTTCATGCCGCAATAGTTGAAATCATTGCTGAAGAGCGCGCCGAAGTAAAGTACTCTACCGTTCAAAACTGGTATGCCGGCGATAAGGACGGTCGTGGAGGTGTCTATAACTTCGTGACCAAGCGTGGACTTTGTCGGGGCGACAACTCAAAAATCTCATGGACCCAGGTTGAGACGGGCTCGGCTATCACATGGAAATATCCCGGGTGTATCCTCAAGGGTAACGGCTCCGTCGGTGAGTTCTATTCCGTCGCCGTCACCCGCCACCGCCAGCAGGCCGACACCGGTACCAAGATGGTCCACCTTGGCTCAAACACGCGCTCCACTATCGTCAGCAAAGGCATCAGCGCCGGATTCTCTGAGAATTCTTATCGCGGCCTGGTCTCCGTGGCCGCCAATGCCGAGGGCTGCAGAAACCATACGCAGTGTGACTCACTGCTGCTTTCATCCACGTGCGGCGCCCATACCTTCCCGGTAATAGACGTGAAGAATCCGACGGCCATCGTCGAACACGAAGCGACCACGAGCAAAATCTCTGCCGAGCAACTTTTCTATTGCAATCAGCGCGGAATCCCCACTGAGGAGGCTGTCGGCCTCATCGTCAACGGATATGCCAAGGAAGTCATGCAGAAACTTCCGATGGAGTTCGCCGTTGAGGCTCAGCGATTGTTGGCAATAACCCTTGAAGGCTCCGTCGGATGAAGATCTCGATTATCGTCGCAGTAGACCGAAATTGGGCCATCGGCAACCGTGGAGACCAGCTTTTTTACATCCGTGAGGACCTCCGTCACTTTAAGGAGCTTACCATGGGCCATCCCATCATCATGGGCCGTAAAACTTTTGAGGCACTTCCGCGCGGCCCGTTACCGGGACGCCGTAACATCGTCATCACCCGTCAGGCCGATTATCATTCGGAAGGGGTTGAGGTGGCCGCAAGTCTTGAAGATGCCATAGCTCTCTGCGATGGCGTTGACGAGGCGTTCATCATTGGTGGGGCGCAGGTCTACGAGCAGGCGCTCCCCCTGGCCACGGATATTTACCTGACGCAGATCGATGCCGCCGCCCCCGAGGCTGATACTTTCTTTCCGGTCCTTGACGTCGATTCCGATGCCCCTTGGCTTGAAACATCACCACCCATCCGCTTCATCCACCTACAAAAAAAAGATTAAAACAAAATCCCGAGCTTTTGCAGGCCCGGGATTTTTGTTATGATTGGGAATTCTATGGATTAGTTGGTAGAGAAGGTCATGTTGGTGTTCTGAGAAGAACCCTGATTCCATCCGAGGTTCATGTCAGTGGCGGTTTCAAATACGATGGGCTCGAGGTTTGCGACGGTACCGGTCAGGTTGATGGTGTAAGTGTAGCTGTAGCCGACCTGCCATTGCGGACGCCAGGTGCCGGTCATGTTGCGTGAGAACACCACGTCGTTGCCTTTGCGTACTTCAATCTTAAACTTAAGCTGAACGTTAGGTTCATCGTAGAGATAGGGAATCACGTAGTTCCAGCCGGAAACTGCGGTGGAACCTTGCACTACGTCGCTAGCCTTGCGACAGGTGTTGTTACCGGGAAAGTCAAAGTTGAGCAGGATGGGAGAGGTCGCGTTCGAACCAAAATCGCGGCTAACGTTAAGCCAACCCTTGGTGGGGTGATAGTTACCCTTGTTTCGGAAGTTCTCAATCAGCACATCGGTAACGTAAACCGTATAGTCACTGTCGAAATCAGAGACAAATTCATAGTTGATTTTGGTGAGAACGTGGTTGAAGGTGAATCCGATTTTGGGGTTGGGTACACCGTCCTTGGGGTCGCGGCCAACGTTGTTCTCATTGCGGGCATAGATAAGGTCATGTCCCTTATGAGAGTTGTCGCAGATGAAGTTATTGATGGTAAGCACTCGGTCCTGAGAGTTTACGGCGGTGGTGTTAAGAGCGGGGGTGCCCTTGGTGTTGTCAAGGACTACGTCTGCACAGCTGTAAGCATAGAAGTTGTAGGTCGCACCGGGAACCCAGTAGCGGGGGTTGGCATAATCCCATGAGTTGGTAGCTTTGTCCTTGAGGGTGATGACGTCGCCGCCGAACACCTGGATCGCGGTTGCAGTCATGTTTGCCTTGGTGTAGTAGCCGTAGACAACGAACTTGTCCAGATTGTCATTAGTCAAGTCGCCGATGATTGCATCGTCAGATGCTCGTGATTGCTTCTTGACGACGTTGGTGAAGCCGATGGCGTTTGCCTGTACGCCTTCGTCAATGATGTCTTCCGAAGTACATGCTGAGAGCGTCATGACGCCTAATGCAGCAAGATAAAAGAAGCTTCTGTTCATTGTAAAAAGTGTTTAGAGGTTATTTTATTATTTTTTTATTCGTTAATAATTGATTTCTTATTCTGCATGAACCGGGAGGTCAACGACTTCGTGTTTGCCCCATCCGTCAACTTCGGCCTGGAAGCCCGAGCCGTGGAGAGCATCCTCGTCGTTGATTTTAAGGTCTTTGACGACTATTACGCCGCCGCGGGGCTGATTGGCGATCTGGTCAGATATGTCGAAGTTAAACTCTTTGGTTTTGCCGTTGAACATGAGGACTTCCAAGTTGAGCGAGAACGGTCTCGGTGCGGCTTCGCCGGCTGCGCGGCCGTAGTAGATATCAGGAAATCCTGGAACTCCGAAGGTGCGCACTCGCGCTTCGCAACCGTAGGAAGTCACTTTGCAGTCATAGAGGATAATTGCCGATTCCTCAGAGGTCACACCGTTACGTAGGTAGACTGACTCGGCCATGCCGCCTAAGGCACCGCGGGCCTGACTGATGTGTTCCTGGCCGCTTTCAAATTCATAGCGGATAACGTAGGTGTAGACCAGCGGCTGCATCTTGACCGGAAGATGACAGAGTTCATGGAATTTTACCTCGGGCACATCTTCGAGGTAGGCCGCGTAGAGGACGTCCGGCGGATTCATTGAGCGCACGTTGGGGTGACGTTCGTTGATGTAGGCAATTGAGGAGCGGGAGCGAGAAGTGGCCGTCGCGCGAGCTTCGGTCAGGGAGGCGATGTCGGAAATGACGATGTATTCCGTGTCGCCGTTGTAGAGGAGGAAAGACTTTCGGCTGCTGCCGTCAATGATTACCTCGCCGCCCTTGTTGTTGAGGAAACGCTCCTCGGGATTTTCTTCATCCGAATATTCGATTATCGAGACCCATTCGGGGCGCTCGGGACGCAAGGCGTCGTAAGTCGTTCCGTCAAACTTGGAGGCATCCCAGTTTTCCGGGTGTTTGGCGCCATAGTCGCGTTCCCATTCCTGCTCCCAGTTGAGTTGGAAGTCAATTGCGGCATAGTGGTTATAACAGAGGTCCTTGCGACATGCTGACAAGATCGGCAACATGACCAGGCCCAGAATCCATATCAGTGTTCTATTCCTTTTCATATAGCCGAGAGATTAGGTTTACGTTTGTTGGTGTCCCAAAAGCGCCAGGCGATTGAGAGTTTTAGTTTCAGCGGACCGAAGTAGTTAAGGTCCTTGGTTCGCAGGTAAAGGTAGTGGCCGTCGCGCGGAGTGTATTCCTTATAGCGGGTGTACATATAACCGGCGCCGACGGATGCTTCCATCGACCAGTTACGGGCTATGGGCCACATATAACCGAACGAGAGTCCGGTCATAACCCCTTCGCCTTGCACTCCGTTGCCGCCATTCTGGAGATCATAGAAACCGCCGGAGGCAAATACGCCGGCAAACATGCCGTGCCATGGCGCTTTCGGGTTGATCCAATAGCGCGCTTCGGGGCCAAAGTGATAGAGCTGATAACACTTGTTGGCCGACTGGTCGCTCCACGGGGCTACGTTGCCCTCTATGAGAACTGACCACCGGTCATTAATCAGCCACTCCAACTCCAAGTTGGGCATCAGCGCTGCATAATAGAGCATGTTTGTCTTCAGCGCTAAGCGATGGCGCGGTTCAGCCGGAAGGGTAATCTCGGCTGGCTCCACCACTTCCTCAAATTCGCTGATTTCAATATCTGAGTTCTCGGAGGGTTCGGAAGGCTCGGAAATCTCAGGAGCCTTAGCGGGTTCAGAGAAATATGCGGTGATGGCAACTGCTTTGCGGAGGTCCGGAAAGAGATTGTTGATCATCCAGCGGAAGGGGCGACCGCCGGCCAGGTCCATCAACTGCTTTTTGCGGCTGTCAACGATTCGGCCCTTGGAGTTATAGATCCATTCGGGCGTGTTTTCGAGAATGTCAATGACCCGGGTGCGATAGGGCATCTCCGGGCAATTTTCCACTGCACGACGCAGTTCATCCCATGCAATGCCTCCCGGCTCGCGGTGGATAAGTTCGCGGCTGATGCCATGTCCCACTAAATAATCGACAATTGCATCACAGCGACCTTCGGCAAGCTTCATGTTGGTCTTGAAAAGGCCTTCGGGCGAAGCGTATGCACGCACGGTAATCGTATCAACAGTATTGCCGGTTTGCTGCAGGCGTGAAATGAAGGCATCAATCGTGGCGGCATTATCGGCCAACGCCGGGTCAAATTGGCTTTGGCCGACGCTGAAATATACCGTAGCGGATTCGGTCTGAGGTTGACCGAACGCCGGCAGGACGGTAAAAAGCGCCAATATTATTGATAAAAATAGATGATTCTTCATTGTGGATTTTGGAGAGAAATGCTAAATTAGCGCAAAATTAGAAAAAAATCCACATATTTCCAATTAATGAGAGTGTTAAAATGTGTTAATTAACAAACGCGAGCCATATTTTATGCTAACGAGATTGCCTTAACGCGTAGGCCGCGATGGCGCGCGTCATTACCAAATCGTCGTGCATACCGTCCGGTGCGCCCATGCTCCCGTTGGGTCGGCGCGCGTATGCAGCAAGCTCCTCGACGGCTGCTGCCGAACGCTCCGTTAGCAGCCCGTCGCGCAACATAGCCATCAAGTCGGCAATCGCCGCTGTTTTCGTGGCTACGTTGGTATGGAACCCGTAGCGATACTCCATGGCGCGCCCGGCCGAATCAAGACATGACCGCTGATAAAGGTTGCGATATTTCGACGCGACTATCCGCTCCATGACCCCAAGAGATTGACTCTCAAGGGTATTGCTCTCGATGACCAATAGCGCTGAATGATACCGCCGGCCCAATGCCAATGCTATTTGGCCGAGGATGTCATGGTCAACGTGGCCGCGCCATTGTGCGACCAACTCCATGCGACCGGGATTACGGACGTCGAAAACTGCGATTACGCTCCAGTCTGCTCCGGCCCATCGACCGCCGACGTCGACCGACGCGATATAAGAATTCCTTCCTGACAGCTCCGACTCTCCGCAAGGCTTCTTCCATACTTCCAAGGCTCCGGAAGGGGACTCAAAAAACTCTCCGCTTTCCCGCTTGAAGTCAAAGCGGCCCCGAGGTTCGGCAATTCCCTCACGCAGCGCCTCGACATAACGCGCCGGGAAGACGCTGACCTCAGTCGACGTGAACGCCTCCGAGGGGTTTGACGGATATTCCGCCGCCATCTGCTCATGGGCCGCATATTCGCGACTTTTAAGATGGTACCAGTTGATTTGCTCCGGGCTCAAACCTTCGGAGTCCATCAGTGCGCGTTCGTATGGAGTCAGGCGTTCGCGCAGTTCCGCCTCGGAGCAAGTCAACTCCTCGCGATACATCTCAATCTCAAACCAGGGGACGAACACCGCCTCCTTATCTGAGTCTCCTGTTTGGGCGCGTACCCATTCCCGATGAAAGAAGTTGCCTACTCCGTTGGCCGTACTCTCCATAACTATCACGCTGTTAGGCACCCGCGGCACAGAACCGCAAATAGCCCTCACCAAGTCTGACGCCTTCTTGCCGGGCGTATCGGCCCAAAAGGCCACCTCGCTCAGATGGGCCATGGCATAGTCTGCGCCGCGCGCCGCATCTACATTCTCGGCCGAGCAAACCGAGATGCGACAGCCACGCCCGGTCAGGACCTTCACCGAGCGCATCCCCTCGTATGGCACAAGCCTTACTCCCTCCGGAAGGCGATCCTGAGGGTAGTTCTCAATCAGCTGCGAGTATAGGCCGCGAATAGTCGTTGACGCATCCTTGAAATGGGCGCAAATCAGCGAGTGCCAGTTCTCGGCATGGTAAAGCTGAATCCATGCCATGTAAAGAGAAACCAAGGTGGACCCGCCCCACTGGCGCGCTTTTAATAATATCACTCGCACCGGCTTTCCTGCGCGGCGCTGGCGCTCCATGACTCCCAATACTCGCCGCTGAGGTGCGTTCAGTTCCCAGGGTACCATTTGTCCCGTCAACTTGTGACGAATTCTTACACACTCCCGCGCCCAGCGCTCAAAATCTTCACGATAAATGTTTTCAATCTGTTCCATGACTGCAAATTTACAGCCATTCCTACCCCAAAAACCGCAAAAAACAAAAAATTTTTTGTATCTTTGCAAATCTCTAAACTCAAAACATTCAACACTCAACAATAAATGCAGGACTTGCTTTTTACGCCGGCTAAGATTGGACCGGTAGAACTCAGAAATCGAACCATCCGCTCGGCAGCTTTTGAGGGCATGGCTCAGGATAATAACCCTACGAAGATGTTGCGCGACTATCATGTCTCCGTAGCTGAAGGAGGAGTCGGGATGACCACCTTGGCCTATGCCTCCGTGACCCGTAACGGACTTTCTTTTAAGTCGCAACTATGGATGCGCCCGGAGATTGTTTCCTCGCTGCGCGAAATTACGGACGATATCCATCGCGCCGGGGCCAAGGCTTCGGTCCAGCTGGGCCATTGCGGCAACATGAGCCATAAATCGACGGCCGGCGAAATTCCCTTGGGAGCTTCCACCGGTTTCAACCTCTATTCGCCGACGCCTGTTCGCGGAATGAGGGCCGACGAGTTAGCCCCGATGGCCAAGGCTTTCGGCGATGCGGTGCGCACGGCCAAGGATGCCGGTTTTGACTGCGTCGAAATCCATGCCGGACATGGCTACCTGATTTCCCAGTTCCTCTCGCCTTACACCAATAAGCGGCGTGATGAATTCGGCGGACCGTTGGAAAACCGAATGAAGTTCATGCAGATGTGTATGGAAGAGGTTATGAAAGCGGCCAATGGCGAAGTCGGCGTCTTGGTTAAGACCAACATGCGCGACGGTTTCAAGGGCGGTATGGAAATTCCGGAGGCTCTGCTCGTGGCCAAGGAGTTGGAGCGTCTGGGAGCAGATGCCCTGGTGCTGAGCGGCGGATTCGTCTCCAAGGCGCCGATGTACGTCATGCGCGGCCCGATGCCTATTAAGTCCATGACTCATTATATGCACCCCTGGTGGCTGAAATATGGCGTCAAGATGTGTGGCAAGATGATGATTCCCACTGTGCCCTATGAGGAGACTTACTTCCTTGAAGACGCCAAGAAATTCCGCGCCGAGCTTAAGTTGCCCCTGGTCTATGTAGGCGGATGCTCAACCCGCGCGGGTATTGACCGGGTGCTCAACGAGGGGTTCGAGTTTGTCCAGATGGGGCGCGCTCTGTTGCGCCGTCCGGACTTTGTCAATCGCCTGGCGGCGGGCGAGACGGAGGCCGGATGTGACCATGTAAACTATTGCATCGCGCGCATGTACTCGCGCGAGATGGCTTGCCATCACTGTGTCGGCGACGTTCCGCCCAAGCTGATGCGCGAGCTTGAGAAACTTAAGGCCGAGGCAGCGAAATGATAGCGTTAGTGACCGGCGCGGCCTCCGGAATCGGTGCGGAATTTGTGCGCCAGCTTTCCGAGCGTGGATTCCGGGTGCTCAAAGTGGACCGCACGGAGTTGCCGGGCGAGTCTGACGCCCTGGCCCTTGATTTGACTGATGCGGACTCAACGGAGCGCCTGCTCGCATGGATTGATTCGCTTGGGGTTCTTCCTGACCTCTGGATTAACAATGCCGGAATCTTTGACTTCAAGCCCGTCAGTGAGCTCTCCGAGCGGCGCATAGACCTTTACGTTGACCTCCACATCAGGAGTCTGACGCAGATTTGTCGGGCCATAGGCCTGCGCATGGCCGAGCGAGGCTCCGGAATGATTCTCAACATGAGTTCCATGAGTTGCTGGATGCCTATGCCGGGCATTGCAATGTATTCCGCAACCAAGGCTTATATCCGCGCCTTTTCACGCGCCCTGCGACTGGAGCTGAAGGATTCCGGAGTCAGCGTAACCGTAGCCTGTCCCGGCGGGATTGCCACAGATCTTTTTGGCCTGCCGAAGAATTTGCAGCGCTTAGCCGTCAGGTTAGGGGTTTTGCAGACTCCTCAAAAGTTTGTTCGCAAGGCAATTAACAAGACTCTCAAGCACCGCAAGCAATACATCAATGGCCTGCTTAACCGAGTGGCCATAGTCTTTGTCGGCGCCCTACCTGATTGGGTTCGCATCCAAGTCAAGCGCCGGCTCCTTGACCGATAGCTCAGACCGGTCTGAAAAAATTGTTAGGCGACGAAGCGGCGGAGGAGTTTGGTGGACATCATCAGGCGTACGATTGCGAAACTTACGATGAGGGTGAGGACTGCGTTGAGCGGCAGGCGGATTATGGCGGGGAGGCCGGTGGGGTAGAGAATTTCGTAGCCAAACTGGACGATGGAGAAGTGGCAGAGGTAGACGCCGAAGGACATTATGGCCAGAGAGGTGAGCATGGGGCGGGATTTGATTTTGGCGCGTTCAACCCAGAGGAACACGGGGAGGGTCATCATGAACACGTTGATGCCGCAGAAGTACCATGCCAGTTCGATGAGGTTCCAGTTTGCGGTGGGCATGAGGGAGATGTAACTGAGGTAGGTGATGGCGAATCCGATGATGAACATGGGGATTGTGATGCCGTAGAGTTTTGCTGCTGTGCAGCGGATGGGGTGACGCATCAGGTAGGACGCCAGTATCATGTAGCCGAGGAATCCGGAGGTGTAGTAGAATGTGCCAAATGCGTTCCAACTGCAAGCACCCCATATTCCCATGTTGTCGTAGTTTCCGCGAAAACCGAGGTCGGGGGCGAAGTATTGGATATAGGGAGCCAGGAGTGTGAATGCCCAAATTGCAAGGACGGTACGGATGTCGCGGTCGGAGGCGGTGTCGAGCCAATGGCTGACAATGGGTAGCACGAGGTAGATTCCGATGAGCATGTAAACGTACCAGAGCGGAGTGGTGTCGTAGTTGAAGTTGAACACCCATGTGTAGAGGCGGTTTATGAGGGTGTCAACGTTATAAGGGCCGACAAGGGACATATTTGCCGGGTCGGGCCATACGTAGTTGAAGGCGAGGAAGTTTAGGACGGGAAGGGTGAGTGACCAGAATATGAGAGGCCAGAGTATGCGGCCGATTCGCTTGCGATAGAATGCTGTGAGGGTTGTGTTTTGTTTCACCGGGAAGAGGAGCACTCCGGACATCATTGCAAACAAGGGCACACAGGGACGCATGAGGCTGCCTATGATGGCGCCGATTGTGAAGTCGTCCTGATTAACGCCGAACATGGCGGTGTAGTTGTCGCAGCAGTGGGAAACGACAACCATTGCAATGGCAAGGACGCGGAGAAAGTCAATCCAGCCAATGGTTTCGCGCTTGCGAAGGCTGGCGACGGGGCTGTGGGGAGTCATACGATTGGTTGTTAGTAAATGTTATATTGCAAAGTTACGAATTTTTTTGAGGAATCCAAATAGAAACTTATCGGACAGCAATAAACAAAGAGAGGCTGTGTCTGATGACACAGCCTCTCTTTGTTTGTATGGTAGCGGATTAGGCTACGGGACCGGCTGCTACGAGAGCCTTGCCGGCGGGGTTGTTTTCAAACTTCTTGAAGTTGTTGATGAACTTCTCGGCGAGCATGGTAGCCTTCTTCTTCCATTCTTCGGGATCAGCGTAGGTGTCACGCGGGTCGAGAATCTTGGGATCAACACCGGGGAGTTCGGTGGGCACGGTGAAGCCGAAGATAGGAATTTGTTTGGTGGGAGCGGTCAGGATAGCGCCATCAAGGATAGCATCGATGATGCCGCGGGTGTCGCGGATAGAGATGCGCTTGCCGGTGCCGTTCCAGCCGGTATTTACGAGGTAAGCCTTAGCGCCGCTCTTTTCCATCTTCTTGACGAGTTCTTCAGCATACTTGGTGGGGTGGAGGCTGAGGAATGCTGCGCCGAAGCAAGCAGAGAAGGTGGGAGTGGGTTCGGTGATGCCGCGTTCGGTGCCGGCGAGCTTTGAGGTGTAACCGCTCAGGAAGTAGTACTTGGTCTGTTCCGGAGTCAGGATTGACACGGGAGGAAGCACACCGTAAGCGTCGGCTGACAGGAAGATGACGTTCTTGGCAGCGGGGCCGGCTGAGGGCTTGCAGATGTTCTTGATGTGGTCGATAGGATAAGAAACGCGGGTATTTTCGGTCACGCTCTTGTCGGCGAAATCGATTTTGCCGTTTTCGTCAACGGTAACGTTCTCAAGAAGAGCGTCGCGGGTGATAGCGTTGTAGATGTCGGGCTCAGACTCCTTGTCGAGGTTGATAACCTTGGCATAGCAGCCGCCTTCGAAGTTGAAGACGCCGTTGTCGTCCCAGCCGTGTTCGTCGTCGCCGATGAG
>CAMWSN010000063.1 GCA_947176925.1 uncultured Porphyromonadaceae bacterium
ATACACCTCTCTTGCCTCATCCGGCGAATATGATAACTCTGACATCATCAATCGTATTGACCGCACCCGCACGGCCAAAGCCAAACTTCTCGGGTATCCTGACTTTGCCGCCTATGCCACCGCTAACGTGATGGCCAAAACCCCGGAGGCAGCTGAAGAACTCCTCAATCGCGTGTGGACTGCCGCTCGTGCCAAGGTCCATGAGGAAGTTGCCGAAATGCAAAAACTTACCCCGGAAAAAATCGAACCCTGGGACTACGCCTACTACGCTGAAAAAGTGCGCCAGCAAAAGTATGCCCTCGACGAAGCCGAACTCAGCCAGTACTTCGCCGTTGATTCCGTACTCAACGGCGTATTCCAGATGGCCGAAACCCTTTATGGCGTTAGCTTCAAACCTGTAGCCGGCGCACCGAAGTACCATCCGGAAGTCAATGTCTATGAAATGGTTGACACCAAGACCGGCGAACATGTAGCCACGTTCATGACTGACTATTTCCCCCGCTCAACAAAGCGCCAGGGTGCATGGATGAGTGAATTCAAGGGCTCTTATGTTGACGCTGACGGCAAGCGCGTTGCTCCTATAATTTATAATGTCGGCAACTTCTCTCGTCCCACGGGTGACACTCCCGCCCTCCTGAGCCTTGATGAGGTCGAGACACTCTTCCACGAATTTGGCCACGGCCTCCATGGCATGTTGACCCGCGCTCAGTATCGCTCGCAAGCCGGCACTAACGTTGACCGTGACTTCGTTGAGCTCCCCAGCCAGATTCACGAACATTGGGCCACCGCTCCACAGATGCTCAAATGCTATGCCCACCACTGGAAAACCGGAGAGGTAATTCCTGATGAACTCATTGCCAAACTTGAAGCCGCTCACACTCATAATCAGGGATTTGCCGTCGGTGAACGTACCGCTGCCGCACTCCTTGACCTCGCCTGGGGTCACCTCGTGCTCGGCCCCAACGACTCAGTTAACGTTATGGAGTTTGAAAACAAAGTGGCTGATGACCTGCAGATGCCTAAAGAACTGATGTTCCGTTATCGCTCTCCCTACTTCAAACATATCTTCGGCTCTGACCAGTATGCAAGCGGTTATTACACTTATCTGTGGGCTGAAGTCCTTGACTCTGATGGCTTTGAACTCTTTGAAGAACGCGGTATCTTTGACCCCGAAACTGCCAAGTCATTCAAGACCAATGTGCTTGAAGCCGGCGGCAGCGAAGACCCCATGGTGCTCTTCGAGCGCTTCCGCGGTCGCAAACCCACTCCTGACGCTCTTCTCCGTAACCGTGGTCTGAAATAATTAAATTGCAAATCATGAAAAAAGCTCTTATTACCGGCATTACCGGCCAAGACGGTTCATATTTAGCTGAATTCCTCATTGAAAAAGGTTATGAGGTTCACGGTATCATGCGCCGCAGCTCATCATTCAATACCGGACGCATCGAGCATCTGTATCTCGACGAATGGGTCCGTGACATGAAACAATCGCGCCTCATCAACCTCCATTGGGGTGACATGACTGATTCTTCATCCTTAGTTCGCATCATTGCTGAAGTGCGACCCGATGAAATCTATAACCTCGCTGCTCAAAGCCACGTAAAAGTTTCATTTGACGTCCCCGAATTTACAGCTGACGCTGACGCTATCGGACCGCTGAGACTCTTGGAAGCAGTCCGTATTCTAGGAATGGAGAAATCAACCAAGATCTATCAGGCTTCAACTTCCGAACTTTTCGGTAAGGTTCAGGAAGTGCCCCAGAAGGAAACGACTCCGTTCTATCCCCGTTCGCCCTATGGCGTTGCCAAACAATACGGTTTCTGGATTACCAAAAACTATCGTGAAAGCTACGGAATGTTTGCCGTTAACGGCATCCTCTTCAACCACGAAAGCGAACGCCGCGGCGAGACCTTCGTCACCCGCAAAATCACTCTTGCCGCCGCCCGTATCGCTCAAGGCTTCCAGGATAAGCTTTATTTGGGTAATCTTGACGCCAAACGTGACTGGGGCTACGCACGCGATTATGTTGAATGTATGTGGCTGATTCTCCAACAGGAAGAACCGGAAGACTACGTGATTGCCACCGGCGAGATGCACACCGTACGCGAATTTGCTACCAAGGCTTTTGCCGCCGTAGGCATCGACCTTGAATGGAAAGGCCGCGGAGTTGACGAGGTCGGTATTGACCGCGCCACCGGGCGAATACTTGTTGAAGTTGACCCGAAATATTTCCGCCCGTGTGAGGTTGAACAGCTCCTTGGCGACCCGACTAAGGCTCGAACCAAACTCGGATGGAACCCCACCAAGACATCCTTTGACGAACTGGTAAGCATCATGGCTGACCACGACATGAAGTTTGTGCGCAAGCTCCATCTGCGAGCCCAAATGGATAAGGAAGATGCAAAAAAATGATAAAATCTTTGTAGCCGGCCATCGTGGGATGGTCGGCTCGGCTATTGTCCGACGCCTCCGCGCCTTGGGATACGAAAATATCATCACGCGTACCCACACCGAACTTGATCTCACCCGCCAGGATGCCGTAGAAACTTTTTTTTCCGCTGAAAGACCTGACTACGTATTTCTTGCCGCCGCTAAAGTGGGCGGTATTGGCGCCAACTCGGCCCAGCCTGCTGACTTCATGTATCAAAACATGATGCTGGAAATGAACGTGATCCATTCCGCATGGCGCAATGGATGCAAAAAACTCGAATTCCTTGGCTCAAGTTGTATCTACCCGCGGATGGCGCCACAGCCTATGCCCGAATCTTGCCTGCTCACTTCCGCCTTGGAACAGACAAATGAAGCCTATGCTTTAGCCAAAATCTCCGGACTGAAATATTGCGAATATCTCCGCCGCCAATACGGCGCGGACTTCATCTCAGTGATGCCCACGAACCTTTACGGACCCGGCGACAATTATCATCCTGAAAACAGCCATGTGCTCCCGGCAATGATTCGCCGTTTCCATGAGGCAAAGGAAACAGGTGCTGAAAGCGTTATCTGCTGGGGCGACGGCTCTCCGCTTCGCGAGTTCCTTTATGTTGATGACCTTGCCGAGCTTTGCGTCTTTCTGATGAACAATTACTCCGACGCTGAAACCGTCAACGCCGGAACAGGCAAAGAACTGACAATCAAAGAGCTGACTGAACTCGTGGCCAATACCGTTGGCTTCGAAGGTCGCATCGAATGGGACACTACCCGCCCCAACGGCACTCCCCGTAAACTCCTTGACGTCAGCAAGGCAACCCGACTCGGCTGGACCTACCATACCGAACTCCCGGAAGGTATTAAGTTAGCCTACGAGGATTATAAACAAAATCACTGTTAAGCGAACAAAGTGAGCGAAACTAAAAAATACGCCGAGGTTATCTTTCTTGGTACCGGCAGCGCTTTCCCATCTCGCAGTTACAACGCTTGTTATGCCATCCGTGTCGGTAGCCTACTTTGGTTGACCGATGGGGGAGGTGGTAACGGCATATTCCCTGCCCTCGCCAAGGCCGACATAAACCCCGCCGAGTTACATCATATTTTCCTTAGTCATGCCCATACGGACCATATTTTCGGTCTTGTATGGATTATAAGGAAAATAGTCCATCTGCGTATGCAAGGGCTCTACCCTGACTCCATATATATATACGCAAACAGCGAAGCCGCCCATGCCCTGCGTGAAATCTGCCGCTTGACTTTCCTTGAATCATACTACCTTACGTTCCTGCAAGTCGCGGAATTTCGTCCCGCCAATCCCGGAGATTCATATCAACTTAAGGACCTCACGATTGAATTTTTTGACGCCGGTTCGGAGAATGTCAGCCAGTCCGGATTCCGCATGTCGCTCCCTGACGGAAAATCCATCGTAGCACTTGGCGATGAAGCCTTGACAACTAAAAATATGATGGAAGTCAAAGGAGCGGACACGCTAATCTGTGGAGCTTTCTGCCGTTATGCCGACCGTAACGTCTATAAACCCTACGAAAAACATCACTGGACGGTAAAGGACGTCGCTGAAATCGCATCGAAAATTGATGTCAATATGCTGATTTTAATCCATAGTGAGGACCAAACCCCTGATAAATCGCTCGTATATCGAGCCGAAGCTGCCGAGTACTTCAAAGGCCGGGTAATCATCCCCAATGATGGAGAAATTTATCGCGTTGAATGACTGCATATTATCCTTTTCTCTCAAAAAAAGTTTGAAAAAAGTTGCAAAAAAATTTGGTCATATCAAAAAGTTGCCGTAACTTTGCAGTGTCAAAAGCGACAAACATGATGGCTCCTTAGCTCAACTGAATAGAGCATCTGACTACGGATCAGAAGGTTACAGGTTTGAATCCTGTAGGAGTCACTTAGAAAGCGAGCCTATTTCGGTTCGCTTTCTTTATAATAAACCAAAATACCAAATCATACCAATGAAAAAATTATTGTCATCCGCAGTTTTAATTGCTGCTGCAATGTTTGCCAATGCCGAACAACTCTCAATCGGACTTGCCGGCAATGGTTATGTCACCACACGACATGATGGCGCGCTAATCAACAATGACGGCCTTGTCCGATGGACCAATCCGGAATCAACCGTAAGCATCTATTTCTACCTCCATCAGCCTGAAACCATTGATTTATCACTCCTTGCCAAGGGTCATTCAGAAATTAAAGTAACTTACGAAAAAGAGAGCTTTAATGTCAATCTCAACTCGGATGATTTCACCGAAGTCCCCGTTGGTAAAATCAACGTTCTCCGGGCCGGATATGTAAAAATTGACCTGCAAGGGATTTCCCGCCGCGGCGAAACCTTTGGAACCGTCAAGCAGTTGATTGTCAACAACGTTTCCAGCGAAAGCAACTATGTTACGAATTTTTCTGACTACTGGGGTCGTCGCGGACCATCAGTCCACTTAGGATATCAATTGCCCGAAGGAGACACCGAATGGTTCTATAACGAAGTAACCGTTCCTAAGGATGGCGAGAAAATGAACAGTTATTATATGGTTGCCGGATTCGGAGAAGGATACTTTGGAATGCAATTCAATTCTCCCGAAGAGCGTCGCGTCCTCTTCTCCGTCTGGAGTCCCTTCGATACCCAGGACCCGAAAAATATTCCTGATAACCAGAAAATCAAACTCCTCCGCCGGGGCAAGGATGTCCACATCGGTGAATTCGGAAACGAAGGCTCCGGAGGCCAAAGTTACCTTGTATACCCCTGGAAAGCCGGCAACACTTACAAATTCCTGATGCAAGTCAAACCTGACGGACAAGGTAACACGGTTTATACGGCCTATTTCTATGCCACGGATGACAAGGAGTGGCGACTGATTGCAAGCTTCCTGCGCCCGATGACCGACACTTGGTATACCCACGCCCATAGCTTCCTTGAAAATTTCAACCCCACTCAGGGTTATTTATCGCGCAAAGTCTTTTTCGGAAATCAATGGGCTCGAAGCAAGGAAGGCAAATGGACACGCCTGACCGACGCAACTTTTACCCACGACGCTACGGGACGAGCTAAAGTTCGTCTTGATTATCAGGGCGGTAAGGCCGACAAAAATCGCTTCTACCTGAAAATGGGCGGATTCTTTAACGAGTCCGTTCCTATGGGCACGAAATTCTCATGCAAACCCACGGGCAAAGCACCCGAAATAAATTGGGACGCTTTGGAAAAATTATAATGAACTTTTTTTGCTCCTCGTTCGTTATAATACCAAACAATTTTAACTTAACTTCCTATTTTTTATGAAAGACCTTAAAGGAACCCGTACCGAAGAATGTCTGAAGGCCGCTTTCGCCGGCGAATCCCAGGCAAGCATCAAATATTCTTTCTATGCCAAGAAGGCTCAGAAAGACGGTTATCAGCAGATCGGAGCGATCTTCACCGAAACAGCTAAAAACGAGCATACCCATGCTAAAATCTGGTTCAAGTATCTCCATGACGGTGATGTACCTGACACCACCGTAAACCTTGCTGACGCAGCTGCCGGCGAAGAATATGAATGGGAAGACATGTATGTTGAATTTGCACGTGTGGCCCGCGAAGAAGGCTTTGAAGAAATCGCCCGCAAGTTTGAACAGGTAGGCGCTATTGAACGAGACCACATGGACCGCTACCGCACCCTTCTGAAAAACGTCGAAGAAGGCATCGTATTCTCCCGTGAAGGAGACCGCATGTGGATGTGTCGCGAATGTGGCCATATCCACGTTGGAAAATCGGCCCCGCAGGTTTGCCCCGTATGCGCTCATCCTCAGGCTTACTTTGAATTACGCCCTGAAAATTACTAAACCCCAACCATAAACAAACAATTTCCCAACAAACCCGGGGAATCGTCAGCTAATCCTGACGATTCCCTTTTTCTATTTTTCTGTCATTATTTTTTCGGATTCTCACTTTTTTTCGTATCTTTGCCGTATAATAAACTAACAATATTCACGAATCATTGATTAAATTTAAACCATGACAGCATCATTTCTTGCTAAACACTGTCTGCTTGTCAGCGCATTAGCGCTCGCTGCATCGTCAGTTCAAGCCGCAGATGAAGCATCTCCGTCATTAACCCTGTCGTTTACTCGCACAGGCACTGACGTTGCTTCCGTAACTGTCCATACTGCCGGCATTGAAGGCGTCACTGCAACTCTTCTCAACGCATCGCCTACCCCATTCAAGTCCGCTTGTAATGAAGTCGCTCTGTGTCCTGACGTAAATGCTAACACTGACCCAACGATTGTTTTCGAATTCTCAATCACAGGACTTCCTGCCGGTTTCACCTTTGATCAAATCGGACTGAAAACTCACGCTTATAATGCAAATGCCGGCAATCAGGCTGCCAACGACGGCAAAAACCGTTTCTACAACATCAACATTGACATGAACGATGAAGAGATTGCTTATAAAAACAATCAGGACATCGCTGCCGATAATGACCAAGGTCACGTTTTCTGGGACATTGACGCAAACTCTACGATTTCAGCTACAAGCCCCATGACCCTCAAGCTCACCGTAACCAAGGGCGATGAAAACGTCGGCTGTTTCTTCGGACTTGAAGAAGTTACTCTTAAGACTGACCCCGCTGAGCCCGAACCCGTTGTCCCCGCCCCCGTTGACCCCACCGGTTCTAAAATCTACACTATCCACTGGAAAAACAACTCGGGAATATACATTAACCAGACTTCCGGTAACACCATGCAGGCAAGCCAGCCCAACAATCAGAACATGATGTTCTGGGAATTTATTCCGACTGATAAGGAAAACTGCTACTACATACGCAATACTGCCTCCGGTCTCTACATCGGTTCTTGCAACATGACTCCGTCAAGCGCCTCACGCGTAAGTCTCAGCTCTACTCCCGTGGAATATTACGTAGGCCATTCTGCTTCAACTAATAATGAAAATAAGGGCTGCGTATGGCTCTCTTCAACCGATTGTGCCAACTACGACAAAGAATCTTCCGGTGCACGATGCCTAAACAAAGACGGCGCATCAACTTTCGTCATCACTTGGACATCAGGTGTCAATAATACCGGATCATACTGGAAACTTATTGAGTCTGAAGACCTCTATGAAGCTCAACCTTTCATCCCGTCAGATGAGATAGGTAAACCCCTCGCCCTCTACCATATTATTGATTCCGAAGGCCGTAGCCTCACATCCGAACAGACTTGGGATGCCGTGGCAGAAGTGCCTGCTCAGCGCTGGTACTTCGTTGGCAGCAGCAACACTAACGGCGGATATCAAATCGTCAGCGGCCAAAATGACGAAGCCATTAACTCCGGTACTAAATATACCGTACATGCGGCTGAAGGCGGAACCTCTTATGAATTCCACAACGGCGAAGAAACGCTCTCCATTGCCGGAGTCGACAATTTCCGTATCGTTGCCGCTCGTTCCGAATTCGCCATGAAAAATCAGATCTACAATATGCCTTGCGGCACAATGGGTGATCTATTCATCACCAAAGTATCCATTGGTGACGAATTCAATTACCCGATGGCCACAGTGACCAATTCTAAAGTAACATACCCCGCTGCATTAAAACCGGCAAACAAGTATGTCATCCTGTCTCGTGACGCCGCAATGGTTAACATCGGTCAGGAAAACCCCATGGAAATCTCACTCAACAAGGCACCCGGCAATGATTACACTCTGACCCTGTTCATTGACTGGAACAAAGACGGTGTCTTCGAGCATTCTCAGGTCCTCACTCCCGGCACCTCTGTCTCAACCGTCATTGACGTCCCCGAAGGCACCGAACCCGGAATCACCCGCGCCCGCCTGCGCCTTACCAACAATGGCATGGAAGGCCCTGAAGATGAGGTCTACGGCGAAGTTCTTGACCTCCGTCTCCAAATCGTTGACCCCGAGAATCTCATCGAACCGACCGTCAGTGTCAACGCTGAAAATCGTGGTACAGCCAATTACTCTGACGGAGTTGCTTACGCCGAACCCAAGGGTAACGCTCTATTCCTCTACTGGCAAGATAACAAGCGCGTGGCCTCTACCGACGCTTCTTTCTCCGTTGCGCCGGCTCCTAAAGCCCGCAATCTTGTTGCCATGTTCTCGCCCAACACTCAGATTGACGATAATGAGGTCGCTTTAGCCAACATCTCTCTTAAGTCAGGCTCAATCCTTGTCAACGGCTCCACGCTGACTGTCGCCTCTGACTTTGAAGTAAAACGCATCCTGGTCTTCGGCCTTAACGGCAACCTCGTTGCCTCTGCCGCCGGTACTTCCGAACTTTCACTCAATCTCCCCGCCGGAGTTTATATCGCCAAGGCCATTACCGCCGGAGGCACCATCACCGCTAAAATCCAACTCTAAAAATCAGCCATGAAACAACAAATATTTTTCAGCACACTCGCAGCTCTGACCGCTGCCGCCACCGCTCAGGCTCAGGAAGCGAACAACCAGCCCAACCAGCGGCCCAACATTATCTACGTCATGTGTGACGACATGGGCTACGGCGACCTCGCATGCTACGGTCAGCAGTTCATCGCCACTCCCAATATTGACAAGCTTGCCGAAGAAGGTATGATGTTTACTCAGGCCTATTGCGGCTCCCCCGTGTCTGCTCCCTCGCGCGCTACGTTCATGACCGGCCAGCATTCAGGCCACACCCATGTGCGCGGCAACAAGGAATATTGGAACAACGGCAACCTTAAGCAGAACGCTTATGGAAACAACCCGGACTACACCGTGGTCGGTCAGGAACCCTATGACGCAAACCACGTTATTATCCCCGAAATATTCAAGGCTGAAGGATACACCACCGGCATGTTCGGAAAATGGGCCGGAGGCTACGAAGGGTCTCACTCAACCCCTGAAAAACGAGGAATTGACGAATATTACGGCTATCTCTGCCAGTTCCAGGCCCACCTTTACTACCCCAACTTCCTCCATGAATATTCCTCATCGGCAGGCGATACGGAAACTCATCGCGTAACCCTTGAGCAGAACATACAACACCCTTACTACGGCAATGGATACGAAAACCGCGCGCAATATTCCGCCGACCTCATACACGAGAAGGCTCTCGCATGGCTTGACAAACAGACACCTGATCAGCCCTTCCTCGGCATCTTTACCTATACCCTTCCCCACGCTGAACTGATTCAGCCCCGCGATGAAATTCTCCAGGCTTATCAGGACAAATTTTGCGAATGTGAAGAAAAAGTTTTTGCCGGACAGCAGGGTAATCGCTATAACGCCACTTCTATTGCTCATGCCCAGTTTGCCGCAATGATTACCCGACTGGACTACATGGTCGGCGACATCATGAACAAACTTGAAGAAAAAGGCATGGCCGATAACACCGTTCTCATCTTCACCTCTGATAATGGCCCCCATGAAGAAGGCGGCGCTGACCAGAGCTTCTTCAACCGCGATGGACTCCTGAAAGGACTTAAGCGCTCAACCCATGAAGGTGGCATCCGCATTCCCTTCATTGTGCGTTGGCCGGCAAAAATCAAGCCCGGACAAAAGTCTGACCTCAAATTTGCTTTCTATGACTTGATGGCTACATTCTGTGACATCGCCGGAATTGAAGACTATGAAAAGACCTACAGCCGTGGAGCTAATGATGTGTTTGACGGCATCTCCATCTATCCCACCCTCACCGGTGAAGGCAAACAGCAGGAACACGATGCCCTCTACTGGGAATTCCATGAAACCAACATGATTGGCGTGCGCAAGGGTGACTGGAAACTCGTGGTACAAAGTGGCAACTGCCGCCTCTATGACCTCGCCACTGATATTCACGAAGACAATGATATTGCCGCCCAGCACCCTGACATCGTCAAGGAGCTCAAGGCTATTATCCATCGTGAACACAAGAATCATCCCCAGGGTCTCTTCAATGTAACTATCCCCAACTAATCAGGACAATAACATGGAGCAATTGCTCTCATTCTTTCCGAACCTTAACGAGGAGCAGCGTCGTCAATTTGAGGCGCTGCTCCCTCTCTACGTAGAGAAAAACGCTGCCGTCAATGTCATTTCCCGCAAAGACATTGACAATCTCTACCCTAACCACGTGATTCACTCACTGAGTATCGCAAAGTTTATAACCCCCAAAACCGCCACTCGCTTTTGTGATCTCGGATGCGGAGGCGGGTTCCCCGGAATCCCATTGGCTATCATGTGGCCTGAATGTCAGTTCCACCTGATTGACCGTATCGGAAAGAAAGTCCGCGTGGCCTCCGAAGTTGCCGAAGCTATCGGGCTCAAAAATTGCACTTTCCAGCATGGCGATTCGGGCGAATGTCGTCAAAAATTTGACTTTGTCATCTCCCGCGCCGTCATGTCGCTCCCCGACCTGGTCAAGGCTTCCGCCCATTTGATTGACAACCGAAGCACTAACAAACTCCCCAACGGACTCATTTGCCTTAAAGGTGGCGACCTTACCGACGAGATTCGCCAAACTAAGCGCAATGTCCTTGACGTGCCCCTAAGCGATTTCTTCCCTGATATGGAATACTACTCTACCAAATCTCTTATCTACTGCCCCTTATGAAATACGTCCTGATTACAATTCTGCTTCTCGTTGCCGCAAACATCTTCATGACTTTTGCCTGGTATGGCCACTTGAAACTCCAATCCTCAGGTGTAAGTACAAATTGGCCACTTATTGCTATTATCTTATTATCCTGGGGTATAGCCTTCATTGAATATTGCCTCCAGATTCCCGCTAACCGAATCGGATTCGACGGAAACGGCGGTCCCTTCTCCCTCATTCAACTGAAAGTCATGCAGGAAGTTATTACCTTGGTTATCTTCATTTTCTTTACCCTGATTTTCTTCAAGGACACCCACTTCCGCTGGAACCATTTCGTTTCTTTCATCCTCCTTATCGGTGCCGTATATTTCGCCTTCAAAAAATAATCAAATGATAGTTACCACTCAGTTTAACCCGTTTCAGGTCAATACCTATCTCGTCATCTCCGATGGCGAAGTGATGATCGTAGACCCCGGCATGCTCCTACCCGAAGAGGCTCAATCTCTTTTTGAATACATTAAAAATCATTCGCTCTCAGTCACCCAAATAGTCAATACTCATCTCCACCTTGACCACATCTTCGGCAACCAAGCCGCAGCAGAAGAATATGGTCTTACACCCAAAGCCCATTCCGCTGACTTTCCCTTAGGCCATTCACTGCCCGACCAAGCCCGCTCATTCGGACTTCCTGCCGATATGCTGCGCCAACCGGAGAAGTTCGATGAACTCGCGGACGGTGAAGTGCTGACCGTTGGTTCCCTCAAAATCCGGGTTATCGCGGTCCCGGGCCACTCTCCCGGCGGTATTGCCCTCTATTGCGAGCTGGAAAATTGGGTCATCACCGGTGACTCTCTCTTCCAATCATCCATCGGACGCACTGACCTTCCCGGAGGGAACCACCAACAGTTAGTCAGCAGTGTGCGCTCTCGCTTACTTTCCCTCCCCCCGCAAACCAAAGTATACCCCGGTCATGGTCCGTCAACCACTATTGCCGCCGAACTTAACAACCCCTACCTGTAATTGCTACCGCTGCTATTATCAATGATTTATCAATTCAAATGTAAATTTTTCTAAAAATAATTGCAGAAATATTTGGTAGGTTCAAAATTTTCCCGTAACTTTGCACTCGCAAACGAGCCACAAAGGTGGCCATTCTCTCACCCTAATAGCTTGGTGTGGTAGTTCAGCTGGTTAGAATACCTGCCTGTCACGCAGGGGGTCGCGGGTTCGAGTCCCGTCCATACCGCCGAGGAGAGAGGAGAATGAGTAATTGT
>CAMWSN010000064.1 GCA_947176925.1 uncultured Porphyromonadaceae bacterium
CTTTGCGTTTGCGCTCATTGTTTGACCGTCTGAAAAGTCAGAACGGGTCAGTTTTTCTTACTTCAATGAGTACTGACATTGCTTATTTGGATATGGTTGGTGGCTCAGACTGTCCGCTGCGTTACAGTGAATGGTTTGTTGAGTGCCAACCCTCGCGTTATAATCTGGGTAATCCGGGTCTTTGGGAACAATGGCACAATCCGGCTCTGACTGATTATCAGAATTACTTTTTTGATAATATCGACGGAGCGGTTTCAGTGCTTTATGAATATCAATTAGGTATGGAGCGCCGCCTTGGACGCGAAAAGGCCGCTTATGGTGGCTTGGCGATTCAGACCGAGCTGTTTGAGGCTGTTGACTTGCCGGAACGTCCTGATAAGGTGAAGTTCTTTTTAGGCCGTGACCGCACCCGCAAGTTGATGAAGGGATCTGACTATTTGGAAGAGGCGGCCCGCAGGGTGGTGGAGCGTAATCCCGGACGCGCCGAATTGATAATAGTCGAGAATCGGCCATATAGTGAATTTATTGAGCTTTTGATGAGTGCCGACGTTGTTTTAGACCAGATTTACAGCTATACGCCGGCCACTACGGCTCTGATGGCGATGGCCTACGGCAAGCCGGTTGTCAGCGGCGGCGAGCCGGAGTATTATGACTTCATTGGTGAGCATGAGAACAGACCTATAATTAATGCGCCGATAGATTTAGACCGGTTGACGACAACCTTGGAGGAGATAGTTAAAAATCCCGAGCAGCTCCGCGAAAGAGGACGCCGAAGCAGGGACTTCGTAGTTAAACATAACGACAGCCGCGTCGTGGCCCGTCGTTTTCTTGATTTTTGGAATGAACGGAGAGCTGCCAAGTCTTGACCTTGCCGTCGTAACGCATAAGCCAGATGGTATCGAGCGGGTGGCCAAGATGGTCTTGCCCCCTGCCGAGGGAGTTCGTTATGTCGTTTCATGGCAGAATCATCAGGATTATCCCGTTCCGGGGAGCTTGGCATCGCGTACTGACGTCAAAATTTACCGAACTGACTCCAAGGGGATTTCCAATAACAGGAATAACTCGCTGGACCATTGTGAGGCTGAGATTGTCTTATTCTCCGACGATGATCTGAAATATGAAGCAGGAGATTTAGAAAGATTGAGGAGATTATATAAGGATCGGCCGGAATTGGAGTTGACCACTCTAATCAGTCGTCATGGGGATAATTCCCGTTTCCCGCAAGAAGAAGTAAAATTAGGGCGCAAACTTCCAAAGAATTATTCTGTAGCCTCTTTCGAAATTGCATTTCGACGCGATAAGGTCATGAAACTCCGTTGTTGTCCCGAATTGGGTATCGGTTCGGAAAAGTTTCATAGCGGAGAAGATGAGGCATTTCTTCTATCGGCTATCAGGCGGGGAATAGATTGCCGCTTTATTCCCATAAAAATCTGTGAGCATCCTAATGAATCGACCGGGACTAAAACGTCGCTTACCGAGGGAAATCTTTTAGGGTTTGGCAGTATTATAGCGCTGCAATATCCATATTCCGCAACCCTGAGGGTTCCCCTTAAAGCGTGGCGACTTTGGAGAGGGGGGCGCGCTCCATTATGGAAAGCATTTAAGTTTGTGGCCCGCGGAGCAATGATGACCCGCGGCCTGCGCAAACGAAATAAGAAATATTTATGGTAAAATAATAAAATTCAATTATATATGTTTGAAAAACTAAGCGAAAGACTTGAACGTAGCTTCAAGATAATCAAAGGCGAAGGCAAGATTACGGAGATCAATGTTGCCGAAGCAATGAAAGATGTCCGCAAGGCCCTCCTTGATGCCGACGTCAATTATAAAATAGCCAAGCAGTTTACAGATACTGTCAAGGCCAAGGCTTTAGGACAAAACGTTCTGACGGCTGTAAAGCCCAAGGAGATGATGATCAAGATTGTCAATGACGAACTGACGCAGTTAATGGGTGGCGAGGCCGCCAAATTCAACGTCAGCGGTCAGCCGGCGATCATCATGATGAGCGGCCTTCAAGGTTCGGGTAAGACGACTTTCTCCGGCAAACTCGCCCGCAAGTTTAAAAGCGAGCAGGGCAAGCGCCCGCTGCTCGTGGCCTGCGACGTATATCGCCCTGCGGCAATTGACCAGTTGAAGGTTGTCGGCGAGCAGATCGGAGTGCCGGTATATACCGAACCGGGCGAGATGGATCCCGTCAAGATTGCGCAAAATGCAGTCAATTTTGCCAAGCAAAACCATCATGACCTCGTCATTATCGATACGGCCGGTCGTCTTGCCGTAGATGAAAAGATGATGCAGGAGGTGGAAGCGCTGAAAGCAGCCCTCAAACCTCAGGAAATCCTCTTCGTGGTAGACTCCATGACGGGTCAGGATGCGGTCAATACGGCCAAGGCCTTTAATGACCGCCTGGATTTTGACGGCGTTGTCCTGACTAAACTTGACGGTGACACCCGCGGTGGTGCGGCCCTCTCCATCCGTTCGGTTGTCAATAAGCCGATTAAATTCGTCGGTCACGGCGAAAAGATGGATGCTATTGACGTGTTCCACCCGGACCGTATGGCAAACCGAATCCTCGGCATGGGTGACATAGTTTCACTCGTGGAAAAGGCCCAGAAGGAGTTTGACGAAGCACAGGCCCGCGCTCTTGAGGAGAAATTCCGCAAGAATAAGTTTGATTTCAATGACTTCCTCGAGCAGATTCGTAAAATTGAGAAGATGGGCTCCATTAAGGATATTGCCTCAATGATTCCCGGCCTCGGCAAGGCGATCAAGGACGTTGAAATCAGTGATGATGCCTTTAAGCCGATTAAGGCGATTATCGGTTCGATGACCGAACAGGAGCGACAGAATCCTGATATTATTAAGGGTACTCGTCGCCAGCGCATAGCCCGCGGATCGGGCACGGAGATTGCCGACGTCAACAAGCTGCTCAAGCAATTTGAGGAAATGCGTAAGATGATGAAGGCGGCCTCAGGCATGAAGAACCCGATGCAAATGATGAAAGCAGCTCGCCAGATGCAGCAGATGAAAGGAATGATGGGTCGACGATAAAAAACGGAAAGATTATGACTATTATAGATGGAAAGGCTACCGCAGCCGAAATTAAAAAGGAGATAGCCGCAGAAGTTGAAGCGCGAGTAAGTCGCGGCGAAAAACGTCCGCATTTGGCCGCAGTGCTTGTCGGTCACGACGGAGGCTCGGAAACCTACGTAGCTCATAAGGTTAAGGCCTGTGAAGAATGTGGGTTTGAGTCTACTCTGATACGTCGTGAGGCAGACGTCACTGAAGCAGAACTCCTTCAGATTGTCAAGCAACTCAATGAGGATCCGGCGATTGACGGCTACATTGTCCAGCTCCCTCTGCCCAAGCATATTGATGAACAGAAGATTATCATGGCCGTGGATCCGGCCAAGGATGTAGATGGTTTTCATCCGGTCAATGTCGGGAAACTTTCCTTGGGCTTGCCGTGCTTCCTAAGCGCTACCCCTTCCGGCATTATGCAGTTGTTGGAGCGTTATAAGATTGAGACTAAGGGAAAGCACTGTGTGGTTCTCGGGCGCAGTAATATAGTAGGCAAACCTGTGGCTCAGCTGATGATGCAAAAGGGTAATCCGGGCAATGCCACTGTAACGGTATGTCATTCCGCAACTCTGAATATCAAGGAGATATGTCGCGAGGCCGACATCATTATTGCGGCTCTTGGGCAGCCCGGATTCGTTACTGCGGATATGGTCAAGCCCGGAGCAGTGATAATTGATGTGGGTACCACTCGTGTACCGGACTCAACCCGAAAGTCAGGTTTCCGCCTTTGTGGGGATGTTGATTTTGAGAATGTCGCTCCTCTATGTTCGGCAATTACTCCCGTACCCGGCGGTGTCGGACCGATGACTATCTGTTCTCTGATGTGCAATACGCTTCAGGCTGCTAAACAAGCTTAAGGTTTAAAGTTTAGAGTTTAGTGTTTAGAGTTTAGAGTATGTTTAGGATAATAAGTAAGGAGCATTTCTCTGAAAACGTTGTCAAATTGGTTGTTGAGGCGCCGCGTATTGCCAAGTCGCGTCGTCCGGGCCATTTTGTCATAGTCATAGACAATGCTCGCGGTGAACGCATTCCGTTGACCATTGCTGATGCTGATCCCGAGCGCGGATGCATCACTCTCGTTGTGCAGGCCGTCGGTGATTCTACGCGAGCCATCTGCGCCATGAATCCCGGCGATGAACTTCATGATGTAGTCGGTCCGCTTGGTCGTGCCACTCAGATTCGTCAGGGAGGGACAGTGGTCTGCTGCGGAGGTGGAGTGGGTGTAGCTCCTCTGCTTCCGATTATTAAGGCCATGAAGGCTGCCGGGTGTAGGGTAATCTCAGTGCTTGCCGCCCGCACCAAGGATTTGATAATCCTTGAAAAAGAGGTCAGGGAACATTCTGACGAAGTCATTATCATGACCGACGATGGATCATACGGGCGCAAGGGACTTGTAACGGCCGGAGTGGAGGACGTAATAAACCGTGAACATGTTGATGAAGTCGTCACTATCGGTCCGGCAATAATGATGAAATTCGTCAGTCTGCTGACCAAAAAATATGAGATTCCAACCGTCGCGTCGCTTAATACCATTATGGTTGACGGGACGGGGATGTGTGGTGCATGTCGCTGTACGGTTGGCGGACGCATGAAGTTCGTATGTATCGACGGCCCCGAATTTGATGCCCATCAGGTTGATTTTGATGAAATGATAATGCGATTAAAATCATGAATAAGCAGGATATAGCACCCCGTGACGCCCAATGGCGTGAAGAACTTCGTCAGGCTCTGACGGCCAAGGAGCGCACGTCGATTCCACGCGTCCGCATGCCGGAACTACCCGCCGACTGGCGATGCACAACGCTGACCCATGAGGTTAATCAGGGCCTTAGTCGCGAAATGGCCATATTGGAGGCGACGCGATGTCTTGACTGCCCTGATCCGCAATGTGTAACCGGTTGCCCCGTAGGAATTAATATTCCCGGATTTATCAAGAACGTTCAGCGCGGCGAGACCGATGAGGCTCTTCGGGTTCTTCGGCGGACCTCAGCTCTGCCTGCCGTATGTGGCCGCGTCTGTCCTCAGGAGAAACAATGTGAAAGCAAATGTGTCTACCTGAAAATGAAAAAGGAACCGGTGGCTATCGGTTACTTGGAACGCTTTGCAGCCGATACGGGTCATGTTGGTGAATCTGATCGCCCTGAGCCTAATGGAAAGCGAGTAGCCGTAGTTGGTTCCGGACCTGCCGGACTATCTTTTGCCGGCGATATGGCATCACGCGGATTTGATGTGACGGTCTTTGAGGCGCTCCATGAGATTGGCGGAGTCCTTAAATATGGTATTCCCGAGTTCCGTCTGCCCAATTCTGTGGTCAACTCTGAAATCGAAGCACTCCGCGCTCTTGGAGTACGTTTTGAAAAAGATACCGTAATTGGCAAGACCCTCACGCAGGCACAGCTTGAAGATATGAATTTCGACGGAGTATTCGTGGCTTCCGGCGCCGGCCTGCCGAGGTTTATGGGTATTCCCGGAGAGAACCTCGTCAACGTGGTCAGCAGCAATGAATATCTGACCCGCATTAACCTCATGCACGCCGGTACTCCGGGCTATGCCACTCCCGTGTTTCGCGGAAGAAGGGTCGCCATTATCGGTGGCGGAAATACGGCTATGGACTCCTGTCGCACCGCGCGCCGAATGGGCGCCGAGCGTGTGATGGTCATTTATCGCCGTTCGGAGGCGGAGATGCCCGCACGAGTTGAAGAGGTAAAACATGCCAAGGAAGAAGGTGTTGAATTCCTTACTCTCCATAATCCGATTGAGTACTTAGGCGATGAAAACGGACGCGTTCGCGCCATGCGTCTCCAACGGATGGAGCTTGGCGAGCCGGATTCTTCCGGGCGTCGCTCGCCACGGCCTGTTGAAGGCGCGGTGGATGAGGTTGAAGTCGATATGGTTATTGTCAGTGTCGGCGTTTCGCCCAATCCGCTAATTCCTGAGAATTTTGAAGGTCTGGAGGTCACTCAGCGCGGTACGATTGCGGCCAACGGCGAGAGTCTTCAGACGTCGATTCCTTATATATATGCCGGCGGCGATATAGTCCGTGGCGGAGCAACCGTAATCCTCGCTATGGGCGATGGACGCCGCGCGGCAGCAGCTATGGCCGAACAATTAGCCGCAAAGTAATGTTCTCCTGTTGTTATGAGCAAAGTAGAAATTAAACATGGCGCCATGAGCGCTGAAATCTCCACTCTTGGAGCCGAATTGACCTCGCTAAAACGCGACGGCATTGAATATTTATGGCAAGGTAATCCCGAATTTTGGGCCGGTCAGTCACCGCTTCTGTTCCCGACCACCGGACGCTGTTGGGACAACCGTTACCGTCATGATGGCAAGGAATATCACCTTGATATCCACGGGTTTGCAAGAATAAAAGAATTTACTGTTGTTGACTCCAAGGAAGATCGCGTAACCATGGCCTTTCATAGCGATGACTCAACCCTTGAGGTTTACCCTTTCCCGTTCTTTCTGTTTGTAACCTATAAGGTTGATGGCAAGCAGCTTACGGTGGAATGGATGGTTCGCAATCAGGGAGATAAGGATATGTATTTCCAAATCGGGGCTCATCCGGCGTTTAATCTGCCGGATTTTGACCCCGCCGACGATGTTCGTGGATATTTCAAGTTTGAAACCGACGGGGTGATTGATTATCTGATTCCCCTTGAAAAGGGATGCGTCAAACCCGATGAGCGTCATCGCCTTGAGCTTGACTCCGAGGGGATGATGCCTATAACCTCCAAGACTTTTGATATTGACACTTACGTAATAGATTCAGAGAAGATTACGGCATGCTCGCTGCTGACTCCCGAGCGACTTCCTTGGTTGACGGTTCATTTCCACATGCCGATTTTGTCTCTTTGGGCTCCGACGATCAAGCATCCGGACTGTCCGTTTGTATGTATCGAGCCTTGGTGTGGCAGTTGTGATACCGTCGGCTACGAAGGAGATTTCGGCGACCGTCGGATAATGAATCGCCTTGAACCCGCTCAGCATTTTATCACTTCTTATACCATCGAATTAAATGGATAAGATTAAAATTTACTGCGAAAATATTGACAAGCATGTTGAGGTCGCCGGCGGAGAGACTTTAGGAGAAATTGCCGCCCGACTCAAACTGGATCTGACTCCGATATGTGCACTTGTCAATAATAAAAACGAGGGACTGCATTATCCCGTTTATGCGCCTAAGACGGTAAAATTTCTCAGCCGGGAATCGTCGAACGGAGCGCGAGTTTATGTGCGCTCGCTCTGTATGATGCTCTATTGTGGCTTGCGCCGGCGTTATCCGGAAGCGGTCCTTAAGATTGAGCATACAATCGGCGGGGGACATTTCTGTCGGGTTAGCGGAGTTGAGGTCACTGAGACTTTCCTTAACGATGTCCGTGCGGAGATGCATGCTTTACATGAAGCGAATCTGTCGTTTAAGATGAGTGAGAAGCCTACGGAGGAAGTGATAGCCGATTTTGAGCGTCAGGGCTTGAAAGACAAGGTCCTGCTGCTCCGGACGGTCCACGAACTTTACACTAAGTTCTACACTCTTGACGGCATTGCAGACAGCTACTACGGTTGCCTCGCTCCTTCAACCGGAGCGATTGACAGTTTCGACCTTATAAAATATGCCGACGGGTTTATTTTGATGGGTCTGCAGAAGGAGCCGGTAGAGCATAAAAAGATGTTTGAAGCTTTTACGGACTATGTCAAGTTTAATCGCGTAGTTGGTATAAGCAATGTCGGTGAGATGAACCGCACGGTTCAGAGCGGTGATGCGCGGATGCTGATAAATGTGGCAGAGGCACTTCAAAATAACCGCATAGGCCGTATTGCCGATGAGATTACGAGGCGCTATGAAGAGGGTGGGGCGAGGATTGTCCTTGTGGCCGGTCCTTCATCATCTGGCAAGACCACATTTACCAAGCGTTTGGCTATTCAGTTGATGACCAACCTCCTGGAGCCGCAGATGATTTCGCTTGACGATTATTTCGTTGATCGCGAGAAGACCCCCCTCGACGAGCATGGCGACTATGACTATGAAAGTCTCTATGCTCTTGACCTTGAATCCTTTGAGCGTGACCTTCAATCCTTGTTGGATGGTAAGGAGGTCGAACTCCCTTACTATAACTTCGAGCGAGGCTGTCGAGAATATCGGGGAAATAAAATCTGTCTTCGCGGTCGGTCGATTCTTCTGATTGAGGGTATACATGGTCTTAATCCCGAACTCGCTTCTCGCATTGAGGCGCGTATGAAGTTTAAGGTCTACGTCAGCGCGCTGACCACCCTGAGTATTGATAATCATAACTGGGTGCCGACTACCGATAACCGACTCCTGCGCCGCATTATTCGCGATAATGCTTATCGTGGCGTTGACGCTACGGAGACTATTCGCCGCTGGCCCTCAGTCCGTCGCGGCGAGGAGAAGTGGATTTTCCCATTCCAGGAAAATGCCGATGCGATGTTTAACTCATCCTTGTTATTTGAACTCGGAGTGCTTAAGGAGCGGGGAGAGACACTTCTGAAACGCGTCCCGCAGGACCGTCCGGAATATGCCGAGGCTTACCGACTGAGGAAGTTTCTCAGCTATTTTCTACCTGTTGACGAACATTTTATACCATCCACATCACTTATCCGCGAATTTATCGGCGGTAGCTCATTTGATTACTAATGGAAGAAAGAATCCGGTTCCTGCGTCGGGAACTTAACCGTCATAATCGTCTTTACTACGTTGATAACGCGCCGGAGATTTCGGATCGCGAGTTTGACGAAATGATGAAGGAGTTGGAGAGTCTTGAGGCTCTCCATCCTGAGTATGCAGACCCTCTGAGTCCCACTCAGCGAGTTGGTTCGGACCTCAATAAGGCTTTTGAGTCGATCGAACATTCGCGGCCTATGCTTTCATTGGCCAATACTTATTCGATTGACGAAGTTGATGCGTGGATTAACTCGGTGAGAAAACTTCTGCCGGGAGAAAAAGTTACAATCTGCGGTGAGATGAAATATGACGGCACGTCTATTTCACTTATCTATGAACATGGTCGACTGGTTCGGGCCGTCACTCGCGGCGACGGAACCCGTGGCGATATAGTGACGGATAATGTCAAGACCATTCCTTCCATACCTTTGACTCTCGACCCTGATTGCGGAGCTCCGGAGGAGTTTGAGATTCGCGGAGAAATACTTCTGCCATGGGCCGCTTTTGACCGCTTGAATCGTGAGCGAGAAGCTAATGATGAACCGCTCTTTGCCAATCCCCGTAATGCAGCTTCCGGGACTCTTAAGACCCTGAATTCAGCTGAGGTTAGCCGCCGGGGATTGGATGCGATCTTTTATTATGTCCTCTCCGACGAGCTTCCTGCTGATAATCATTATGATAATCTTAGAGCGGCTGCCCGATGGGGATTTAAGGTTGCTCCGATTCTTGAGCGGTTAGATTCGATTGAGGCCGTGGATGATTTTATCCGCCATTGGGATACGGAACGGAAAACTCTACCCGTTGCTACTGATGGTCTTGTTTTTAAGGTTGATTCGCTTCGCCAGCAACTGAATTTGGGATTTACGGCCAAGTCTCCCCGATGGGCCATCGCCTATAAATTTGCCGCCGAGCGTGCTCTGACCAAGCTCAGATATGTTACTTTCGAGGTCGGGCGCATGGGAGTGGTCACTCCCGTGGCCAATCTTGAGCCGGTGCTTCTGAGCGGAACAATAGTTAAGCGGGCGTCGCTCCATAATGAAGATATCGTGCGTAAACTTGACATTCACGAGGGGGATATGCTCTACGTTGAAAAAGGGGGTGAAATCATTCCTAAGATTACGGGGGTGGACGTTGATGCCCGTGTCCCCGGAAGTCACCCTGTCGAGTTTGTAAGAGTCTGTCCCGCCTGTGGGACGGAATTGCAGCGTGTTCCCGGTGAGGCTGCGTGGATATGCCCGAATAAGTATGGATGTCCCCCTCAAATAATCGGACGAATCGAGCATTTTGCCGCGCGCAAGATGATGAATATTGACGGAATCGGCTCCGAGACGGCTCAACAGCTCTATGAGCGCGGGCTTGTGCGCTCCACTGCTGACATCTACGAACTCAAACCTGAGGAGTTAGAGCGCCTCTCCGGTTTTGGTCCGCGTAGCGCCATGCGTGTAATTGAAGGGACTGAGGAGTCAAAGAAGGCTCCGTTTGAGCGAGTTCTATATGCGCTGAGTATTCCAAATGTCGGTGCTACCATGAGTAAGAAAATTGCTCGTGCTGTTGGGTCAATTGACCGACTGATGAACATGTCGGCTGAAGAACTGTGTGCGATTGAGGATGTAGGCCCGACGATGGCCGATGCAATCATTGAATACTTTGCCGATGAGCGTAACCGCGAGAATATAGCCCGGCTGCGTGCTGCGGGACTCCGGTTTGAATCTGAAGTCATGCAGACGGAAGGTGGCTCTGATGCTCTTGGCGGACTGTCAATCGTGATTTCCGGGACTTTTTCTCATCATAGCCGCGACGAGTATAAGGAACTTATCGAGCTTCACGGCGGCAAGAACGTCGGGTCAATTTCCAAGAAGACTTCGGCGATCCTTGCCGGTGAGAATATGGGCCCGTCAAAGCTTGAAAAGGCTCAGTCACTCGGTATCCCTATTTGGACGGAAGAAGAATTTTTGAAAAAAATCGGCGAATAGCTTGCTTTTCCCGTCTCAATTTGTTATCTTTGCACTCGTATGGACAAGGAGAAGCATGATGCCCGCCTTCGCTTTGCGTTTGCCTCCTTTTTGAGTGCTAACGGATTGCGCTTCACTCCGGAGCGGAGCCACATCCTTAAGGTGGTTCTGACGTTTTCGCGTACTTTCGGGTCCGTGGAGCTTTGGGAGGCGTGTAAGGCTGATGACTCCATGCGCGTTTCGCGGGCTACGGTGTTCAATTCTCTTCCGCTTTTGGAGCGGGCCGGAATTCTTCGTCGCATAGCTTTTGACCGCACCGTTTCTTACGAAGTCATTCGCCAGAAACTTCAGCTGCGTGCCCGGCAACACCTGGTTTGCAGCGAGTGTGGCAAAGTCAGGCGCCTTCAGGCTCCGCTGCTTGCCGAATGGGTTGGATGCCAGCCTTATCGTGACTTCTTTCCCGCGCCGGAAAGCGCTGTCCTTACGGTAAACGGCCTCTGCGGAAAATGCCGCCGCAAAAAATCGAAAAAATCAAAATAAAATTAAGTATATATACCAAATGAAAGTAGACGTCTTGTTAGGCCTCCAGTGGGGCGACGAAGGTAAGGGTAAAGTAGTTGACGTGCTTACGCCCAAGTATGACGTAGTTGCCCGCTTTCAGGGCGGTCCGAATGCGGGTCACACCCTCGAGTTTGAAGGGAAAAAATATGTTCTCCGTTCTATTCCTTCCGGCATTTTCCAGCATGGTCAGGTGAATATTATCGGTAACGGAGTGGTTCTTGACCCGGTCCTGTTCATGGAAGAAGCCGAGGCTCTCAGAGAGAGTGGTATTGACCTTCCCGCGGTTTTGAAAATATCCAAGAAGGCTCATTTGATTTTGCCTACTCACCGTCTGCTTGATGCTGCGAACGAAGCTGCCAAGGGTGCCGGAAAGATTGGTACCACCGGTAAAGGTATCGGTCCGACGTATACCGATAAGATTTCCCGTAACGGATTGCGTATCGGTGACACCATAGCTCCGGACTTTAAGGAACGCTATGAAGCCGCCAAGGAGCGCCATCTCAAATCCATGGCCGCACTTGGAGTGGACCATCATCCCCAGCTTGCCGAACTTGAGGAGAAGTGGCTCAAAGCTGTTGAATACCTTCGTAACTATGAGTTGATCGATTCCGAACACGTCATTAATCATCTTTTGAATGATGGTAAAAATGTTCTTTGCGTGGGAGCTAAGGTCACTATGCTCGACGTTGCCTTCGGTTCCTATCCTTTTGTTACTTCCAGCAATACCGTGACTGCCGGCGCTTG
>CAMWSN010000065.1 GCA_947176925.1 uncultured Porphyromonadaceae bacterium
AAACAATCAAAGCGAGTGATATTAGAGGCTTTGATATATAGATAATGCAAGAAGTTCATACGCGCAAATGTAGTAAAAAATTGAGTATGAAACAAGTAAAAGAATGCGCCTGCCATCCCCGGTAATTGATGGATCTGTTATTTAGCAACCCTCTCATCAGGATAGGAATAGCAATAAAAGACTAAACCCCGAGGTTTGTCCGAAGACAGGGACACTTGGGGGATTCCGTTGCAAAGTTAGGAACATTTCTTGTCTTTTTTAAACAAAATGGTATGTTATGCAGCTATATTCACGCAATTTGGGTTGGAGCGTCAAAGGAATACTTCAAGGTCGTTGACTTTGAAGATGCAGCAGTCGCGGATTTCTTTGCAAGCAAAGCGCTAAAGCGATGATGCGACATTCGCCGGAGAGAAGTAGCTTAATGTTGCGCCAACCGAATATCGCGGCGCTTAGTGATCGGGGTTAGTAGTTGAGGTAGCGGATGTTGTAGAGGTAGGGGGTGACGGCGGCGGTTTCGGCGGTGGGGCCTTCGGAGGAGGCGATGACGAGGTTGACTTCGCAGTCGGCGGGGAGTCCTGCGAGCAGCGGCATCTGAATGGCTGCGCCCCATTGTGAGGTTACGCCCAGTTTAAACGATGAGGGCGCTTCGTCCAGGGTGTTCCCATTGCCTTCGCCGTTCGGGAGCTTGCCCGTTTCTAAATAGTTCAGCAGATTATAGCGCAGGAAGCGGAAATCTATGGTTTCGCCGCTTGATGCCGGGGCTGCGCTGCCCATCCTGACAACCTGCATATAGACCGAGCCTTCGGGTGTCATCTGATAAAACGGCGCTACGGAGCCTACTTGAATCTCGTCAATTGCGGGCAGACGGTCAATTACGTCAAACTTTGAAAGATACTTTTTCATGGCCCGACGCTCCGTATTCTGCAAGTCTTCAAGCGTACAGGGATTTTGCGTCACCGTGATTGAGCCGTATTGAGTGGTTTTGCCTTTGGTAACGCTGAAATTTATCTTCCCTATGCGCGACTCAGTTCCGTCAAGTTCCGAAATGTTGATATAGAAGCGATGGGCAAGGTATGGGTTTTCTGTAACGGTCATCCATTCCGGAAAGTCGTCAGAGAGTGTGCATGAGTCATATTTCCCGTTGATTCCGAAATCAATTTTGTTGGCGTAACCATTGATGGTTACCTCGGCCGAGCGTATACCCATGGCAACGGAGGCCTCAGAATCCACCCCCAACGAGAGGTGATACAAATCGGGTTCCGGCTCTTCGCGCCAGCAGGCCGTGAGACTCAGCGAGAGAAATAAAAACAGAAAAAATTTTTCGTACATTGTCCGGAGGTTTTAGTATTTACACGGACAAATGTACGAAAAAATTTTGATTTTGCAATATTTACTCCCTATCAGGGTAGGACGTTATATTGTTCATCCGTCACGGGTTCAAGCCAGACGTTTTCCGCCTTCTCGCCGGGAACAGAAAAGGCTAAGTGAGCAAACCAGGAATCTTTTGCGGCACCGTGCCAGTGTTTGACGTTCGCGGGAATATTGATTACGGTCCCGGGCAGAATCTCTACGGGCTCCTTGCCTTCTTCCTGATACCATCCGCGTCCGGCCACACCAACGAGCATCTGACCGCCGCCGTTTTCGGCTTTGTGGACGTGCCAGTTATTGCGACATCCCGGCTCAAAAGTTACGTTGGCGAAGGGAATCTGGTCCGTGGCGACCTGAGCGAGATAGCTGTTGCCGATAAAGTATTTGGCGTATGCCGTGTTCGGCTCTCCGATGGGGAAAATCATTGAGCGGGCAAACTGCGCTTTGGCGTCGTCGCCCTTGATGTCGTCGCTCCAGACAACTTTGGCCAGACGGAAGGCACCCCAAGCCTTCGGCCATCCGGCATAAAAGGCTATGTGGGTGAGGATTTCAGCGATTTCAGTGCGGGTGATTCCGTTTTTCTTCGCTTCCTGAAGGTGATAGGTGAGTGAAGAGTCTGTGATTCCTTGCGCAATAAGGGTAGTTATTGTGACGAGGCTGCGGTCACGCAACGAAAGGAGGTCATTGCGACTCCATACCTCGCCAAAAAGTACATCATCGTTAAGCCGGGCAAACTCCGGGGCAAACTCGCCTAACTGTTGGCGTCCTGCGGTCTGAACAATTTTCTGTTGTGCCATAACGGGTAAGAATGTTGTTAAACAAAAAAACAATGAAAGGATAAAGCGATTCATTTCTTGATAGTATTTGTTATTTTACATAAAGTTTTTTTCTGTTTACAATGTAGATGCCTTTATCAAGATTTTGCAAAGATAACACATTTTTCGCCATCATTGCTCCGGAAATTGAGAAAACGGTATATTTTTTTTCGTTATTTTGTTCTATTCTGATGTTTTCCGTATCGCTTATTGCATCATATCCTATTGTTTTCAACCACGATTCAATCATAGTGGCGGCGTTAGACGTCTGTGAAGAACGTATCCACAGACTTGGAGAAAGGAAATTGCCATCGGGAATAAGACGCTTGGCGTCAGACTCTACGCCGCTGATTCCGCTGCTTGCGCTGGAGACGATGAGACCGATATTCTTGCCGGCCATTGCCGCGCCGTTTTCAAAGAGGAAAGTCTGAAGCGGTGCCGCCATGTTGCTCCACCACAGCGGTGCGCCGATAATGATGGTGTCATAATCCGCAAGATTGACGTCGACGGGGTCAATCGCAGGATAAGATTTCGCGTCATCGGGATTATTACGGATTGCGGAAATAAGCGCGCTCCCTAACTCATAATAATTGGCCGCATAATCAAGCCCTTTCTCGGCCGGTTCGATGCGCACCACGTCCGCCTCGATCTGACTGGTCAGTTCACTGACGATGTCATGGACATTATTAGTGTAGCTATAGTAGGCAATCAGAGTCTTCGCCTGGGCCGCGATGGCGATTAAAGCGATAGTGAGGGAAATAACTGTACGTTTCATAATCTGCTTCAGGTATTTAATCATGTTGCAAAGTTAGGAGTAAAATCAGAGACTTGAACGGCGAGAATCACTGAGAGTGAACCATTTTTTTAGATATGGGGGGCTGGAAAATATTGTTATAAGCGGAAATTTTCGTAAATTTGCATGTGAGAATCAATTATCTAACACCGCCTTATGAGTAAGATTCTGAAAGTCAATAAACCCTCTGATTACAGTGCCTGGGTCGGTCAATCCGATTCTCACGAGCTGGTCACTGTGATTGATTATAGCGAAGTTTCGCCCTTCCGTCATAGCCTTAACAGCTATGGTGTCTACGGCCTTTTTCTCCAGGGTGAAGGTGACGATCTTGACCTTGTTTACGGCACGGGAAAGTATGACTCTTCGGAGGGAACTCTTATCTGCGTGGCTCCCGGCCAGATTGGCGGTAAGGAAGACAATGGAGAGTTTATCCACATGAGTGGGTGGGCGGTACTTTTTCATCCGGATATCCTTCAGGGCACCGGGCTTGAAAAGGACATCAAGAATTTCTCATTTTTTGACTATCGGATCAACGAGGCCCTTCACATGACCTCTGAGGAACGCGACGTGATGGTCAATCTCATCAGGCAGTTGAGAAATGAATTGAGCTTTGAACCGGATGCCATGCAAAACCGGATTATTGTCGGATTCATTAACCTGCTGCTGCGCTATGCCCAACGTTTTTATAACCGCCAGTTCGTTTCACGCACGGTGTTGAATAGCGACATTCTTTCGCGCTTCGAAAGCCTGCTCAAAGAATACTTTGACAGCGAGCGGCAGCTGACCCTCGGAGTGCCCACGGTCGCCTATTGCGCCGAGCGGCTTTGCATGTCGCCGAGCTATCTGAGTGACGTCATCAGGCGCACCACCGGGGAAACCGCAAATCAGCATATTAAATCCTATGTGGTCCAATTGGCCAAAAACAAGCTCGTCGCCGGGATGAACTCCTCGGAAGTGGCCTATGCGTTAGGCTTCGATTATCCTCAGCATTTTTCCCGTACCTTTAAGAAAATCACCGGGGAGACGCCTTCGGAATATTGCGAACGCCGCATAAAATGAGCGGAATTTATTTGCCGGTCAGGATTGAGCGGATGTCGTGGAGCTTGTTGAGGGCATCGAGCGGGGTCAGTCGGTCAATGTTGAGGTCGAGAATCATATCCCGAAGTTGAGTCAGGACGGGATCGTCAAGTTGGAAGAAACTGAGCTGCATACCCTCGGCGGGAGCTTGGGGAGCGCCCACGTTGTCCGTGATCTTGCGGTCGCCGCGAAGATTGGTCTCTAACTGCTTGAGCACCTCGCGGGCTCTTTCCACAATTACCGGAGGCATACCCGCAAGTTTGGCCACATGGATACCGAAGGAGTGCTCGGACCCTCCGCGGGCTAATTTGCGTAAAAATACCACTTTGCCATCAATTTCCTTGACGGAGACATTGAAGTTGACCACGCGGTCAAAGGTCTGCTCCATCTCGTTAAGCTCATGATAGTGAGTGGCAAAGAGCGTCTTGGGATGTTCCGATCCATGCTCGTGGAGATACTCGACGATGGACCAGGCGATGGAGATGCCGTCGTAGGTCGACGTGCCGCGGCCCAATTCGTCAAAAAGAATCAGCGAGCGGCGGCTCATGTTGTTCAAAATCGAGGCGGCCTCGTTCATCTCAACCATGAAGGTGGATTCGCCAAGGGAGATGTTATCAGAAGCACCGACACGCGTAAATACCTTGTCAACCACTCCTATATGGGCGCTTTGGGCGGCAACGAAACATCCGCATTGAGCCATGATGACGTTGAGGGCCGTCTGGCGCAACAGGGCCGATTTACCGCTCATGTTCGGGCCTGTAATCATCATGATTTGTTGGGAATCATTCTCCAAGGTGACGGAGTTGGCAATGTAAGGCTCTCCGGCAGGCAGCCGGCGCTCAATGACCGGGTGGCGCCCCTCGGAAATCTCCAGGGTCAGTGAGTCGTCAACAATCGGGCGCGAATATTTATAGTCGCGGCTGACGGCAGTGAAACTCAGCAGGCAGTCAAGTCGCGCGATTAGCGACGCATTCAGTTGAATCGCCGGGATATACTCAGCCAGGGAGCCGACCAAGGAGGCAAAAAGCCGGGTCTCAAGCTCTAAGATGCGCTCCTGGGCGCCAAGGATTTTGTCTTCATATTCCTTCAGCTCCTGAGTGATATAACGCTCGGCATTGACCAGCGTCTGTTTGCGAATCCATTCGGCGGGGACCTTGTCGCGATGCGTGTTCGTGACCTCTATGTAGTAGCCGAATACGTTGTTATAGGCTATTTTAAGCGAGGGGATACCCGTGTTGGCAATCTCGCGCTGCTGAATCTTCAGCAGGTAGTCTTTTCCTTTGAAAGCAATCTCGCGCAGCTCGTCAAGTTCGGAACTCACTCCGGGAGCGATGACATTGCCCTTGACTACTGCCGCCGGAGCGTCCGGTACCAATTCGCGGCCGATGCGGTCCCGGATTTCGGTGCAGGGATTCAACTGTTCGCCATAGGAACGCAGCGTAGGCTCGTCGGCGTCAAGACAGATTCGCTTCACCGGCTCGATGGCCATCAGTGCCGAATGGAGCTGAATGACCTCGCGCGGAGTGATGCGCCCGACGGCCACTTTGCTGACCAGGCGCTCCAAGTCGCCGACCTGCTCTATGTGGCGATGAATTTCTTCGCGCTCTTCGGGAGCGCGGAAAAAGTGTTCAACGATGTCAAGGCGTCGGTTGATGGCGTCGGCATTTTTCAAAGGGAAAAGCAGCCAGCGCTGGAGCATACGGGCCCCCATCGGAGTGACCGTGCGGTCAAGTACGTCGCGCAGGCTCTTGCCCTCTGACGTCATCGGGGCGATTAATTCCAGGTTGCGCACCGTGAACTTGTCAAGGCGCATGAATCGGTCCTCTTCAATGCGCCTCAGGGCCGTGATGTGGCCCAAGGATGTGTGTTGAGTGATGTCTAAATAGTGGAGTATCGCGCCGGCGGCAATTATGGCGGCTGTCAGTTCCTGCACTCCGAATCCTTTGAGTGAACCGGTCTCAAACTGCTTGAGCAAGCGCTGATTAGCCGTGTCAGGGGTGAAAATCCAGTCATCAAGGTCAAAGGTCAGATATTTTCCCGTCAGTTCTTGCTCGGCGTCGCCTCGGCGTCCGCGCTCAATCAAGAGCTCCTTGGGCGCGAAATTGCTCAATAGCTTGTCGATATAATCCGGTTTCCCCTGGGCACAGAGAAATTCGCCGGTGGAAATGTCAAGCAGCGCCAGGCCCCAAAGAGTGCGGTCCATCAGATGGAGCGCTGCGAGGAAATTGTTCTCGCGATGGTCAAGACATGTATCACTCATGCTGACACCCGGAGTCACCAACTCCGTGATTCCGCGCTTGACGAGTTTTTTCGTTGTCTTCGGGTCCTCCAACTGCTCGCAGATGGCCACTCGCTTTCCTGCGCGGACCAGTTTGGGCAGGTAAGAGTCCAGTGCGTGATGAGGAAATCCGGCCAACTCAACGCTTGAGGCCGCTCCGTTGGCGCGGCGGGTCAAGGTAATACCAAGAATTTCCGACGCCGTAATCGCGTCCTCGCTAAACGTCTCATAGAAGTCGCCGACGCGAAACAGCAACACCGCATCCGGGTGTTTCTGCTTCATTTCCAAGTATTGCTTCATCAGCGGAGTCTCGACGATCTTCTTTGCCATATTTCTGAAATTTTACTGCAAAGTTACGAAAATTTCTGCCTTTGGTGATGTTTTTTAACGAAAAAATTTGCTCGTTGAGCAGAATTTGCGTAACTTTGCGCCTACGAATAATCTAAAAAGCACAATATATGTCTGCAAACGAAGAAATTAAGAAAGAACCCATCCTCCCCGCCGAGGAATCTCAGGTTAAGAAAGACAAGAAAGTCCGCTCAATCATGATGTGGGCCTCAATCGCTATCGCAATCGTAGTTATCGGCACTATCGCCTACATCTTCGGTTATCGCCAGCCCGCAATCGAAAAAGGAAATGAAGCAATCGGCAAGGCTGACCATATCGCCATGTTCGAAGGCAATGACTCCTTGGCTCTTGCTGCCTATCAGGATGTTGCCAATCAATATGGCTTCGCCGCCGGCAACCGCGCCAACCTCGAAAGCGCCATCATCCTCTATCGTCAGGGTAAATATGAAGAAGCGCTCAAATACGTCGACAATTACAAGTCAACCGACAACGTTGTATCCGCAACCGCTCAGGCCCTCAAAGGTGACTGCCTCGTTAACCTCGACAAATATGCCGACGCACTCAAGGCCTACGACAAAGGTATCAGCAACGCTGACAAGAATCCTCAGCTCGTGCCTTTCCTCATGAACAAGAAAGCCGTGGTCCTCATGGCCGGTATGAAGGATTACGCCGCCGCTGCTCAGGTCTTCAAAACTATGGAAACCGAATATCCCCAATTTGCCGCTCAGGTTAACGCCGAAGGCCGTCGCCTCCAGTGTGAAGCCCTCGCCGCAAAATAAGCATTTGCATAAACCTTATAATTTCAGGCCGCTCCCTGCCCCCAAGGCATCGAGCGGCCTTGATTATTTTCGTGATAATTTCGTGGGGAAATGTTGTGAAATACGGAAAATAATTGTATCTTTGCCGTGCATATCGCCTGCGGAGTCCCGATATGGGGTAACGCGGGCGGGTATGATGACATAATGCAAGAGCGTTTATCCACTCTTGTTCTTGACGAATCGAAATGTGGCAGTTTCAGAATCACAGTCAAGGATGAGACAACGATAGGCGCCTTTCGGGTATGATAACCGAACAGGACGTGTATGACTACATGGCCTGATAATATCATACGGCGTGAGGCTCCGCGTTGCTCGTTCTACTGTGATGGGCACCAGCCACAGCCTCGATTCGTGGGACGAGTAACAGATACAGACTCTCACGCTCTTTTTTTTATTAATTTTAAAGCCAATGAGGAGAGGCCTGCGGCAGGATTTATTTATGAATGAATCAAGTCTTTTCTGCGACAATCCGGCTATGCTCGATGAGTGCTCTCAGATCATTGCGCGGCATTTGCTCGGCTCTGAGCTCTCTATAAAAATAAGGCTGCGTTATGAAGACCTGAAGGCGAACTTCGATGCAGTGACATTTGATGAATGGGAGGCTGATGGGGAGTATCCATTATGGAAATTCTCTTCGGGCCTGACGCCTTATATGGACTATGATGACACTTCCATTGTCCCGATTCCTATAGTAAAAGAATTGTTCAAGTTTGACGACCGTGTCGTTTCTTTTGATTTTCCGGTATGGTTTAATATGGCTGATACTCAGGCGTTTCGTGTTATGATTTTATGTCAGGACCCGGTCTCTCGTGATATTAGATGGTATAAGGATTGTCGTGACGCACTGTGTACTACCGTGTTCGGCCTGCATAATCCCCTATGGCGCAACAAGGGTAACGGAGGAAAGCGCATTTGGTTGCTGGCTTCTAAATTTATGGAGAATGGATACGGAGTGTATCTCACTGACTGTAATAAATTCGCTATCCAATCAACTTCCGGGGAAGCAATATCCCCTGACCCGCAGCAAGTAGCAGCCTATCGCGATATGCTCAAAGCGGAGATTGAAATGGTGAAGCCCAATTTGATTGTTACGTTCGGGAAACTTGCGGAGGATGTGTTGCAGTCTCTTTCTCAAGCGAGTGCCCCCGTACTCAGTCTCCCTCATTTCTCCGGCCAGGCTCAGGGTAAAATCAAGGAATTTTTTAGTTGGTCTGACGACAAAGCTTTTACCATTGAAGAACAGGCCAATTGCTATTTTGAAACCATAACTAAAGCTATTCATTAATGATTGAACTTGATATAAAATACTCAGGTACAGGGCGTGACGGCAAACCTTGTTTTATTATTCTGCATAATCAGACGTTTGACCTCTGTGTCCCCGGCTATAAAGGCGGAGGGGTTAAGACGTTAGATTATTCTGCCATAAAACATGTGTCTGCGATGGGAGACGACTTGGTTCTGAAAGTAATGAGAACTGAGGTCGTTCTTTTGGGAATAGGAGCTGAGAATGCTGATGGACTTGCACAAGTGATTGAAATTGGCAGAAATAAGCCAATCGAAGGCTCAAAGGAATTCCGGAAATATCAGAAAGCAGCTGAGAAGGCTGAGGCTCGGGCCGACCGCAAGCAAGTTCGCGTAGAAAAGTTCGCTGCGGTTATTGATGGAATAAATCGTTATCGTGAGCAAAGTAATCAAGAAGAGCGAGAAGAGCAGGAGCGCCAAGAAAGAGAAGAACGAGAACTGGAACAGCGGATTGATGCTTTAGGCGATGAAATTGATCGGCAGGCTATCAAACCCTCTGATTCTGAAGAGGAAGCCTTGGCTAAGGTGCTAAAGCTAAATAGGTTGTTTACCAAGTGCACTTCAAAAGTCGATTATTCCGATCAAGTTGCTTTGGTAATGCGTGTTTGTGAGGATAACCTTTCGGTTCTGCAGGTTAGTCATCCGAACTCTAATGTGACCGCAAAAGCTGAGCAACAGTTACAGCAATTTATCCTGGACAGAAAGGAATCCAAGAAGGCGGCAAGGATTAGTTGTTTATTGACAATCTTAGGAATAATTGCATTTATAGTGCTATGCTATTTCATGGATGACATTTTCCCTAAAGAATAATCTATGGGCTGTATTACCGGAATACTCCTATCATTGAGCGTGGGAGTTCTGATTGCTTTTGACGTTTTTTTTTGGTCTGTATCCTGGGTGTTTGGCCTAATCGGTATTCTCGCAATTATAACTTTTGTGATTGCTTATGCTGTGGCGGAAAACTTCGCGCTTTCTCCGAGGGATCATGCTCGAAATAGTGAATGGGGAGTCTTCCGAAAAAAAATAGGATGGGCTTGGAGTATCACTCTGATGGTATGTGCCGCAGTCACTTTTATTGTATTCCTTATCGTAGGATGGTAGTGTGATGCGGTCCCGCGTAGCGGGTACAAGAGCTTAGCCACGTCCAAGGGGGGGGGGCGCATAGCGCTCCGTAGGGCGTGGTTACGCGTATTCCCCTCAGAGTGAGCTCTGTATGAGCGGCAGATTGGCGGCAGTGTGTTGCAGCTACGCGGCTATGGGGTGGGGGACTGATAGTTATACACGCTCATCGGAACGCTATGCGTCCCTTGAACGTGCCTAAGTTCTTTCGCCTGCTTTGCAGGCAATTAATCCGCGCTGCATACATTTCCCTGAGCGCCGGAGGCGCGATGTCATTGTAAACCCCTGGCGCCAGCCTGGGGCACAAGTACCAACCCCCAAAAACAGCCTCGGCAAGGTGTCGTTTTAGCTGATGGATAGGTCATTGCAGTCTCTGAGGATGTTGCGGAATAAAAGTTTTATATATTTTACGGGGCTTCGCGGCGCCCTCGCCGCGTTGGTGTGTCAGCGCCACGAAACCCGGTAATTCAATCCTAATCGAAGTTTTGCAACAGCCTATCCCCAGGACATCGCGTGGCGGATGACTGGGGGCGGCATGCGCCCTCGCGTGCCGAGCCGCGCCAAGCGGCTTCTTCCCTATGGAGAGGCGGACTCCGATCCGCCGCCACAGCAAAAGGTAAGCAGTCCGCATCGCGGACCAGCAGCCTGCATAGCAGGCTGTAGAACACAGGCACGTTCGAGGGACGCATAGCGTTCCGATGAGCGTGTATAAATCACGTGAACACCCAAACAATAGCCGCATAGCGGCGACACCAATTCGGTGATCTGTCGCTCCTACGGAGCTCACTCTGAGGGTAAGCGCATCTCACCACGCCCCACGGAGTGCTAACGCGCCCCTTGGACGTGGCTAAGTTCCGGCGCCCGCTACGCGGACTGTTTTACGCAAATATTACCTTTTGCTGTATCGGCGGATTGGAGTCCGCCTTTCCATGTAATAATTGAGTTCTACAACACCCCACTTCCCTTCGGTTTGTCGTTTTGAATCAGCTTATTTGCAAGAAAAACTTTCCAATTTGGAAAGAATTGGAAAGTTTTGGAATGTTTTTGGCGTATTTTTACAGTAGGAGGGTGGGGAGGAGAGTGCCGATGAGGTCAGCGATGAGATCGGCGGCGCTGCCGGTGCGGCCAAGGCCCATGGATTGCTGAGCGAGTTCAATGAGGGCACCGAAAGCGGCGACGGCGGCGAAGAGACTCCAGCGTAGCTTCGCCGTCAGCGGGCGGCGTAGGTCGATGGCGATGGCCGTGTAGACTCCGAGCATCATCAGGGCGTGGACAATCTTATCGGTATGCTCCCAGAATCGGAAATCATTGTCGGGCAGCGGGCGCGGAAAAAGAGTCAGATAGAGCACCGCGCTGACCGTCACGACCGTCAGCAGCCAGCGCGGCCAGCGCCGGAAAGGCTCAAGCCAGCGCCAGATTAATGACTTCATCTACTGAGGTGACGTAATGGAACGTGAGGCCCTGAATGTATTCAGCTTTTACCTCTTCAACGTTGCGCTGATTATCCTTACACATGATTATCTCCTTGATTCCCGCGCGCTTGGCGGCGAGAATCTTCTCCTTTATGCCGCCTACGGGGAGCACCTTCCCACGCAGGGTCATCTCGCCGGTCATAGCTACGTTTTCCCTCACGGGGCGCCCGGTCATTGCGGAGACTATGGCCGTGGTCATCGTGATGCCGGCCGAGGGTCCGTCTTTGGGAATGGCTCCTTCGGGCACGTGGATATGCACATCGCAAGTCAGGCGTTCCGGCGCAATGCCGAAGTCTGCCGCGTGGGCCAGGACATAGCGATGGGAAATTGAGGCAGACTCCTTCATGACGTCACCTAAGTTGCCCGTCAGCGAGAGCACTCCCTTCTCCTTTCCGGGCGTCAGGATGCACTCGATGAACAGGATTTCGCCGCCGGCGGCG
>CAMWSN010000066.1 GCA_947176925.1 uncultured Porphyromonadaceae bacterium
CCGGGGGTAAATTCCGTATTCTCATCAACCGTTATGCTCAGCTCGTTATTCTCCAATTCCGCGGTGTAGCCCTCCGGAAGTTCGGGGGTTGACGATGCGATACGATAGGTCCGGGAATAGATATCGGCTATGCCGTCGAGCGCAAAAATCTCATCCAGGTTTAGCGTGCCGATTTTAGTCGTGGGGTCGATGAGCAGTTCGCCGTCTTCTTTGATTGCCGGAGTGTTCACGGAATTGTAGGTCGACGTGTGGAGGATAGGGAGCTCCAAGGTGAAAGTCTCGTCGCCAAGAGAGCCTTCAATGGTGACAAGATATTCGCGCCAGTCCCCTTTGGTCAGATTATTATAGAGGTGGTTCTCTTTAATGTAGAAAGCATCGTCAAACCCTTCCGGTTCTATCTTGGCAATGCTCAGGTTGACGCGCTTCTTATAGGCCACGTTTCCATCTTTATATTGTGCGGCAAAAATATCCGTGTCGGCAAAGTGTTTCGCGTTCAGTTCCTCCTGAGTCATACGGTCATCCTCAATGGCCAGATAATTATTATACTGCTGAATCTCCGGCAGGTCAATGACGGTAAGGGTGAAGGTCGTGGACAGGGTCGGGTCAGTGTCTGAAACCATTGTGAGGACGGTCTCACCCGTTTTCAGGGCCTCGAGATAGCCGTTTTTGTCAATCGTGGCCACTTCGGGGTCAGATGAGGTCCAGGTGTAAGTGTCGTAGATGTAATGGTTTGACTTTGAGCCGTTGAGCTCGTCAGTATTGGCGGTGAGGCTATGGCGGTCAAACCACAGGTGTTCGCCCACCAGGGCCGTACCCTCGGTGTTGCTGGCGGTGCCACCGTAACCTTCGCGGCTGATTTCAACCCCGCTGAGTGTCACTACTTCGATTTCAAATACGTCAGGCTCCGCCAAGTCTGTGGCTTGGAAAGAGAGGGTCGTGGAGCCCGTTTTGAGGGCCGTGAAAAGGCCGGAGTTATCAATGGTGCCCACCGTCTCGTCGCTTGACTTCCAGGAAGCCTCGGCGTCAAACATCGGGCGGCCGTTTTTGAAGGCGAAACCTTCAAACTGACAAGTGTGGCCTTCAACAACCTGAAGCTGGGTGATACCGGCATAGTTGAGATAGTATTCGCCCGGAGCCTCTTGCGTCAGGTCCGGTTTGGTCATGGCAATGCCCGCAACTTCCGTTGATGATTCGCCGAGCCAGCCGCAGGCCTGATTCACGGAGTTGTAGACCTTGATGAAGTCAATATGGTCCAGGTCAACGTAATTGCCCTCGGAGTCGATGGCCCAGCTGATGTCAAAGCCGTCGCGCACCTTGCCGTTATCGTCAGCATAGTAGGGGTTGGTGGCAAGAGTGAGGTCGCCGTTGGTGGCGTGGTTGTCGCAATATCCGAATCCGAGCGGGCGGTAACATTCAATGTAACTGGGCACTCTCAGGTCATAAACCGCATTGATGTGAGTTCCCGTCAGCGAAAGGATGTTGCCGTTGAGTTTCACGTCAGGATAAAGGGCCGGATCGGGGAAATAGTTCTGAGCATGGAAATGGTTTGAGGGGACGGCGCCGTTCAGTCCGTCAGATGCCGTGTAGGGGATATAATAGCGGCTACTGTAGCCAAGGTCCTCATAATTGAAGGTGACGTTGTGGCGCGAGGTCTTGAACCAGTAGTTTGAGCCGGCAAGTTCATACCACGTATCGTCCGGAAGACCGTTGCCGTTATCATCACGCATTACCATTACGGCGCCCGGTTCGCTCCAATAGCCTTTGGCATTGGCCTCGAAAGCGTTGCCGCCTATGGTGAAGTCCACTCCGTAAGGGTTGCGGGGATCATTGATGACCGGTCCGTCAAAGCCGACGACCACATAGCCGCCGAATCCGCCCAAGGAAATCATGCCTGAGGTGGAGGGCAGAGACGAAGAGCCGGCAGCAGCGCCGACGCCAACGATGACTTCGCCCGTGGTGAAGCCTGAGGAGTTGACAAACTGGCCCGGAGCCGGAACGAACTCGAAGACGCGCGCTACAGTCGGGTCATTGCGCAAGGTGACGTTTACTTCCGCTTCCGCATATTCACCCTCGGCTCCTGTTTCTTTGTCGACCAAAGTGGCGCGATAGCGGAAAGAGTCCGTAGCCCAGTTTTCAATATTCTCCACGTCGGTCGGAGTGTAAGCCAGCGCCGGCGACTTGTTGCCACGCCAGTCTTCAACCTCTGATTCGGTGATTTTGCCAAGCTTGGGTTGACGCACCACGCTCAGCACCACGTCATAAGCCGTGCTTTTCTTATCATTGGTGAGCACGTCAACGGGATTTTCCTGCTCGGTGCGCGTTGCGGCAAGCACGTCGTCAACACACTTGATCATGTATCGTTCAACGGGATATGAAGCTTCCTTGCGCACACCGTTGCGCTCGAACCATACGGTCAGGGTGCCGTTATCCGTAATATTGGCCAGCTTGAGGTCAATCTGCCCGTATGAGCTTGAGCCGGAAGTGGTCACCTGAGTTGTTATTTCCGGAATGAGAGTGGGATTGTCCGTATACGCGCCCCAGGTGACTCCGGCGTCTTCCCAGTTAGCGGGCACATTCCATCCGGCGGGAGCATCGAAAAAGGAGGTGGTGTAGATTTTCGCCGCCGTGGGCTCTGCCGCGCCCGTATGGATTCCGCTGACGTTGTTAACGTTAGTGATTGTGGCTTTCGGAGTGAAGGGATTATCAGGCACTTCCTCCACGATGAATTTGCGCGTGGCCGTGGTGGTCACGCCCTCGTAAGTGCAGCTGATGGAGAGTATGGCTTCTCCGGTTGTCATCGGCGTCAGCTCCCAGGTGATGTTATTGTTGCGGTAACTCTTCGTGGGGTCAAATCCGCAGTTCTTCACCGTCAGCAGCTCAGGATTGGAGTTGGTGTAGGTAAACGTCAGCCCTTTTTCTGCCAAATCGGTGGTGGCATACGCATTGATACCGGAGGGAAGGGTGAAATACTCGTTCCATAGCTGTTCGCCGGAGTATGCGTCGGGGCGGGCTATTGCCTGATAGTCCGAGACGGACTTAGGCGGAATGCCGCCATCGGCAGCCGCAACGTTAACCGCAAAAAGCGAAATCGTTGCTAATGAAAAAATGATTTTCTTTAACATTGTGATAAAAATTATAAATAAATGATTATTTGATAATGACTTTTTTGCTTGTGTCGCCAATGGTGATGATATAGATTCCGGGAGAGAGCGGAGGATAGCTTTCCCCGTCAGAGCCGCTCAGCATTCCGCTATAAACCCGGCGCCCCTGCAGATTGACAATGCTGATGCGGCGACTGTCGGCCTCAATATCGGCAACGGAGGATTCCTCATTACTGAATTGCGGAAAGACGGGAAGTGACGGAAACCAGTAGTTGGAAATCATCGGATATTCCTTAATCATATTGCCGTCAGCGTCAAATCTGCGGGTGACATAGGTGGGGTCTACGAACTTATGAAACATGGAGGCGTAAAGCTCATCAGTCGTCGGATGGATTCCAAGGGAGCACCCATAGATATGCCAGTCACCCTCCTCCTCGGAAAAATCAAGGATTTTTTCAAGTCGGCGGCTATCGATGTCGAAGCGATAGACGCGATAATTGGTGAACCAACTGTTCGGTCCGCCACACCAATAAAGGCGGTTAGTTACCTGCGACGCGCAAAAAGGGTCAGGCGTCCACGCATACCAGGAATTTGACGGCGGGAATATATCTTCCCCCTCAATAGGGATTACCTCGCGTTCAAGAGTCAACGGGTCCAGGCGAATCAGGTAGGGCAATGTCGCTCCGGTACCCTGGACGTTTTTTGCCACCGAATACCACAGATTTCCATCTTTGGACCTAACTAAGGTCGAGCCTATTCCGGCCGGTGATGACGCGCCGGCAGTGTCAATGATACTCATGTCCAAGACTTGCGAGACGCGGTCCGTCTCAGGGTCAATCTCTAACAGACCATACTGCTGATGCACGGCAAAGACCTTTCCCTCGGCGGCAATCATAGTCCCCGTCTGGCCGAAATAGAGTGAGCTTGTCGGGTCGGTGTTAGGCTTGTCATTGTCGCTGCCGACATTCGGATTTTCCGAGCCTTCAACCTGACCTTCAATCTCTAAAGTGTTGAGGTTCAGAATCCATACGCCGTTGCTTGACGATACGTAGCCCTTACTTTCACTTACGCCGCAAAATGCCCTGCCGTCACATTGTTTCCCCGAGGGGTCAATGAGTTCCAACTGCTTGATAATCTTCATAGTTTTTGCGTCGGCCACTGTGATTCTGCCGCCGGTGATGTCGGCTCCCGGGTCCTTTTCCTGTTTGGCTATCAGGTAAAGGCGCCCGTGCCAGATGGCGCCATACTGGTTGGTGCATCCAAGCTCCATTCCGGGATTTTCCTTCTGAATCACCCGGTAATGCCAGTAATCGCCGTCGGGATCATCCGGAAGCAGATAATTGACCGTGGAATTCTGATGGCCATACCAGTCTTCGTTGATGAACAGTACTCCCTGAGAGTAGTCGATGCCCTCAGTAGCCAAGGCCACTGCCGGGAGCGACAAAAGGAGAGAAACAAGTAATTTGTGCATAAATAAATATTGGTTGTTGAATTATTAAAGCGGAATTTCCGGGAGCGGTACCCCGGGCAGGTCTACGTGGAGGTCTCTTGCGCCCGAAATCTCAGTAGAGGTTTCGCCTAACCAGCCGCAATATTGGCTGAGACCCGTGTAAACCCTGACGAAGTCAATCCCCGGAAGTGATACCGGTTTGCCGTCGCGGTCCACGGCCCATGAGATGTCAAAGGAGTTGAGATCGGCAAAATCATTGGGGTGATTGTCAACGTAGCCCCAATCGTAGGCGTATAGAACGTAATATCGGCCTGTGCCGCTGAGGTCGATTCCGTTGGGTGCGAGCCGCGTCCCTCGGAAAGTGATTTCATCGTCTGCGGTCCACAGGGGGTAGTAACTCTGGGCGTGGAAAATATTCTTTGCCAAATAGCCGCTGTTGCCCTCCGAGTCGCTCCAGGGGATGTAACGGACGTTATCCAGGAACCCGGTTTCATCTTCCTCCGGCTTTTGAGTCGGGTCCGGTCGGCGATAGGTTATGGTGTAACCATGGAGAGTTTCGGGTTTGTAATATTCGCTTCCGGCCAGTTCATACCATTCATCGTCAGGCAATCCGTTGCAGTTGCGGTCATAGCTGACCATCACTATTCCGGGCTCGGCCGAACCGCCCTTGTCATCCGGATTAGTCAGCTCGTAGAAGGCATTGCCCCAGATGCGGAAATCTTTCTCGCCGGCCACGTTTATTACCGTGTGGTCAAATCCGAAGGTGACATAACCGCCGTAAGCGCCCAGGGAGATCATTATGTCATTAGTGCCGGAAATGGATTCTTCGCACTTCCGCAGCATATCCTGATAGGTATCGCCCGCTTCATACTTAGGCATTTCGTTGATAAACTGGCCCGGTGCCGGATGATACTCGTAGACGCGGCTGATGTATGGCGAGTATTCCACTTCTTCGTGAAGAACCGTGACGGTAAAATCGAAGTGATAGGGCGTTTGCTCGTCAATTATGTCAAAGGTTAAATCGTAGGTACCTTCATGCTGCGCCAAGAAAATGTATCGCCGGTCGGTCGAGACGGTCTCGCCATTGACTTTCCATCGGTATTCGGCACCGGTCAGGGCTGATTCCAAGGCTAATTTTGACATGCGGGGGATGTAATATTCATCATCTATCCCGAGGTTGACCATCGGGATTTCAGACGTGCAGCCGCCAAGGAGCAACAGGGGCAATGAGTAACTGATTATGCGTTTCATTTGGTGAGGAAGGCTATGTGAGCGGGAATGTCGCCGGTGCGCACGCTCCATTTCTTTTTGCCGTCAGGAGTGAAGCAGTAGAGGGTTCCGCTGCTGACGTAGTTTTTCGCATCTGTGACGAAAATGTCGCCCGACTCCGGATGCACCGCTATCCCGTAAGGAATCGTTATCTCCTTCTCCGTGCCGTCAGTAATGAAGTTATCGGAGATAATTTGCTTGGTTCTGACGTCGATTATCCCGTAAGAGATGGTGTTTGATGCCGTAAAATTGTTCCATTCCGTGGCGTAATAAAAGAGGGAGTCGCCTTTTATCGCCATGTTTGAGCAGGCCACAGGGATAGTGTCGGTGACCACCATCTGATTATATCCGGGTTTGCGCTCCATGACGAAGAGCCGCGAGGGGACGTCCTGATAGTTGCCTCGGGAGGAGACCCAGAGTTTGTCATATCGGTCTTTCTTCAACCGGTGGAGGTTGATACCCACGGGAATCTGCTGAACCTGCTTGAAGTCAATCATCTGGATTACCGAGACTGTATTGTCATAGTCAGGCACGCGATAGCCGCCCGAATTAGCCACATACATGTAGTCATTGACAATTTCCATTTCTTCCGGCTGATAGCCTACGGAGACCTTGCGCGTGATGCCGAATGTCAGCGTATCGACCTCAAATACAGCCCCTTTCGGCGCATCCGGATCTATCAGTACCGGGCCGACATAGGAACTGACGTAAGCGTGGCCGCGATGAAACCTGACATAGCGACAGTTGGGGATGTCAATCTGACCCAGGCGCACGCCGCTGCGGGCGTCAAGGACTTCAACCTTATGGGAGCAGTTGACCACTACGTAGAGCTTCGAGCCGTAGATGCCGATGTCATTGCCCACGTCGCCAAGTTCTTTGATTACGTTCGGGTTACGCTCCGAGTAGAGATTTCGCGAGTAGAGCCCCGTCATGTAGTCATAGAAGTCAAGGGTGCATTTGTTTGACCCCATGTTGCCTTCATTGACCAGGTAAAGGCCGCGGATATGGCTCGCAGGGCGCTCATCGCCGATAATTTCATACTCCGTAGGCACCACAAGTTCGTCTTCACGACAACTTGTGGCGACCATCAGGAGCGGCAGAAAATATAAGAAAAAATTTTTCATAGCATCAGATTTCTACCGTAAGAGTCAGACGGTAGTTTCTTTTTGGCATCGGATAATTGAGAATGACGTCATAATCCTGACTCAACAGATTATTGACCTCAAGCAAAGCCCTGAGTCCGACCCGACCGAGTCTGAGGTCCTTGCTTAGTGACAGGTCTGACGTGTACCAGGGTTGAGTGTAGTTATAGCGGATATTCTCTTGCTGGTTATAGCGTTCGCCGACGTAGATCCACGAATAGTTCAGCCCCCAGCCGCGCCACTGAGCGTTGGCCACTGCGGCACCCGAGTGGCGGGGAATATAAGGTATCTGGTGGCGGTAATAATTGTCGGCGGGACTGGTGATGTCAATGGCGCGCTGAAAGGTGTATTGCACCCTGGCCGTGATGATAAGGTCGCTCACGGGGTTGAGGCTCAACATCCCCGTGACGTCAACGCCGCGTATGTCAACCAACCCTAAATTCAGCATGGTCCAGCGGAATTGCTGCCCCTTGGGGTAGGCCACGATTTTATCCTTGACCCGGTTATAGTAGACGTCGGCGCTGAGCCGGGCAGCGGTAATCACTCCTCCCGGGCGCGTATGGTCATAGACCAGGCCTAAATTATATTGCGTGACCCGTTCGGGCGAGAGTTTAGAATTGCCCATGTCGGCATAATAGAGGTCATTGAACGTCGGCATTCGGAATGATTGCTTGAAAAACGCGCGGAGCGAAAAATCGCGGTTTCTGAGCGGATACGTGTTGACGAACACCGCCGGGGAGAGTACCCGCTTGTCCCGTGGCGCTTCCTGGCCGATGATGCGGTCATGGATAAATGATGCCAGGCAACTGGCCTGAGTCTTGAAGCGCTCAAGGTTTAAGGCCGACGCCACAGAGAGGAAGTTAGAGAACCGGTCCGGCTTGACGAATCCGTAAACGTCGGCATCCAGTGCGTTCCACTGGAAGTCATAGCTTGCCGATAGGCTCCAGCGGTCGGTCAGCGCGAACTCGTTGGCCGAGGATATGTAGACTTCCTTTTGCCGGTAGAGGTTATCTATCTTGATCTGCTTGTCATCATTATTGACGTAATGGGTGCGATAAAATGCGTATTTGACATTATTCAGCGTTGAAAACCGGCCGAAGAAGCCGCTGTATCGGCCCTGGACAAAGGAGTTGGTGTCCCAGATGCGTTCACCGCGGCGCCAGACGTTATTGACTATCGCCCCGGGCACTCCGCGCTCCGAGTTGTAGTTGTAGACCTTGGCGGTCCAGCTTCCGGAGGTCAGGGTGCCATGCACGTTTGCCTCCAGGCGCGTGGCGTTGATATCGCCGTTTTGGCGCACTGCCGTGGTGTCATAGGCCAATTCGCCTGCGGGGTTGACGCGACGGTAGCGGAATTTGTATTTGCCGCTTGAGTTGACCCATTCGGCGCTGAGCGATGCGGCGATGCGCTCGCTGAGCTTCAACTCAATCAGGGCCGAGGGATTGAGCAGATCAAAGGAGCCGGTGCGCACCGTGGCCCGCAGATGATAGGTCTCTCCCGCGCGGAAGTGAGGAGTGCGCGTGCGCATATAAATCGTACCCGCCGAGCCGAAGTCCTTAGCGGGCTGGAGAATTTCGCTTTTCTGACCGTTATAGAGCGACAGGGCCTCGATATTGTCAAGCGAGAACTGCCCGAGGTCAATCTGCCCGTTCTGGGCGTTACCTAATTCCACACCGTCGTAGACCACTCCCGTGTGATTCGTGCCCATCGAGCGGATATTGACCGTCTTGATGCCGCCGACTCCGCCATAGTCCTTGACCTGCACCCCGGAGAAGTAACGGAGCGCGTCTGCCACACTGTTACTGTTCATCCGCCGAAGCTCTTCTCCCTCAAGGGTCTGCACCGGAATTATGTCGCGCCGGGGCGCTTCGGCCGTCACCTCCACTTCGTGAAGGCGCATGGTGTCAGGCGGTTGGGTCGCGGCAAGCATTAATGTCAGAATCGCTATCATTTTTTTGTTTCGATTTTGAGGTTGATAAATCAAAACGCCCGCCGAAATGCCTTGATGCTCCAAGTGCATGTCAACGGGACGCAGTTCTATCTCTGTTGCGAAACAATAAAATGATGGCAGGAAACTCCGCCCTCCTTTCGGGGATAGAGTCGCCAAGAATGCCAACCCATAGTCCCGTGGGCGCTTTTCCTGAATGAGAATCGGCAGGTCTTCTGACTTATCCCTGTTGGCTCCGCGCCTTCCCGGCCTGACTGGCCAGTGACTTGTTGCGGACAACATTGCCCCCCCTTCTTGGGGAGCGGGAATTACAGCAGCGGGTACTGTTGAGGTCTTTCACCTCATTCCCTTTTAATGCTCAAATTTTCACGCCTCTGCGCGAAAAGAGCAACCGTTTTCGCCTGCAAAGTTACGAAAAAAATTAAAAATGAAGAAATAAAAATGAAAAATAATGGAAAGGCGGACTCCAATCCGCCGCCCCCGTCTTTATTGTTGAAGGATTTTTTGCCATTCATGGAGCGGCGAATAGCCCGGCATGGTTAACCAACTCAAGCAAACAGTCCGCAGCGCGGACTAACTGCCTGCATAGCAGGCGGTAGAATGTAGGCGCGTTCGAGGGACGCATAGCGTTCCGATGAGCGTGTATAATTAGCTCACCTACCCAAGAGCCGCGTAGCGGCGACACCTCCGACGCCGGATCTGTCGCTCCTAAGGAGCTTATGATGATGTGGGGGAGGGTTGTTTCCACGCCCCGCGGAGCGCTATGCGCCCCTTGGACGTGGCTAAGCTCTAATGCCAGCGCTGCGGGCATTTGGTCCGCGATGCGGACGGCTATGGCTTCAAAACCTTTTGTCGGGGGCGGCGGATCGGAGGTCGCCTTTTCATGGGTCTTTTCCGTGAACTTTTGATGGGGGTGGGGCGTTGTATTGGTGAAGATAAAAGATATTTCTCTCTAATACTTACCCTGAAAAACCGAGAGGAGGGCCGGCGAGAGAGCCGGAGATTGTAATTTCCGTTGTAAGTCCCCCGAAGTGGTCGCAACGTCGCGTCTGAAACCGACGCGAGAGCACTCGCCCCAACGCGCAAGCAGCCCGCCCCTCAAAAACACTATCAAACCTATCCGTTAAAACCAATCCGGCCGCCGAAGGAAAAAACCTCGGCGGCCGTAAAAGTGTATTGGGGTCTGACTCAGATTAATCCGTGGTCAGGTCAAAGTTAAAGGTTGTGCCCTTGGAGTTGGTGAATTTACCGGTGTAGTTAACGGTTACGAAGCGGCCAATGATGGTCATAGAGCCTTCAAATGTGCCGGTTACGTTACCGTCGGTGGTGGATTCAACGAGGTTTAACTGGTCACCAGCTTTAACGCCGTAAAGTGTTAGGTAATTTCCGGCGCCGGAAGACTTGTAATAATAGCGGCCGGTAACTTCGCAATAGTCGTAGTTGCCGAGGTCGCTGAACGTCAGCTCCATTACGATGGGATACTTACCGATAGAACCGGTGAAGTTAAAGGTCATGTCAGAAAGGTCTGATACTTCTACAAAATAATCTTCAGTAGTTTCCCCTTCGGCTACTGCAGGTTGTTCTTCCCAAACCTCGGTTACTTCTTCTGTAGCTGGAGCTTCCTCAGATTTGGCTTCGGAATAATCGGAGTAAACCTTTGAGTTGCGCTTTAACTCATAGTTGATGTTGGCAAATTCACTGTCGTCATCTTTGTTGACCTGTTCGCCTTTTCCGTTGAGCAGAACGTATTTTGACTTGGTGCAACCGATGAACTTGAAGTTATCGTTGAAGGGACTGGCACCGCGCCAATCGTCGAAGCTGACTTTTTCTTCGCCTTTCTTGTTGATTACGGAACATTTGGTCTTGTCGCCATCAGTTTTCGTGACGAAGAAGTTGCCGTCTGATAGAAGAACAATACCGTCATATTTAGCCTTGATGACGTTTTCGCCCTTCATGTCCTTTACGCCCCATTCAGTTTCTTCGTTGCAATAGACGAAGTAGTCATCATTATAGTCGCCAATGGCTTCGACTTTGCCATTGACCTTGGTGAATTCGCCCTTTTTGTTGAGGAAGCCGTAAAAATCTTTATCCTTGTCTTTAACGGCGAGTTTGCCATAATGGAACTCTTTGGTATCAAGAAGGTGATAGTCTTCCTTGAGGGTGAAGACCGTCTTGCCGTCCTTATCAATTACCAAGGTCTTATCGTTGTCATCATCTTTAACAACAGCCAAGCCCTCAGAGAAATAGTTGACACTTGAATATTTAGGCTTGATTTTGATTTCACCGTCTTTGTTGGCGAAACCCCATTTGTCTTCATCGTTTTTGACGCCAATCATTCCTTCCTGAACGAAGGACATGCAGGCTATCATTTCAGTGCCAAAACTGGCTT
>CAMWSN010000067.1 GCA_947176925.1 uncultured Porphyromonadaceae bacterium
GTTCATGATCATGACCAACGGATTCGGAGCGACAATCGGTACCCTCTCCGCAATGTTTATTGTTAATGCCCACGTTGACTTTAAGGCTTCGCCTGAGGTTCAATTAGAAGGATGGCGTGAGTGCTGGTACATCTTTGCAGCCTATGCTTTAGTTGTAGCCCTTCTGTTCATGTTTATCTTTAAAGATAACAATTTAAAATACAATGTCTCAGAGGTTTCCGCTGATGAGGAAGACCCTGCCGGTTTCGTTTCATGATTCAGTTTTATGCTCCGGACATCGCCGTGACTCCCGTACTTCCTGAAGGGGAAAGTCACCATTGCGTCAAAGTGCTTCGCCGCCAGCCCGGTGACCCCGTTGAGGTCATCGACGGCAAGGGCCGGGTTTACTCATGTCGCCTTTTGGAGGCTCATTCCAAGCATGCGCAAGTGGAAATTCTGAGTTACCGCGAGCAACCGCTGCCGTGGCACTTCACTTTGACCATCGGAGTTGCACCCACAAAGCATCTGGACCGCATGGAATGGCTCACGGAGAAACTTACGGAAATTGGCATAAACCGCCTGATTCCACTTCGCGGTGACCGCTCCGAGCGTAAGGAATTAAAGACCGAGCGCCTCGAAAAAATCGCCGTATCGGCTATGAAGCAATCTCTCAAGGCCGTAATGCCGAAAATTGACGAAATGACGCCCATCAGTCGCGTAATTGCGGAAACCACGGCATCTCAGCGCTTCATCTGCTATTGCTCTGATGAAGTTGAGCGCCATCTTCTAAGCCGTGAGCTTCGCTCAGGAACTGATGTCTGCATCCTAATCGGACCGGAAGGAGACTTCTCCCCTGAGGAAGTGAAACTCGCCCTCCAAAACGGATTCATCCCCGTCAGCTTAGGTGACACTCGCCTGCGCACCGAAACCGCCGCCCTCTATGCGGCATCTACCGTTCAAATAATAAACCAATTATAAAAATATGAAACGCTATTTCATCACTCCCCTCTTAGCGCTCGCCCTCAGTTCCGGGGCGTTTGCCCAAGCACCGCAAGCGGCCAACTTCAATCGCGCCGTAATGCAGGCTTACGAAGAGATGCTGCGCGAAAACTATAAGGATTACGAAGTACTTTTCCGCCGCGCAAACGAATATTATAACCACGGCGAATACCTCCGCGCCTTAGAGGACCTTGATGGCGCCGTAAAATATTGCCCGACAACTGATTCCGATCTCCGGTTTGCCATTTACGCACTCCGGGCTGAATGTTATTATGAACTCAAGCGCTATGCCCAAGCCCTGCCGGAAGCTTCGGAAGCTCTGACAATTGACCCGACAAGCACCGCTATGCTCAATCTTCGCGGACGCATCGAATATGATTTCAATCAATTAGCCGAAGCCAAAGCCGACTTTACCAAGCTTCAGCGCATCAATCCGCGAAGTCAGGAAGCACTGTTTGGTCTCGCCTTGGTTGCCGCAAAAGAAAATAACATCGGCCTTGCCGGCGAATACATGGAAAAAGCCGTGGCGCTCACTCCCTCAGATAGCAACGCTTTTATCCGTCGCGCTAAAGTCAAGGAAATCATGGGCGACTATAACGGCGCCGTAGACGACCTGCTTCTTGCAATGGCTACTGATGCCAATAATCAGAAGGCCCTCCCTGCCCTCGTTGAACTTGCCAACTCAAACTACCCCGCCGTGGCTTCCGGACTTTCCGGCGCGATCCGCCAGGCTCCCCGCCAGCCGCTCTACTATTTCCTGCGCGGGTCTATCGCGGCTTCGCATTATCACTATGGAGCGGCTATTGCTGACTTCAAATATATCATCTCCGAGAATCTATACAATTATGCCGGTCTCTACTGCTCATTGGCTGAATGTTATTATGCCTTAGGCGATTATGATACCGCCCTTGACGAAATTGACTCAGCTCTGGCCAAGTATGGCGACGAAGATGATCCCTGCCGATACTTCACCGTGCGTGCTAAAATTCAACGTGCTCTCAAACAGTATGACAAGGCTATTCTCTCTATTAACCGCGCCCTCGACATAATTCCCGATAATTCCGATGCCATGATCGAGAAGGCCCTGATTCTGACTGACCAGAAAAAAGCGAAGGATGCTTCTGCTCTCCTTGGCGAAGTAATCTTGTCAGAGCCTTATCAGCCGATGAACTACCTTCTCCGCGCATGGGTCATGAATGATTTCCTCAACCAGCAGAAAGCTGCGAAAGGACTTTACACACGCGTTTGCGAACTGGAACTTGATCACCCCGAACAAATAGGTTCGATGCTCGGATTCGGCCAACTTTTCAACGGCCAGACTGCAAAAGCAGTAGAGTGGATGGAAGCATGCCTAAAGGAACCTGACGGTGATGGTCGTAACCATTATCTCGGAGCTTGTTTCTTCGCATGGGCAGGCCGCAAGCAACGCGCCTTAGAGTGTATGGAAACCGCTCTCAAGGCCGGATATGCCAACTATTATGACTGGACTCTCAACTCTGACGCCCGAGTAAACGTCAGCCCCATTCGCGATGATGCGCAATTTAAAGCTTTACTTGAACAATATAAGTCAATATTCGCTAAATAAGCGCTTTCTTACCGCGTTTATTTTGGCCTGGGTCGTTCTCCTTATGGGTGCGACCCCGCCAAAGTATGATTTTCGTGGTGCTTGGATTCAAACTATCTTTCAAGGTTACGACAAACGCTCCACGGCTGAGAATAAACAGTACCTTATCCGTCTGCTTGATGACCTCCAAGCCTCCGGAATCAACGCCGTGTTCTTCCAGGTTCGACCTCGATCGGATGCTTTCTATAAGTCATCTATCGAACCATGGAGTCCACAGCTGACCGGCTCATACGGTAAGGCTCCCTCCCCTGCCTGGGATCCCCTGGAATTTATGGTCGAGGAAGCTCATAACCGCGGGATGGAACTCCATGCATGGCTTAATCCATATCGCGGACCGACGGCAAAAGAATCTGTCCCGTCAACCCATCTGCTAAAAAAGCGCCCCGAACTCTTTATCCTGTTCAACGGGACTTATTATTTCAATCCGGCCAAGGAGGATAACCGCAAGCATCTTTGCAACGTAATCCGTGATATTCTGACTCGCTATGACGTTGACGGAATTCATTTTGATGACTACTTCTACCCCTATCCGTCCGGCAAAGCCGAGTTTAATGATGCCTCCGATTATCGTAAATCAGGTACTAAACTCTCCTTGGGCGACTGGCGACGTCAAAACGTAGAAAAACTTATCAGTGACGTCAGCAAAACCATTGCAGAGACCAAACCTTGGGTGCGTTTCGGAATCAGCCCGTTCGGAATATGGCGCAACGCCTCAACTGACCCCAAGGGAAGCAAAACAGGCGGATTACAAGGTTATGATGCACTATATGCCGACGTACCCCGATGGGCTGAACTTGGCTTGATTGACTATCAGATTCCACAGCTTTATTGGCCAATCAATCACAAAATAGCGCCCTATGACGTTCTGTGTCATTGGTGGGCCGATAACGCTTTCGGACGCCATATCTACATTGGCCAAGATGCTGAGAAAACTGCCGAACACGCCGAACTTGATCGAAAACTCGCCTTAGCAGCCGAACATGACGACTGCGTGCAAGGTCACTGCTGGTGGTATGCTGCGTCAATTAAAACTGTTGCCGACGGCTTAAAAAAATCTCACTATCGCTATCCGGCCCTCGTCCCGGAATATCTTTGGAAATCAGTTGACCCTGCTCCCGCTCCTGTTCCTGATGTCAATGGTAAAGTAATCACCTGGAAAGCTTCTCCCGAAGCAAGAAAATGGGTGGTATACCACTTCCCATCTAAAAAAGACATTGACATTGAAAACCCAGCAGCAATCTTCCGCGTTACTTATAAGCCGACTTTTAAAGCCTCCAAGCCAGGAGTCTACGTCATTACCGCCCTTGATTATTCCAACAGCGAATCATCACCCTCAAAACACATTACTATTAAATGAATACTCTCAAATCAACACTGATAGTTTCCGCTCTTGCACTTGCCTCCGCTGCCAACGCCCAACTTAGCAGCCCCGCAAATGAAGTATCCAAGAGTCTTGATATCTTCGCCTCTCTTTTTAAGGAGGTGCAACTCAACTACGTTGACTCACTCGACGCTAAAAAAGCCGTAGACACGGCAATCTACGCCATGCTCGATGAAATTGACCCTTACACGGTATATTTCCCCAGCGAGGACTCCGAAGAACTTTCCATGATGGCTACCGGCGAATATGGCGGCGTAGGCTCTGTTATCAATAAGGGACGCGATGGCCGTATCCGTTTCTCCGAACCATATACCAATACTCCTTCCAAAAAAGCCGGAATCAAGGGCGGTGACGTCATTCTTCGCATCGACACTACGGAAATAACCCAAAAACATACCGTCCAGCAAGTAAGCGATATGCTGCGCGGCACTCCAGGAACGTCCCTTACCGTTAACGTCATGCGCCCTTATACCACCGACTCCCTATTGACATTTGGAATAGTTCGCGAAAAAATCAAAAATCCCGTAGTACCGTATTACGGCCTCGTCGGACCTGACCATAACATCGGCTACATCTCTTTGACCTCATTCACTGACAATGCCTTTAACGAGGTCAAGCGCGCATTGACCGAACTGATGGAACAAGGCGCCGGTTCCCTCGTCATTGATCTTCGCGGGAATCCGGGCGGACTTCTTGAAAGCGCTGTAAACATTGCCGGACTCTTCCTTCCCAAAGGTACGGAGATAGTTCGTACCCGTGGACGAAATGCCGAGAACGAAAAAATATACAAAACCGAACATAAACCCATCGCACCAAAACTCCCCTTGGCAATCCTCATTGACGAATCCTCAGCCTCCAGCGCCGAGATTCTTGCCGGAGCAATACAGGACCTTGACCGCGGCGTCATAATCGGCACTCGCTCCTACGGCAAGGGCCTGGTCCAGACTTCACGCCAACTCCCTTACGACAGCTATGTAAAAATCACCGTTGCCAAATATTACATCCCCTCCGGACGCCTGATTCAGGCCATAGACTATAGCCGACGTAATGCCGACGGATCAGTGGCCAGAACTCCGGACTCACTGACGACCGTATTCAAAACAATCCACGGACGCGAAGTGCGCGACGGCGGCGGAATTACCCCTGACGTCAAAGTTGATGGCATGCGTTCAAACCGTCTTTTATATGCACTCCAGTCCGAGGGCCTGGACATTGACTTCGCAAACCGCTTTGTCTCTCAAAACCCGACCATTGTTCCCGCCGGAGATTTTGAGGTAACCGATGAAATTTTTAATAACTTCGTTGACTTCGTAGTTCCGATTAACCTTGAATACGAAAACGACTATCCCAAAGCCCTTGAAGCTCTTCGCTCAGTAATTGAAAAAGAGGGGTTCCTTAATGATTCCGTCAGCGCTAACATCAAAGCGCTTGAACAGTCACTCAAGCGCGACCTGCGCAGTGACATGGAACTTAATCGCGAACCTATCTCCTATATCCTCTCTGACGTCATTGCCGCCAGATATTATGACCGCACCGGCGCAATCGAAGCAACCCTGCGTTTTAACCGACCCTTGCAGGAGGCTATCCGCATACTCTCTGACCGCAAGGAATATGACCAACTCCTCGCACCTAAGAAATGAAGCTTCCTGAGGCTCAATCGCGAATCAAAGCCCTACGCTCCGCGCTGACCGATTCCAAGACCGTAGGAATCTACGGTCTGGCAGGCTCAGCCACGGCAGTAATGCTCTCCCAAAGCGGACGCCGCCAACCGGTGATTGTCATTGCCGACTCGGCCGATGATGCCGGGTATCTATATCATGACTTATGTCGACTTTGCTCGGAGAAGGAAGTAGCGTTTCTTCCCTCCGGATATAAGCGACATATCAAGTATGGTCAGGCCGACCCGCCCTCCCAGATTCTGCGCGTTGAAGCCACCAACCGCCTGTATGACTCGCAGTCTAAACTCCGGTTCCTGGTAACGTACCCCGAGGCGCTTGCTGAACGTGTCCCCTCTCCCCGGCAAGTAGACGAACATACGTTACACATCGAATCCGGTAAGAACTATAAGCAGACCGAGATACTGAAATGGCTCCGCACCAACGGATTCACTCAGGAAGATTACGTCTTCGAGCCTGGACATTTCGCCGTGCGCGGCTCTATTTTAGATGTTTATGCCTTTAATTCCGAACTGCCTTTCCGCATTGATTTCTTTGGCGATGAAATTGACTCCATCCGCCGCTTCAACGTCGAAACGCAACTGTCTGAGGAGCGCTTGACGGCCATCGACCTTTCGGCCAACGTCGGCGAACAGGCCGCCGGAGGAGTTATTACGGACTTTCTTAATTCAGCCTCGGTCATCGCCATGCATGATTCTCCGGACTTCCTGATTGACCGAATTAACTCTATCTGCGCCGAAGGCTTCTCAGCATTAGCTTTACATGCCGGGACGGGCGATTCGGATGCCACGAATCAATTAGTCAATCCCGAGACTTTTGCTACCGGACTCAATGAATTCCGCCATCTTTACTTCACTGACTCCGAAATTCCACCGCTGGCCTCAGCTCAAATTGACTGGCAATGCTCCCCTCAGGGTGTTTATCACAAAAACTTCGACATTATCGGCCAGGAATTTACGCGTCTCCAGGAGGAAGGTTATGAAATTTATATCCTATCCGACAGTGAAAAACAACATGAGCGCCTTCGTGCCATTTTCAATGAGCGAGGGGATAAAATCAACTTTATCCCGATTATAGGTACCCTCCATAGCGGATACGTGGATCATCTGACCAAAGCTTGCGTCTTTACAGACCATCAAATCTTTGATCGTTTCCACAAGTATACACTGAAAAGTGACCGCGCACGGTCCGGCAAACTCGCTTTAAGCCTGAAGGAGCTCTCATCTATTGAACCCGGTGATTACATAGTCCATTCCGACCATGGTATCGGCAAGTTCTCAGGTTTGGTACGCACAGCCGGAGTCAACGGCAAAATGCAGGAGCTGATTAAATTAACTTACCTGAACGGCGACACGCTTTTCGTTTCGCTCCATTCACTTCATAAGCTAAGCAAGTATCGAGGAAAAGAGGGAGTGGAACCACGCATAAACAAGCTCGGTACCGGCGCGTGGAACAAGATGAAAGAGCGCACGAAATCAAAGCTCAAGGATATTGCGCGCGACCTGATTTCGCTCTATTCCCGCAGACGTCAGGAGCAAGGCTTTCAATTTTCGCCTGACGGCTACCTGCAGCAAGAACTGGAGGCAAGCTTCATCTATGAGGACACCCCGGACCAGTTGACCGCAACTAAAGCAGTCAAAGCCGACATGGAATCACCCCGCCCCATGGATCGCCTTATTTGTGGTGACGTGGGCTTCGGAAAAACTGAAATAGCAATCCGTGCCGCTTTCAAGGCCGCAGTCGATGGAAAACAAACGGCCGTACTTGTCCCGACCACTGTCCTGGCATATCAGCATTATCAGACCTTCAAGGAACGACTTAAGGAATTCCCGGTCAAAGTCGATTACTTAAGTCGCGCGCGTACACCTAAACAGGTCAAGGAGATTCTGCAAAATTTAAATGACGGAAAAATTGACATCATCGTCGGCACCCACAAGCTCATAGGCAAGTCTGTTAAATTCAAGGATTTAGGTCTACTCGTAGTGGATGAGGAACAAAAATTCGGCGTAGCCGTCAAAGAAAAACTCAAGGAACTGAAAGTCAACGTCGATACGCTGACCATGAGTGCTACTCCAATTCCGCGCACGCTCCAGTTCTCCCTGATGGGTGCACGCGACCTCAGCGCTATAACAACCCCTCCGCCTAACCGTTATCCGATTCTGACAAACGTCTGTACGATGACCGATGAACTACTCGCCGATGCAATTAACTTTGAACTCAGCCGCGGCGGACAGGTCTTCATTGTCAATAATCGCATCGAAGGGCTCTATAACCTTGAAAATACGGTTAAAAGACTTGTCCCGGATGCACGCACCGTCGTAGGCCACGGACAGATGCCCCCTGAAAAACTTGAGAAGGAAATAGTTGCTTTCGCGGCCCATGATTATGATGTTCTGCTCTCAACTACTATCATAGAGAGCGGAATCGACATGCCGAACGTCAACACTATTATTATATATAACGCCCAGAATTTCGGACTCAGCGAACTCCATCAGCTTCGCGGACGCGTAGGTCGTTCAGCGCGTAAAGCATTCTGCTACTTGGCCGTACCCCCCGGGGCAACGTTAACTCCCGTAGCTCGTCGCCGATTGCAAGCCATCGAAAGCTTCTCGGACCTCGGCTCAGGTATCCACATAGCCATGCAAGACCTTGATATTCGCGGAGCAGGAAACTTGCTCGGAGCCGAACAAAGCGGATTCATTGCCGACTTAGGCTATGAAACCTATCAGAGAATTCTCAAAGAGGCTGTCACCGAACTGCGGACTCAGGAATTTGCTGACGAATTCAAGGACGTTGACCCCGAAGAACAGGACTTCGTGGCCGACTGCAGCATCGAGTCTGACATGGAATTGCTCCTGCCGGCAGACTATGTTCCCCAGGACCAGGAACGAATCGCCCTCTATCAGGAACTTGACGGCATTGAACGCGAGCTGGACCTCAAAGCTTTTGCCGATCGTCTGCGCGACCGCTTCGGCCGCATCCCGCATCAGGCGGCCGAATTGCTCAGAGTACCTCGCCTTCGCCGTTTGGCTCGTCGACTCGGCATTGAAAAAGTATCCCTCAAACAGGGTAAGATGTATCTTTATTTTGTTGACGATTCAAACCAGGCATATTATCAAAGCCCCATGTTTGGACGCATCATTGCTTACGCGGCTCAAAATCCCAAGGACTGCCAATTCCGTCAGAATGCTGCCCGTCGGTCAATCGTCTTCGCCAATGTTGATACGGTAGAACATGCCGTAGAAATCCTCAAGACAATACTGTCTTAGGTCGGTTCTTCCTTACCGAGGTAACGCGGCGACTTGCCGAAGATAAGGTCTAAAACCATCTTCGGACGAGCTAAAATCTCACGTATGGTCATGCGGATTTTAACGCTTCCACGTGCTTTAATAGGCGCAGCAAGAGCATCAGCCTCTATTCCGTTGGCCCGACATAAATAAAGCGCCCGCTCGCAATGGTCATCCTGAGAAACTATGGTTAGTTCATCGCATCCGAAGATTTTCTTAGCCCGAACCACGGAATCAAGCGTCCTAAAGCCTGCATAGTCCAGGACTATCCGGTCCGAAGGTACACCGAGAGCTATCAGTGAATCACGCATAGCCGTCGGTTCGTCATACGTACGCGTAGAATTATCGCCGCTGACAAGCAGATAGTCAACCTTGCCGGCATTATAAAGATCAGCCGCCGTATGCATCCGATTGCGGAAATATATATTGATTCCACCTCTACGGTTCATTGGATTGGTACCAAGAACCAAACCCACGCGATGATGAGGGATTTTCTTGACATCTGTAAAAACATGGCCTCGCGCATTGAAAATCACTAACAGATTTGCAATTAGAATAAACAAACCGGCGACAACGACAATGCCAACGAGCCAGATAATAACTTTTTTCATTTCTGAGGAAAATAATGATGAATTTTTTGCTTATATACGGAATAAACGTTATCTTTGCATAATTTGTTATAATTACATGGAAAAAAAAGATATTATTAAAAATGCACGCGAGCGATTAAACGTCGAGCAGCTGACGTCCATGCAAAGTAAGATGACTGACCTGCCACGCTCGGTTCGCTCCGTGACCCTTATAGCCCCGACCGGCTCGGGTAAAACCTTAGCCTTCGCCCTGCCCTTATTGCAACGCGTCAATCCTGAAGCGGACAGGGGAGTACAGGCCGTGGTCCTCGCTCCTGCACGCGAACTGGCGCTTCAAATAACCAAAGTACTGTCAACCTTAGCTCCGGGAGTGAGAATCAACGCTCTCTATGGAGGCCACTCAATGCTTGAAGAAAAGAGGTCACTTGAAGCTAAAACTCCGGAAATCATAGTAGCCACTCCAGGGCGCCTGCTGGATCATCTCCAGCGCCGTAACGTCGACTTGCGCAGCGTCAAGACTCTTGTCCTTGACGAATATGATAAATCTCTTGAATTAGGATTCAGTGACGATATGCGACGCCTTGTAAGTGCCATGCGTAACGTCAAGCAGCTTATTCTCACCTCGGCAACCCGCCTCAAGGAGATGCCGGAATTCATTAACCTCAAAGATAATTTGGAACTGGACTTCAGCTCCGAGGCTGTCAAACCTGACCTCGAACTATTTAATGTCCGCTCTGGCGAGGCCGACAAGCTCCCTACCCTCAAAGCTTTACTGCTCCGCCTGCCCCACGAGCGGACGATGGTTTTCGTAAACCATCGTGAAAGCGCCGAGCGGGTATTCCAATATGTCAAAAAAGGAGGCTTCCCTTGCATCTTATATCATGGAGCCCTGGACCAGCAGCAAAGAGAAACAGCCGTAGACCTCTTTACCAATGGAACCACTCCGATAATGATTGCCACTGACCTCGCCGCCCGAGGCCTGGATATTCCTGCGGTGGGATCTGTGATCCATTATCACTTGCCCGTAGGCGCGGAAGTAGGTACCCATCGAAATGGGCGTGCCGCGCGCATGGGTGCCACCGGTAACGTTTATTATATTATAGGACCTAACGAAGAACCTATTGCCGAAGCTACAATGTGGGAACCGACTGCGCCGGCTGTAAGCTGGACTCCGGAGCTTGCCACCTTATTTTTTCACGCCGGGAAAAAAGAAAAACTCTCAAAGGGCGACATAGTGGGAGCACTGACCAAAATTTGCGGTCTCTCGGGCGACAGTATAGGCCAGATAGCGCTTCATGACCATAGGGCTTTGGTTGCCGTTCCAAGGGATATTGCCGATAAAATAGTCGAAATTATGGCAAAAAATCGCATAAAAGGGCATAAAATACGCGTCACTCAAGTGTATAACACTTTTTAACATTGCGACAAATCTATCGGAAATATCCTATTTAGCCTACCAAAATGTCATAAAAACTGCAATTTTCAGTTAATTTCTATGAAATTTCAGCACAAAATACGATAAAATAGGCTAATTTACATTTTATGTTATATAGCATTTTTTCTTGACTTTTGAAAAAATATGTCGTAACTTTGCATCGTCAAACAAAACAAGAGAGTTTTTAATTAGTATCTTTTTCATTTTAAGTGTAACCATACATAGGCTTAGACATAACGAATAATAGCATTTAAGTACTACCGTAAAATCCGTGAGGGTGACTCGTCGAGATGACGCGTCACTTTTTTTA
>CAMWSN010000068.1 GCA_947176925.1 uncultured Porphyromonadaceae bacterium
AACACTATTGAAGCCTTGGAGCGAACCGGGGCAGACCTTGACCGCGAGTTAGGAGTGTTTTATCCGCTGCTTTCTGCCGATGCGGACGAGCAGATGATGGAAGCCTCGCTTGAAATCTCAGCGTTGACGAGTGATTTTTCGACCCGTATCTCGCTTAACCGTCAGCTTTTTGAGCGCGTCAAGGCCGTTTATGAGTCAAATCCGGAGTTGGATACCGAGCAGGCTACACTATTGGAAAAGACTTATTTAGGCTTTACCCGATCGGGTGCGGACCTGCCGGAGGAACAGCGAAAGCGTTTTGCGGAGGTCTCAGCGCGCCTGAGCGAACTGACCACGCGATTCAGCCAGAACGTCAAAAAAGAGTTGGCCGGTTATCGCTTTCCGCTTCAAGAAGATCAGATTGAAGGGCTTCCGCAATGGCTCGTTGACCAGGCCGCCGAAACAGCTCGCGCCGAAGGGTCAGATGCTCCATATCTGCTGACATTGGATCAGCCCGTCTATATGACCTTTATGAGATTGTCTCCCTCAGATGAGCTTCGACATAAGCTTTATCTGCTTTATAGCTCGCGCAATCGCTCGGGCGAGTTCTCAAACATTGAGGTGATGAAAGAGATCTCGGCCCTGAGGCTTGAAATGGCCCGGATGTTGGGCTTCAAGTCTTTTGCCGAATATAAACTGGTCCGTACGATGGCTCAGACTCCTGAAGGAGTCATGGGGCTTCTAAATAAGCTTCGGGAGGCTTATCGTCCGGCGCTGGAACGCGAGCTAAGGGAGCTGCAAGAGTTTGCGGGCGAGGAGATTACGCCATGGAATTATTCCTATCACGCCAACCGCCTCCGCAAACAGCGCCATAACCTCGACGAGGAGGAATTGCGACCTTATTTTGAACTTACGGCGGTGGTTAAAGGAGTTTTTGACCTTGCCAAGCGACTTTATGGAATCAGCCTGACAGAACGCACGGACGTTGAGACATATCATACGGATGTCAAGGTATTTGAGGCTACGGATGATGACGGTACTCTGCTTGGTTTGCTTTATACGGACTTTTTTCCCCGCGCCGGAAGGAAAAGTCCGGGAGCATGGATGACGGAGTTCCGCGAGGCATCGGGCGAAGTACGTCCCTTAGTCAACATCGTCATGAACTTCACCAAACCGGGAAAGGACCGTCCGAGTCTGCTGACTCCGGGCGAAGTAGGTACGTTGCTCCATGAGTTCGGACATGCGCTTCACGCCTTGCTGACTCGGGTTAAGTATCAGTCACTGAGCGGGACAAACGTATTCCGCGATTTCGTAGAACTGCCCTCGCAGTTTAACGAAAACTTCCTGACGGAACCGGAATTTCTCAACTCGTTTGCGCGCCATTATCAGACGGGTGAACCCCTTCCGTCCGAAATGATTCAGCGGATGAAGGACGCGGCAAACTTTGGAGCCGCTTACGCCTGTATGCGTCAACTTAACTTCGGGTATCTCGACATGGCATGGCACTCGATCACGGAGTCGGTCAATGACGCAGACGCCTTTGAGAATGAGGCTATTGAACCGGTAAGAATCTTTGCCGCGGTGCCGGGGACGCTAATATCGCCGACGTTCAGCCATATCTTTGCCGGAGGTTATGCCGCAGGATATTATTCTTATAAGTGGGCCGAGGTACTTGACGCTGATGCGTTTTCGCTCTTTCAGGAAAAAGGGATTTTTGACCGCGAAACGGCAATGAAGTTCCGCCACGAAATCCTTGAGCGCGGAGGCAGCGAGCACCCCGCCCTACTCTATAAGCGCTTCCGCGGCCGCGATCCGGAAATCGCCCCCCTCCTTCGCCGCGACGGGCTTTAAGACCAACTCTCCAAATTAATCCGGAGAGAAATTCTTCGTTTTTTATTTTATATTTCTATTTTTTTGCGTAACTTTGCTGCATAAAATCTACGGAGCTGTAGAGACAGCCCCACTAATTACATTAGAATAAAGGTGTTATTGAAGTTCAATCTTCTACTTTTCAAACTTGGCCGTTAGAAACAGGAGACGAAGATGACTCGCAATAGCACCCTCATCGGTGAATATATACCCCTTTCGTGTTAATACGAGGGCAATATATACCCGCACCGGTGTGGGGCTGTTGCTCTCGTCGTTCTCCTGAGGTGGCCAAGACCTGAAAAGTAGGACGAGAGCAGAAAATACAATCCTCACACCTTTTTTTGTACCCAAAACCTGGCGCCCACAGAGGATGAAGGCCCGACAAAATCCAAACCAAATAATTATGCTTAAGCCTAAAAATTTAAATCGTTGTTGGAGTGTGATATCCATTATATTCCTTCTATTTTTTGCTCCATCAAATATTTTCGCGAAATCAGGAAAATACAATTCTTTTTGGATAGAACATAATGTAAAACACAATGGAAAGAACGCAATAAAAATCCATTATGAGTACGAAGTACATGGAATGAAAGATTTAGAGGGGTATAATAGTCTATGGATAAAAGGTCCGGATGGTCAATGGCGAAAAATAAAGAGCTATTCTTATAATCCCGGATATGAAGATGCTTATTATACCGATATGTCGAAAATAATATATGTTGATGATTTAGCTCTCTCACCCGGTAAACATGACTATGCATTGTGTTTAACTCTAAGTGATGATAGAGGTCAGAAGCTTGCAGAAAGTGACGATCAGACATTTACCGGAACTTATACTTCAAACCAACAGGCAAATCATTCTAATAACAATGAAAATAATGTGGTACGCAAGTGGAGAGAAAATACTTATGGAGGTATGTTTACAATCCATACTGAGTACTCCAATGGCTCAAAGCAAGAAACAATGTATATGAGTTGCTCACTTTGTCATGGCATAGGTAAATGTGGTACATGCCTTGGGAACGGAGTATGCAACTGGTGTGGAGGCAGAGGAATGTATTATTGGTCTTACTCCGGGTGGCAGCGTTGTGGAATCTGTAGTGGAACCGGAAGATGCTCAGTTTGTAAAGGTTCGGGGAAGTGCACATGTTCAAACACAGAGTATCCCGGCTATCAGATTGGAGGGATTATATTCAAAGACAATCAAGATAATGTTGTTAATTCTGCAAATTTAGTTAATAACGGTAATTTGGGAAATAACTCTGGTTCATCATCAGGACAATCGAGTGACCGTACATGTCCAGGATGTCATGGTACAGGAAAAGATGGCGATGAAATAGTATATCGTACTGATTATACAGGCAAACAAGCAGACGAATATTGCTCTCAATGTGGGAAGTGGGCTTCTCCACATAGTCATCGTCAAAAAATGTGTCGCGTATGTAACGGCAGAGGCACAATAAGATAGACGATATAAACAGTGCGACACCCTCCGGGGTCGTAGATGTGTGAGAGTAGTACCCCGGGTAGAGCTGCGCTCAACCCGGGGTTAATTATAGTATAAGCCCTCCGGGCTATTTGGTTAGAAAATATAAGCAATGATGTAGAAGTCTATATGTGAGCTCACTCATTTTCTATGTTTCTAAATACATTTTTTGAAATTTTTTATGGAAAAATTTGCGGGGATGTGAATTTTTTCGTATCTTTGCGTACTATGAAACGAGTAATTCGCATATTATTTATAGCAATTTGCATGGTCGCAGGCTCTGCAAACGCATCCTATATATTTGCAACTGAGCAGGTTGACAATCTGATGCAGACGGCCACGGCAAAACCTGTGCGCGGCGGAATCGAGGTTACGTCAACTGACCAGACCCGCTTTGAAATTTACTCCATCACTGGCCAGCAAATTAAAAGTGTAACCGTCAGCAGCGAATCGCAGACAATTGAGCTTCCCAATGGTTGCTACATTGTGCGTACGCCCGGATGGTCAAAGAAAGTTATCGTAAAATAACTTGGCTTTGAATATTTGAAATCTCTGAATCTTTCAGGGATTTTCTTATTTTATAGAATATTCTTCACAAATCTTATGCTATTAAAAGTTAACGAAGTCAGTAAGACTTTTACGGGCCATCAGGCATTGGATAAAGTAAGCCTTGAAGTACCCCGCGGCTCCATCTACGGCCTTTTAGGGCCGAACGGCGCCGGCAAAACCACCCTGATCCGCATTATCACCCATATTACCGCCCCGGATTCGGGTACAGTATTATTTGACGGACACCCGCTGACGGCAGCAGATACAACCAGCATAGGCTACCTGCCCGAGGAGCGCGGCCTTTATAAAAAGATGAAAGTAGGCGAACAGGCCATGTTTTTTGCCCGCCTGAAGGGCCTGAGCAAGCGTGACGCCGAGCAACGTCTGCGAGCATGGTTTGACCATTTCGGCATCTCAGATTGGTGGAACAAAAAGGTCTCCGAACTCTCCAAGGGTATGGCCCAGAAGGTACAGTTTATAGTGACAGTGCTCCACGAGCCCAAACTGCTGATTTTCGACGAGCCCTTTTCCGGATTTGATCCTCTGAACGCCCAATTACTTAAGGATGAAATACTTCGCCTGAGAGATAACGGCGCGACAATCATTTTCTCCACCCACAACATGAGTTCTGTTGAAGAGATCTGTGACAGCTTCACGCTTATAAATAAAAGCCACAATATCCTATCGGGCCGAGTCACAGACGTCAAACACGAGTTTGCGCAAGGGCGTTATGACTTCACGATTCAGGGCGACACCACCAAGTTAATTCCCGCGCTGATGCCGATGGTTGAAAGCCATTCGTTCCTTGACATGGACAACGGACGAACCCGGTTGAGCGTCAAGCTTCTTCCCGAAGTTGCTCTCCACGATGCGATAGCCGCCGTTAATAATAATTCTACCCTCGTTGGGTTCAGTGAAAACCTCCCGACGATGAACGATATTTTCATTTCCGCCGTCAATAAAGCCAATCAGCAATGAGCCATTCAGTTACCTCCATCATAATCAGACGCGAATACATGGAGCGCGTCACCAAGAAAAGTTTCATAGTGACGACTATCCTCGTCCCCATTCTGATGCTCGTGTTAGCATTGCTACCTACCGCTATCATGCTTTTTGCTACGGGTGACACGAAGACCATCGCAGTAGTTGACGATTCGGGGCTGATTCTGCCGAACCTACAGTCAACGGACGACGTCAAATTCATCGATGCATGGGCCCCGCAAGATCAGATGCTTTCCAACGATTCAATCTATGGTGTCTTGGTCATTGACCGCAATATCATCAAACGCAATTCGGGACTAAAACTGCTGACTCCCAACGCCGCATCGGTCAATATTGAGGCTGAGATTACCGGACAGGTCGAAAAAATTATCGAAACAGAGAAACTCAAGGCATACGACATAGAGAACCTTGACGAAATTCTTTCGGAGATTAATACTGACGTCACTCTTCAAACCATCCGCACCGACGAAAGCGGCGAAGAAGGCGAAAGCCAAAGCGCAGCCATCAGCTCGGCAATCGGCACGATACTTAACTTCGTGCTCTACATGTTCCTGCTGATGTATGGCAGTTTGGTCATGAACTCTATTATTGAAGAGAAGAATAACCGAGTGCTTGAAATTGTTGTCAGCTCAATCAATCCGCGCTCATTGATGTTAGGCAAAATCGTGGGCGTAGGCTTAGTCGCACTCACCCAGATAGCTATCTGGGCCATCATCATGTTTGGAATCACTACGCTCCTTCTCCCGTCGCTCATTCCGGCCGATGTCATGGCTGAGGCTCAGTCCATCAACTCCGGAACGGCCGATATGGCTTCCGTCGCGATGGATTCAGACATAGCCATGGCCTTGGGAATGTTTACCAACGTCGGTTTCGTAATGAAAATCATGGGTCTGATGCTCCTGTTCCTGATTGGCGGCTACCTGATTTACGCATCGATTTTCGCCGCTATCGGCGCGTCAGTCGATAATATTCAGGACGCATCCCAACTTCAGACCATCGGCATCATTCCTATCTTCATAGGCCTTTTCTCATCGTTAGCGGTCATTGCAGACCCGAATTCCACGTTTGCCATGGTCATGTCCCTGATACCGTTCACGTCGCCCATGGTTATGATGGCCCGAGTGCCGTTTGACGTTCCCGGATGGCAGATATGGTTATCATTGGCCTTGCTCTACCTAACCATCATATTCATGATATGGCTTGCGGCGAAGATTTACCGCATAGGCATCTTCATGTATGGCAAGAAGCCAACATTCAAGGACCTGATTAGATGGGCCCGCTACAAATAACGCAACAAGGCCGCCAATGATTGGCGGCCTTGCTATTTTTCTGGATGAGCGATATTAATCGCGGCTTCCGCCGAAGATGCGGAGGAGGTAGATGAAGAGGTTGATAAAGTCAAGATAGAGGCTCAGAGCACCGAGAGTGGCCAGATGGCCGGCGGATGAAGCGGGAAGCTGTTCGGCCATTGTCTTGATTTGCTGAGTGTCCCATGCGGTGAGGCCCACAAAGATGATTACGCCGGCGATGGAGATAATCCAGTCAAGAGTAGAACTGTGCATGAACCAGTTGACTACGATGGCAATAATCAGACCCCAAAGAGCCATGTAGAGCAGAGAGCCGATCTTTGAGAGGTCCTGCTTGGTGGTGTAACCAAATACGGTCATACCGCCGAACGTACCGGCAGTAATGAAGAAGGTCTTGGCAAGAGAGGCACCGGTATAGACAAGGAAAATCGTGCTCAAAGCCAGTCCGTTGATTACTGCAAAGAGATAAAACAGAGCGGCGGCAGATGATGAGCTCATCTTGGATATCCGTGCGCTGAGGAAGAATACGATTGCAATTTCAGCGATGAACAAGCCCCAGTAAACAAAGCTGTGAGTGGCCATATAATATGCAAAACCCTGAGAACTTGCAAGGAGAGCAACGATGGCAGTCACGAGCAGACCGAGTGTCATGCGCAGATATACGCCTTTCATCACGGTAGAAACCCGCTGGGTCAGCGAGTAATCGGTGCCGCCATATTGCGGCATGTCATAAGGATAGTTATTCATAATTATTATAGGTTAATTTACATTCTTTCAACAACCCCGATACCTAATAGGTTCAATCCGGTGCGAACCACCGAGGCAACAGTTTCACAGAGCTGAAGACGCAGAGAGCGCAGCGCGACGTCTTCTTCTTTAAGGATAGAGCAGTCATGATAGAACTGATTGTATTCCTTGACGAGATCATAGACATAGTTTGCAATGAGCGCAGGCGAATAGGTTCGTCCGGCTTCCTGAACTACGGCGGGGAAATCAGCCAGTCGCTGAATCAAGGTTATTTCCCTCTCGCCGGGGACGGCCGTTGAGTAATCGCCAATGGTCATTCCGGCCTCAGCCGCCTTGCGGAGGACTGAGCGGATACGGGCATAGGTATACTGGATAAACGGACCGGTGTTACCATTGAAGTCAATACTTTCCTCGGGATTGAAGGTGATGTTTTTGCGGGGATCCACCTTGAGGAGGAAGTATTTGAGGGCACCGAGGCCAACGGTTTCAGCCACTAACGCGGCTTCATCATCGCTGAGGCCATCAAGTTTACCGAGTTCGTCAGAAACCTTACGAGCGTCGGCCACCATAGCGTCCATGAGGTCATCGGCATCAACGACGGTGCCTTCACGCGACTTCATTTTTCCGTTAGGAAGCTCAACCATTCCGTAAGAGAAGTGGACGAGGTCCTTACCCCATTCAAATCCGAGTTTATCAAGGAGGAGCGAAAGCACCTGGAAGTGGTAGTTCTGCTCGTTACCGACTACGTAAATCATCTTTGAAATGGGAAAATCCTGATAGCGGAGCTTGGCAGTACCGATGTCCTGAGTCATATAGACGGAGGTCCCGTCGGCACGAAGCAGAAGTTTATGGTCAAGACCATCGGCAGTGAGGTCCGCCCAGACGGAACCGTCGTCCTTACGATACATGATGCCTTTTTCAAGGCCTTCGAGGACCTTTTCCTTGCCTTCAAGATAGGTTTGACTTTCGTAATAAATCTTGTCGAAGCCAACACCCATTCGCTTGTAAGTCTCGTCAAATCCGGCGTAAACCCATCCGTTCATCATCTCCCAAAGGGCACGGACCTCAGGGTCGCCCTGCTCCCAGCGGCGGAGCATTTCGCGGGCCTCGGCCATCAGGGGAGATTGAGCGGCAGCTTCATCGTCGGTCAATCCCTGCTCTTTCAGAGCCTTGATTTCTTCCTTATAATGCTTATCAAAAAGGACGTAAAAGTCACCAATCAGATGGTCACCTTTCTTTCCGGTAGACTCGGGCGTAGCGCCGTCGCCCCATTTTTGCCAGGCAAGCATTGATTTGCAGATATGGATTCCGCGGTCATTGACGATATTGGTCTTCACCACTTTGTTGCCACACGCTTCGAGAATCTGGGCCAGGGAGAAACCGAGGAGATTATTGCGTACATGGCCAAGATGGAGCGGCTTATTGGTGTTGGGCGAAGAATATTCGACCATCACCAATGGAGAATCGTCAGTCGGCTTAACAATACCGTAGTCAGGAGTTTCGGCCACGTGACGGAGCACGGCGTTCCAGTATGTAGGCTCAATGACGATATTGAGGAAACCCTTAATTACGTTAAAGCGGTTGACAGCCGGCTCATTGTCGACAAGCCAGTTCCCGATTTCGGTTCCGACCTGTTCGGGGCTTTTGCGTGCAGCTTTGACCCAGGGGAAGGTGACGATGGTGAGATTCCCTTCAAACTCTTTACGAGTGGCCTGCGGAACTATTTGTTCGGCAGGAGTGTCAACACCATAGAGAGCATTGACTGCGCGGCTCACGGCCTGCGAAATAATATTGTCGATAAGCATAGTTTCAAAATTTAGACTGCAAATTTACGAAAAAATGCCTTAAAATGCAAGAGAATTCAATGTAAAAAGACCGGGGAGGCGCGATGCCTCTCCCGGCTTATATAACTGGAGTTTATGTTGGGGTCAGCCCGTTTATTGCTGAGTGAAGATTACGATGCGGTTCCAGTTGTTAGTTGCATAGGGTTGCTGAGTAGAGCCTTCGGCTGACTTGGTCAGGCGATCGGCGCTGATGCCGTAGTTATTGACAAGGATGTCATAGACTGCCTGAGCACGCTTTTCAGAAAGCTTCTGGTTATAGGTTGCAGTACCGGTGTCCTTATCGGCATAGCCGGTGATTACGACCTTAGCGTCAGGATTAGCCTTCATGTATTCAGCTACGTTATAGATATTTACCATTTCCATCGGTGAAACCTTGGCAGAGTTGATGGTGAAGCGGACAGTGCTCATCAACGGAGCTGCCTGAACGGGAGCAACGACGTTTTCAACTACCTGAACTTCAGGACAAGGGAGCTGACTTTCAGCCTGGGCAAGAGCGGCAGCGGTCACGGCGAGTTCGGCGCGGAGATCATTTACCTGGCCGTTAAGGTCAGCGATGTAGGCCTGGTCGGCGCAAGGATCATAAGTCTGGAATGACTTGCCTCCGAGGTTAAAGGTGAAGCCGCCTGTGCCTTGGAAAGCCATGTCAACGGGACGTCCGCCGCAAACGTTATTGTAGTTGTCGCCGGCAAAGGTTGCGCGACCTTCAAGGAAGAAGTCGACATAGCGGCAAAGACGGAAGCGGAGCTGCAAGCCGGCATAAACGGGAACGGACCATTCATTTCCGCGTACATGACCGCCGGTGGTCACATTTTCAGCGCCCGTAGCACCGGTAAAATGATAATTATAAGCGCCACCGACACCAACGAAGGGCACGACACTAACGGGGCGGTTGAGATTAACTCCACCGATGGAGTTACACATATCCCACATCAAGTCGCCATAGACTCCGGCGCTGCGATAGTGCATTACTCCATTACCTACGGGTTCGGCTACATTACCATAGGCGCCGCTGAAGCGGAAACCCAAATAAGGCGAGAACCAGCGGCCAAATCCGCCAACGTATTGAGCGCCGACCTTGATATTATCGGACTTGAAGCCTTCAGCGATTGGGAAGTTAACGCCGGCACCAAGCTGAATGAACCAGCCGTCGCGCCATGAGTTGGTATACTTGACGTCACATGTAGGGACCTCGGTTACGGTAATTGATTCCTCTGTAACGACTGCAGATTGAGCAGCGGCGGAACCTGCGCCCATGCAGAGGGCGATAATCGGGAGTAATGCGTGTTTTTTCATTTGTTTAAAATAGTTAATTTTGTTTTTCTCTGCTATCTTAACAACACCGCTCCCGATTTGGTTCACTTGCGGTTAAAAATATCTGGCGCGTGGATGGGCTATGATAATGCCACAGGTGGAAGATCCCGGATTCATCGCTCCATTTTCGGTCAAAGTAATTCCCTGAGATGCAAGGTCAATAAGGCGGTCAATTTGAAAAATCAGCTTCTGATCAGGAAGGGAGGAATAGCCTACGGCGGGCCGGATAGAGTGTTCGACGCCCCACAGGTCACGGTCCACCCGACGGTTGAGCCATTCGGTTGCAGCCTCGGCAAGTCTATGGCCTATGGTCTGGCGAAGCATGGAGCGGAATTCATCGCCTTCTTCGGGGAACGTTACGCAAACGGCAAATAGAGCTATATGGTCGCCGGTCTCAGCAACGAAGTCTGCCAGTGAAAGGCATTGGCCATCGACCGTATTAGGTCGCAGGGAGCGCGGAGCGTTTAGTTCAATTCCACTTACGGCGATGACCTCCGGAGCAGTCCGCTCAGCGCGACGGATCTCGACAACAGCATTTACGTTGATTTCCATGCGATCTAATTCCTCGCGTGCTTCACGGAGCAGGCGCTGAGCCTCATCGGAGCCACCATTAGGGTTCATACGCCATTCGCCAAGAAAAGCACGCCAGTTTATCAACTCGTCAAGTTCTTTCTTTGACGGATGGAATTCATGGCGACCCGATTTCATTGGCACAGGCGCCGGAGAATCAACGGGTTTCGCAGTGTCTCGCGCCTGTTCGAGCGTCAGCACGGGAGCTTTTTCGGAATAATCGCGACGCAGGGTTTCCTGCTCGGAGCGGATCGACTCGACTATCTGCGGGTCTGAAATCTGTTTTGCAATCGCAGGAAGAGAGGCGGCATCAGCAGTGCGCACAACCGCTCCGGAATAAAGCGGGGCGATTTTCAGGGCCGTATGAAGTTCGGAAGTAGTAGCTCCCCCGACAAACAGCGGGATCTGAAGTCCACGCTCTTCAAGTCGGGTTGCAACGTTGGCCATCTCCTTCAGCGAGGGGGTAATCAGTCCACTTTAGCCGATGGCATCAGCGTTTTCGTTAATTGCCGTCTCAATAATTTTTTCGGCAGGGACCATCAC
>CAMWSN010000069.1 GCA_947176925.1 uncultured Porphyromonadaceae bacterium
GCCTAACGTAGCCCTCGTCGCCAAGTATCAGACTTGGATGGACGGTACAATGGTCCGAATCGACGAAGACTGTAAAATCATCAACTTCATACCGAAAAAAGCATTTAAGTATTCCGAAACGGAATTTTATTACAAAACGGTCAACGTCTATAAATTCTCGTCGGAGTTTGTCCGTGACCATTATCTGCCGTTCCTTGAGGCTTACATTAAAGTTCTTGGTCAGAACGAGTACTATGAGCAGGTACTGCGCGTAATTACACTGATAGACGTGGCCGATATGCGCGCTCTGCCGATTGGCCATCTGAAATGGTATGAGATTGACGACGTTCAGGACCTCAGGATTGCCGAGACAATATTTGCCGATCCTCGCGAGCGACTCAAGAAGATGCAACATAGTTACGGCGGGTATTGGCGCTATGCGGACGTGCTTGACTTCTGTTATCTCGTCAATCCTTATTTCCCTCAGCCTAAGATGATTGACGAGATGAAGGCCAACTTTGAGACTCTCTTGCGTAATTATCCTTCGGGCATGGGAGTTAATTCCCTCTTGGCCGCCAAGTATTTTGGTCTCAGACATGACTTGGTTGTCGTTGGTAACGGTGCTGCTGAGCTTATCAAGAGTCTTATGGAACATATCTCCGGAAGCGTAGGAGTAATCTTCCCGACCTTTGAGGAGTATCCTAACCGTCTTGACGCTGATAATGTCGTTAAGTTCCATCCCCGGAATCCGGATTTCAGTTACTCGGCCGATGATCTCATCGAGTTCTTCTCAGCCAATCCGGTTGACACCCTCCTTATTGTGAATCCCGACAATCCTTCCGGTAATTTGATTGACCTTGAGGGCCTTGTCAGACTTGCCTCATGGGCTCAGGAATGCAACATCCGTCTTGTGGTTGACGAGTCATTCGTTGACTTTTCTGATTGCGGAGTTTCCATGAGTCTTCTGAAAAGTGAAATTCTTGAGCGTTTTCCTCAGCTTTGCGTAATGAAGTCTATCTCAAAAAGCTATGGCGTCCCGGGACTTCGTCTCGGTGTTCTTGCCTCGGCTGACTCCGACCTCATTTCGCGTATCCGCAGGGACGTGTCTATATGGAACATCAACTCATTTGCCGAGTTCTACATGCAGATTTTCAATAAGTACGAAAAAGATTACCAGCACTCCTGTGTCCTCTTCCGTGAGGAGCGTGAAATCTTTGCCCGCGAACTCGCTTCCATTCCATTCCTGCGCGTTATCCCCTCACAAGCCAATTATTTCCTTTGTGAGCTTAACGGTATATCCTCCGAGGAGCTGACTCTCCGACTGATGACTGACCATAATATACTTATCAAGGACTGCTCGGCCAAAAAAGGCTTTCCCGAGGATCGCCAATATGTCCGCATCGCCATCCGTGACCGCCACGACAATTCCCGCCTTGTCCAAGCCCTTAAATCAATCTTATGAAGAAGATATGTATTTGCGGAGGCGGTAATCTCGGTCTCGTTTGTGCCGGGGTATTGGCTTCGCGAGACTACGAGATCAACATCCTGACTGGCCACCCCGATAGTTGGAGTCGTGATATCCGCGTCTTTGATCCTGATGGAAAAGAATTCACCGGTGCGCCCGAGCTGATAACCTCTGACCCTCAAAAGGCTGTTGCATCGGTAGATATGGTTCTCCTCTGTCTTCCGGGTTATCTCATTGAGCAGACGTTGAAGCAAATCAAACCGTTTATTTCCCATTCATGTATCGTCGGCGCTATTGTCGCGTCCACCGGATTTTTCTTTTTTGCTCATGACCTTCTGCCCGGACAACCGATTTTTGGATTTCAACGCGTTCCTTATATCTGCCGCACTATTGAATATGGTCGCTGCGGCCGCCTTTTGGGTTATAAAAAGTCCCTCAGTGTTGCCGCCGAAAATATCCCTGACGTCGTAGGATTCATTGACGAGTTGGAGCAAATGTTTGAAACTCCCGTTTCGTTACTTGATACATTTTACGAGGCCGCGCTGACTAATAGCAATCCTATTCTTCATACCTCCCGCCTTTTTTCAATGTGGGGTGGGGAAGTCAAGCCCATTCCTCACCAGTCGAAGTTTTACAGCGAATGGACTGACCGAGATTCCAAGCTTATGATAGAAATGGACAGCGAGTTTCAGACCTTATTACGAGCGTTAAACGTACGCGAAGGCGCAGTTCCGACTTTACTTGACTATTACGAATCAACAGACGCTGTTTCCCTTACCCGCAAAATCCGCTCCATTGAAGCCTTCAAGCCCATTTTAACTCCGATGATTGAGACCCCTGATGGCTGGCTTCCGGATTACCACAGCCGATACTTTACTGAGGATTTCCCCTTTGGCCTCCGTTTTATCAAGGAGCTTGCGGACAAAAAGAATATTCCCGTTCCCCGAATCACCGAAGTCTTATCTTGGGGTCTATCCAAACGAAACTGACATAACGAAAGACATTGGATAGAGTCCGAGTCTATCCCGTAAACATTAACGGAGGCTGCAAATTGCGGCCTCCGTTAAAATAATAGTTCTTTTACAGGGGTGGGAGAGAGATAATTACTCTGCGATGGGAGTAACGTTGATGAAGCGACGTCCGTTTTTGCCTTCGGTGAAGACTACGGTGCCGTCAATGAGTGCGTAAAGGGTGTGGTCCTTACCCATGCCTACGTTGAGACCGGGATGGTGAACCGTACCACGCTGACGCTTCAGGATGTTACCGGCCTTGGCAAATTGGCCACCAAAGATCTTAACACCCAATCGTTTGCTTTCTGATTCGCGGCCGTTCTTAGAACTGCCGACACCTTTCTTATGTGCCATTTCTCTTTCAGATTTGGTTTAGGGGGTTAAACAATTAAGCGACGATCTCTTTGATAACGACCTGAGAGAAGCACTGGCGATGGCCGTTCTTACGACGATAGCCCTTGCGACGCTTTTTCTTAAACACGATAACTTTGTCGCCTTTTACGAGCTGCTGCTTTACTTCGCAGACAACCTTGGCACCTTCGACGGTCGGTGCACCTACTTTAACTGCGCCGTCGGCGTCAACGAGCAGTACCTTGTCAAACTCCACGGTGGAGCCTTCCTTGGCGTTTTCGCCAAGATAGTGGACATAAAGGAACTTGTCCTTTTCAGCTTTAAACTGCTGGCCCTGAATTTCTACAATTACGTACATCTTTACGTTTTTTGAGAGTTAACTCCGTCAGGCGGTGCCGAAATTTCAACACTCTTTTCCGAGCCTGAACGAAAAATATATTAGTTTTGCGACCGCAAAGTTACAACTTTTTTCCCAATCTACCAAATTTTTTATTTTTAATTCGTTTAATTCGGTAAAATATTTTTTGCCCACTCAGGAATAACTTCTACATACTGTTTTATGACTTTACCATCTCGTAGCCTGTATAATAGTTGAGCCTTAACATTATCTGTTGAGTTATCATAGACATATAACCTATCAACATTTAGCGCTATTTCAGCACAATTAGCTATTGACTTAACATAGCGAGAAATAATCTTGGGAATGGGGACATCATGTCCACCCTTAAGTACTCGTCGAGTTATACGTGCAGAATTAATAGTCGGATCAGATGTTGATATAAAGAAAACTCTAATGAAATATCCGGCCTTTTTTGCTCTACGGATAAAGTCCAATTTATCAGGAGCTGACATGACCGTTTCAAAAATCAGACTTTTTCTTTCCTTCAAACATTCTTCCCTCCATTTCTCACAAAGTATAGCTGACTGTAGAACGGCATCAGGAGAGTTCCAGTCGCCAAATCGTTCTTGTGCTATATTGTCAGGATTGATATATACCGCATCTTCAAGCCAGTCACTTTTTAGTACTTCTGAGGTAATAGTAGTTTTGCCTGACCCGTTAGGTCCGGCTATAACTATTAAGAGGGGAGCATGGCCAACTTTCCTCATAATTACAGGCGTGAGCGACGTTTTGCTTCATCGCAAGCCCGGCGAAGGTTCTCAAAGAACTTGCGTGTTGAGAGACTGTTAGACTCTCTAACGGATTTAGCTGCATTCTCCATCAATTGATCCAGTTGAGCGTCCGTGGGCTCCTGCACGTCATCAAATCTATATGAATTAAATTCTGCATTAGTCATTTTTCTCTATTTTTTTATGCAAATATACGCAATATTTTCAATTATTCTAAATTTATTCGCGGAAATAGACGCGTTTGACGCGTGGAGAAACCGACGTCAGAATTTCGTATGGGATGGTTCCTAATGCGTCGCTCATGAAATCAACGGGAAGGTTCGGACCGAAAAATTCAACCGAGTCCCCGACCTTGGCATCCGCTCCGGTAACGTCAATCATGCACGCATCCATGCAAATGTTGCCCACGATAGGACATTCCTTGCCGTTAATCCAGACTTTACCCTTACCATTGCCCAAATGGCGGTCAAGGCCGTCAGCATATCCCACGGGAACTGTGGCCACCGTTGCATCATGGCTAAGTATGGTCCTCCGCGAGTAACCGATCGAGGTCCCGGACGGCCAATCTTTCAGCGAGATGATGATTGACCTCAGCGATGATACCTGCTTTAAACCGGAGGTCTCCGGAATTCCGAGAGTGTCAACGCCATAGAGTCCAATTCCAAGGCGCACCATATCAAACTGATATTCAGGGAAACGTGCTATACCGGCGGAATTCAGGATATGTCGCTTGAAGCGATATCCGAGTCCGCGATACATTTCCTCACAAATATCCGTAAAAAGTTTCAACTGGCCAAAAGTATAGTCATCCATATCAAGGCAATCGGCCGTTGCCAAATGAGAGAATACAGACTCAACCTTGACTACATCCGTTTCTTTCAGTCTGATACAAAGGTCCGATATATTCTCCCGCAGGAAGCCGAGACGGTGCATCCCCGTATCGAACTTGACGTGAATGGGGTAGGCCATAATTCCCCGCTTTTCTCCCTCACGGATAATCTCATCAAGCATGTCAAAGCTGAATACTTCCGGCTCCAGACGGTTGGCGAAAAGAGAGTCATAGTTTGTAACCTTCGGGTTTAGCGCCATTATTGGCATCGTAATTCCTGCGCGACGAAGTTCTTCTCCTTCGTCAACCACCGCAACGGCTAAATAGGCTGCGCCGTGGCTCTGCAAGGTCCGCGCTAATTCAAAGGCTCCGGCCCCATAACCTGAAGCTTTGACCATCGCGACCATGCCGGTCTCGGGTCGCAGCATCGCCCGATAGTGATTAAAATTATAAATCACGGAGTCAAGATTGACTTCCAGGACGGTTTCATGATGTCTCAACTGAAGAGTCTCGGCAAGGCGATCCACGGCTCCGCCGCGTTCACCTTTGGCCAATATCATTTCGCGCGAAAAATCGCTCAATGAAAGCGCTTCAAGCATTTCCTCGCCGGTCTTGAAGTCTTTACCAATGGCAATCACGCGTTCAATCCCTGCATTGTCAATTAATGCGTCAATTTCTTCAGTGTATTCCTCGCCCTTCAGTTCATCCAATATCAAGGTCATCTTTAATCCCTCTGATTTTCGGCGACGCATGAAGTCAAGGGCTGAGGGTAGTGAATCAGAATGGCAACTGAATCTATCGCTGATAATAAGGCAATTGTTGACGCCTTGACTGACGTTAAGCCGTGTTTCAAGTGGCCTGACAATCTCCTGCGGAAGTTCAACCTTCAGATAACGCAAGGCTTCGCTTGTCAGGAGCCTGTCACGTTCAATCCAGTCAGCATCCGGCGGAATATTGACGCTGATTTTCAGCACCCGTTCCGGAACAAACCGACTGACAGCATCATCCAACTCCGCAGGATAAACAATGACTTTGGCCTCACGAGCCAAAAGGAGAGTCTGTTCAATTTTTTCATCCAATGAGGCGAAATCTCCTTTTTCAGAGTCTATACCGCTGATTATGACCATCTCCGGATGAACCATTTTCTCTAAGCGTTCCATTTCTCCGGATTGAGATATGCCACACTCAATGACGGCCATCTCAGCCTCTGACTGAATCTTCATCAGTGACAGAGCCACACCCAACTGACTATTGTAGCTACGCGGCGATCTCGCGGTCCTATATTGTCGACCCAAAGCCTCGCTGAGCCATTCCTTGATTATGGTTTTTCCCCCGAAGCCGGCTACGGCAATGAATTTAGTTGAATCCGGCAGATTGTTACGCCGGTCAGCTGCGAGTTCTTGAAGCGCGGCCAATACATCTTCCACAATCACGAATTCAGACCCATCAGCGTCAATCCCATCAGGAATCCGTGCAACGACAAAAGCCTTTACACCTTGCGCCTGTAGTTCCTTTATATATAGGTGTCCGTCATTGGTCGCTGTCTTGAGCGCAAAAAAGATTGACCGCTCGGCATTGATGAGCGAACGGGAGTCTGTCAGCACGTTCTCAATGTTAAACTTGCTGATAATATCATTTATTTTGTTAATTTTCGTGTTCATATCCGACTGCAAAGTTAATGAAAATGTTTTAAGATTTTGCAGTTCTGCGAAAAATTCGTAACTTTGCAACTTGAAAAGTGAATTTTATGACAGAAAATAATACCGAATCGCCCTCTTTGCTCTTTGAAACGAGTTGGGAGGTATGTAATAAAGTCGGAGGCATTTATGCCGTGCTTTCAACCAAGGCACGTACCCTCCAAACGCTTTATAAAGACAAGGTTATATTCGTCGGCCCTGATGTTTGGACCGACGCTTCTCCGTCGCCTTACTTCACTGAAGTGGCTTCCGTCCTGAAAGGTTGGAAAAAGGCCGCTCAGTTGCCTGACGGCATTTCCGTCAGGGTAGGGCGTTGGAATGTTCCCGGCCGTCCAATAGCTGTGTTGGTTAAATTCGATGCTATGTATGACTCTCTGCCACAGCTTTATGGTGAAATGTGGGAGAAATACGGCGTTGACTCTCTACATGCCTATGGCGACTATCCTGAGGCTTGCGCGTTCTCTTACGCCGCCGCCCATGTAATTGAGTCTATATCCCGCTTCCTCGGCTATGAGGATGGCGAAGGAGTTATCGCTCACTTCGACGAATGGACCACCGGAATGGGGCTCCTCCACGTCAAGAGTTATCTCCCCGGTGCCGCTACCGTATTCACTACCCATGCAACCAGTATCGGCCGCTCAATCTGCGGCAACGGTAAAGACCTCTACGCCTATTTCTCAGGCTATAACGGTGACCAGATGGCCCGTGAGCTGAATATGGAGGCAAAGCACTCCCTTGAAAAAGCTGCAGCCCATCAGGCCGACTGCTTCACTACGGTCTCTGAAGTTACCGCCCGTGAATGTGAGCAACTGCTTGAAATTCGCCCTCTGGTCACTCCCAATGGATTTGAGAAAGACTTCGTCCCCAAAACGGCGAAAAAGATGGCCGTGGCCCGTGCTGCCGCCCGTAAGGCTCTGCTCGAGATGGCTTCAGCCCTCACAGGCGCCCAACTTCCGGACAACACTTTTCTTGTGGCAACTTCCGGTCGCTGCGAGTATCGCAACAAGGGCATTGACGTGTTCCTTGACGCGTGCAATATTCTACGCCATGAGTTGACAGCCGACGATACTCCAGTGGTTTGCCTGATTATGGTGCCCGCTTGGAGCCGCAATGTTCGCCCCGAGCTTGTTGAGGCTATTGCGTCCGAATCAAAAACCGGAATTGCCGACCCCGTTATCACTCACGGCCTTAACAATCCGGATTCAGACCCCATTATCAACTCTATTCGTCGCCTCGGATTCTCTAATCAACATTCAGATAAATTGCACATGATTTATGTGCCTTGCTATCTTGACGGCTCTGACGGACTCTTTGGCGGCCTGACTTATTATGACCTTCTGCCCGGACTTGACGCTACGGTCTTCCCCAGCTATTATGAACCCTGGGGCTATACGCCGATGGAATCCGTGGCTTTCGGAGTGCCTACGGTGACAACATCACTCAGTGGATTCGGAATGTGGGTCGAAAACGAATTTGGCAAAGACTCGTTCGCTCAAAGCGGAGTCTACGTCAGTGAACGCAATGACGGAAACTATTCCGCTTTATGCTCCGAAATTGCCGCTCGCTTGAATGAAATTATCCGCGCCGACGAGAAAACCGCCGCCGCTCTCCGCTCAGCCGCCGCTTCTACCGCTGATCGTGCCGACTGGGCCCATTTTATGGAATATTATCTTGTGGCCTATGCAGAAGCACTAAATGCTGCTAAGGCTCGAAATAAAAATAAAAAATAATAAAAACCAAAATAACACCCCTATGAAACTTCAAGTCAGCAATACCAACGCGCCCCAATGGCGTGATGTGACTGTCAAGACGAATCTTCCCGAGGCCCTCAAGCCCCTGGAAGCCATTGCCCGCAATTTGTGGTGGGTATGGAACAGCGATGGCAAAAATCTCTTCCGTGACCTCGACCCCAATCTATGGCGTGCAACCGGTGAAAACCCCGTGATGGTTCTTCAGCGTCTCAGCTCCGAGCGTCTCCAGGAAATCATTGCCGATGCCGACCTTATGGCCCGCATTAAAAAAGCTCATAAGCTCTTCGAAGAATACATGGCCGTTCCCATGCGTTCAGACCTCCCCTCCGTGGCTTATTTCTCAATGGAATATGGCCTCTGCAACGCCCTCAAGATTTATTCCGGTGGTCTCGGTGTCCTCGCCGGTGACTATATTAAGGAAGCAAGCGATAGCCGCGTGCCCATGACCGCAGTCGGTTTCCTTTATCGTTACGGCTACTTCACCCAGAGCCTCAGCGTTGATGGTCAGCAGATTGCCAACTATGAACCTCAGAACTTCAACCAGCTCCCCATCGAGCAGGTTATGAACGAGGACGGTACTCCGATGATTATTGAGGTTCCGTTCCCCACCAATATCGTTTACAGCCATGTTTGGCGCGTCAATGTTGGTCGCATGAACCTCTACCTGATGGATACCGACTTCGACATGAACTCCGAGTTTGATCGCCCGATCACTCACCAGCTCTATGGCGGCGACTGGGAAAACCGTATCAAGCAGGAATACCTCCTCGGTATTGGCGGTATCATCATGCTCCGCAAACTTGGTATCAATACCGACCTCTATCACGCTAACGAAGGCCACGCAGCCCTCCTCAATCTCCAGCGTCTCGTCGAATACATCACCGAGAAGCACCTTGACTTCAACGTGGCTCTTGAACTCGTTCGCGCTTCAAGCCTTTATACGGTTCACACTCCCGTGCCCGCCGGTCATGACTATTTCGACGAAGGCCTGGCCAACAAGTATCTCAACCACTTCGCTTCTATCCTTGGAATTTCATGGCCTGAACTGATGAACATGGGCCGTGAAAATCCTGACAGCGGCGAGAAGTTCTCAATGAGCGTCTTCGCCCTTAATACCTGCCAAGAAGCTAACGGCGTTTCGTGGCTCCACGGCGAAGTTTCCAAGAAAATGTTTGCCGGCGTATGGAAAGGCTATGACTGGCGCGAAAGCCATGTAGGCTATGTAACCAACGGCGTTCACATGCCTACTTGGGCTGCTTCCGAATGGAAAGCGTTCTATGAAAAGAACCTTGGCGAACAGCTCTTTGCTCACCAGGATGATCCCAAGGCTTGGCACAACATCTTCGATATGCCCGAGCAATCCATCTGGGACATGCGAGTGCAGATGAAGAACAAGTTTATCAACTTCGTTAAGCGCGATTTCAAGGCCAAATGGCTCGCCAACCAGGGTGATCCCTCTGCAGTTCTCGGAATCCTTGACCGCATCAATCCTAACGCTCTCATCATCGGTTTTGCCCGTCGATTCGCTACCTACAAGCGCGCTCACCTGCTCTTTACCGACCTTGACCGTCTTGCCAAGATTGTCAACAATGAAAAATGCCCCGTGCAATTCGTTTTCTCCGGTAAGGCTCACCCTGCCGATGGTGCCGGACAAGGTCTCATCAAGCGTATCATGGAGATCAGCCGTATGCCTCAGTTCCTCGGTAAGATTATCTTCCTTGAAGACTATAACATGGTAGTTGCCAAGCGCCTCGTTACCGGCGTAGATATCTGGCTCAATACTCCGACCCGTCCCCTCGAAGCTTCCGGTACTTCCGGCGAAAAGGCACTGATGAATGGCGTCCTTAACTTCTCAGTCCTTGACGGATGGTGGTATGAAGGCTATAAGTTCGATGAAGAAGGCGGATGGGCACTTACCGACAAGCGCACCTACACTGACCAAGCTCAGCAGGATAAGCTTGACGCCGCTACCATCTACTCAATGCTCGAAAATGAGATTATCCCTCTCTACTTTGATAAGAATTCATCAGGCTATTCTCCCAAGTGGATTCAGCGCATCAAGAACTCCTTAGGTCACATCGCGCCTCACTTCACCATGACCCGCATGATCAATGACTACATTGATCGCTTCTACACCAAGGAGGCTAAACGCTCAACCGAGCTCCAGGCAAATGATTATGCCCTCGCTAAGGAAATTGCTGCGTGGAAGCAGCAGGTTGCTGAAAAGTGGGATGGCGTGAAGGTTATCTCCGTTGAAGATGACGGAACTGCAGCAAGCGTCACCGGAACCAACCATGCTGCTACTGTGGTACTTGATACAAACGGCCTTACCAAAGACCTTGGAGTTGAATGTGTTGCTTTCCGCTCTGAAGATGGCGAAGAGCAATTCTCTGAAGCCGTAGCACTCACCCCTGTGAAAACTGAAGGAGACATCGTTACTTACCAGCTTAATCATACGCTCAGTGAGCCCGGTGTCTTCCGCTATGCTTTCCGAATCTATCCCTCCAACCCCGCGCTGCCTCATCGTCAGGACTTCGCCTGGGTACGTTGGATTTAATAACCCCTTAACCCTGAGAGATAAGAGCTTCAAACTCTTATCTCTCAGTTTTTTTATTTCCTCTTACTATCTATAAATCCTAATAAACAACTACTTTTTCACAATGGGAGGCTTTTTTGGAGTCGCTGCCAAATCCAAGTGTCGTACCGACCTTTTTTATGGCGTAGACTATAATTCCCACTTAGGCACTCGCCGCGGTGGCATGGTAACTTAT
>CAMWSN010000070.1 GCA_947176925.1 uncultured Porphyromonadaceae bacterium
ATGTCAATAACTGGATTCTATGGCTGCCCACCCCGAGGGGATACTTCTCGCCTAAAAACGTAAAACGGGTTCATTCCTATGGCATTGAAACTAAAGCTGACCTCCTCTGGAGACCCTCGGGAGACTGGCTCCTTGACCTCAGTGGCTCCTTGAGCTGGACCCCCTCGATCAACGAAGGCTCACCCATTTCCGTGGCTGACCGATCTATCGGGCGGCAATTGCCTTACCAGCCGCGACTCTCCGCCTCTGTCATCGGTCGCCTGAGTTGGCAAAAATGGGCGTTTACTTATAAGTGGAATCATTACTCCAGGCGCTACACAATGTCAACCGACTCCCAATCCCTGACCGGATACCTCCCTCCTTATTTTATGAGCAACGTAAGCCTTGAACACACCCTCCACTTCCGCCCCTTGATGCTTAATCTCAAATTTGCGGTCAATAATCTCTTCAACGAGGATTACATGTCGGTCCTCTCTCACCCGATGCCGGGTATTAATTTTCAGTTCTTTCTGACCGTCACTTATTAATTAAATGTTAAATAATCGGTAAAAATCTCCACTCAATTACAAAGAAGTCAAAATTATGTTACAAACCTGTAACAATCCAAACCTTTCTCCTGTGGGGCTTGTTAGGCTTTCAAACGAACGAAATTACTAACGAAACAAAACTTAAACACCATACAATTATGATTACTACCGATCTCGTAAATATCATCTTCGACAAATACAACTCACTCCCCGCAGGCGCTGACATCGTTGCTGACCGCAACATGCACGAACTGATGGAATTTGCAATTGACAATCCTTACGTTGACTTCGACGGCGATCGACTCATCTTCGCCAAGGGTCAGGGCCCTCTGAAATCTGTTGAAATCGAACGCATCTGCGGCGCTCATGACTTCGGTTCTCACATGGCTATCGTTACCCCAAACTCCATGTATATGATTAACAAAGCCGACGGACAAATGAACGTAATTCTCCCCGATTAATAATCAACATTTTTCATAAAATTTTTAGCAAAATGTTGCAAAAGTCAGCAAAAATCGCTACTTTTGCAACGTTTTTCACGTAATATATTATGGAACTGCTTGATTCCTTAGACAAAAAGATATTAAACATCGTCATCCGCAACGCGCGAATCCCTTCAAAAGATGTTGCCGCTGAATGTAGCGTCAGCCGCGCTGCCGTTCATCAGCGAATTCAGCGCATGATTGACCTCGGCGTTATTACCGGTTCCGGCTATAACGTCAATCCTAAATTCCTCGGATTCTCAACCTGCACTTACATTGGCGTCAACCTTGAACGCGGTGCAATGTATCGCGATGCCGTACCCCATCTTCAAAATATCCCCGAAGTAGTGGAATGTCATTACACTACCGGACCATACACCATGCTAATCAAACTCTATGCGCGCGACAATGAGCACCTCATGCAGCTACTCAATGACCGCATACAGATGATTCCCGGGGTAACCGGTACCGAAACCCTCATTTCACTGGATTCCAGCATTGACCGCGTAATTCCTATTCTCCCTCCGCCCAATATATGACAGAACCTAAGGACAAATGGACCGAGCTTGAGCTCCTGCCCGAATGGAGCGAAGACTTCTACGACGTTTACACCGGAAAAAAATTCGGAAAATGGGTGATGCTCAAAACCCTCAAACCCGAATATCGCGAAAATCCGGAGTATCAGGCCTTGCTGAATCGCGAGTTTGAGGTCCGCTATAACCTCGCTCATGCTCATATCATCATGATCAATGATCTGGAGGAAGTGCCCGGACTCGGAATGTGTATAATCACGGACGATGTGTATGGCGACTCGCTCGAAAAGCTCATCAGCCGCGGTGAAGTCACCGAAGACATAGTCAAGAAAATTGCCCGATGTGTCCCCGATGCCATTGATTATATTCAGGCTAACCATATTGTCCATCACCCTATCAAAGCTTCGTCAATTATTTTCACGGAGAAAATCCGCAATCTGAAACTGATCGACGTCGGCTTTGACCAAAAGAACGTGCTTGAAGTGGCGGATACCACAAAAGATATACGCGACTTCGGCCACGTCCTGATTCAAGCTCTCGACGCTTGTCCGGAACCTAACCCTCGGCTGAGGGCCGTCGCCGAAAAATGTATCGGGCCGACTCCCTATCGTACCGTTCAGCAGCTTCAGATGGCGCTTCACGGCGGCTCAGCTTCTCGCCTCTATATTATTATCATCTCGGTTCTCGCCCTGATGGTGGCCGCTCTGACGGCTGTTATCTTAACAAATCATCCCTGATAAATATGGCTGTAGAAATCAAACAGATACCTCTGACTAAAAAAGAACTTACCAAATTCGTAGACTTCGCGATTGACCTGTATAAAGACAATGACTGCTACGTTCCTCCGCTGGTCAGCGACGACGTTAACACCCTCCGTCCCGAAGGTAATCCCGCTTTTGATTTCTGCGAATGTGCCTGCTGGATGGCTTATCGTGACGGTAAACCCGTGGGTCGCATTGCCGGAATTATCAATTCCGCCGTCAATGAACGTTCCGATCGCAAAGATGCCCGTTTCGGGTTCGTTGACTTTATCGACGATGAGGAAGTCGTCGACGCCCTGTTTGAAACCGTCAGCCAATGGGGACGAGACAAAGGGATGAAAAATCTTGTCGGGCCCCTCGGCTTCACCGATATGGATTATGAAGGAATGTTGATTGAAGGATTCGACCGCCTTGGCACTATGGCCACCATCTACAACTATCCCTATTATCCTAAACACATGGAACGCCTCGGTTTCCAAAAGGAAGCTGACTGGGTCGAATTTCTTGTCAAGGTCCCCGATGAAATTCCTGAAAAAATGCGCCGCGTGGCCGAAATTGTACGTAAGCGATTCGGCCTTCACACTGTCAAACTGACCTCCCGCAAACTACTTGCCGAGCGTTACGGCCATGCCCTTTTTGAAGTCATCAACGAGGCCTACGACAAACTATATGGCTACTCGCCGCTGACTCCGCGCCAGATTGACCATTACATCGACATGTATCTCGGACTCATCCGCCTTGATGGCGTCTGCGTCATCGTCGATAAGGATGATAAACTCGTCGGCGTAGGCATCAGTGTCCCCTCATTGAGCCGCGCACTGCAAAAATCCCGCGGCCGTCTCCTTCCCTTCGGATGGTATCCGCTTCTCAAAGCCCTTAAATTCGGTAAGACAGAGTATGTCGACCTGATGCTCGTAGCCATCAAACCCGAATATCAAGGCAAAGGTGTTAACGCCCTGCTCTTTGAAAACATGATTCCCGCGTTCCAGAAATGCGGATTTATTGCCGCGGAGACCAACCCCGAGCTTGAAACAAATACCAATGTGCAATCCCAGTGGGAATACTTTGACTACGAGCAACATAAACGCCGCCGCTCATTCATCAAGCCTCTCTATTGATAAGAGTGGAGCGACGGAAGATAGTTGACTCCAACGTAAGTCATTAATATCGTCGCGAAAGACGCGGTCAGGTAAATCGCCCGGCCGCGCTTTCCTAATTTGCGCGTGACGCAAGGATGCAGCGGTGCGCAATAAATCAAAAAGGTTATGAGCGCTGCCGTTTCCTTCGGATCCCAGCCCCAGTATCGCCCCCATGAAACATTGGCCCACATGGCTCCGACAATGATTCCCAACCCGAGGAAATATACCCCTACGGGAAGAATCTTTTGCGCCGGAACAATCATCCTCTCCCGGAAAAGAGACCATAAGGCAAGCAGACTGACCATAGACAATAAAGCATAGGAAATCATCACCAATGAAACATGAATCGATAGCCAGGGCGAATTAAGCACCGGCATCAGCGGCGTCATCGTCGGATTCTTGATATTCAGCCATGAAATCAAGGCGGTAAAACCGGCCATCAACAAAGCCAATGCTCCTGCCACAGGATACTTACGTCCTAACCACACGCTACATCCACAAAGACAAACCGAGGCAAAAAACATCACCTCACCCGTCCCTACAACCGGACAATACCCTGAAATCCACCAGCGCCAACCAAAAATCAAAACCGATACCCCAAACACAAAAATACTTCCAATTCTTCCCGCTACTCCTATTATTCCCATTACTCCCAGCACCAACGCCAACATAAAAAACCACTTGACCGGCTGAACCTTAACATAAATAACCTCAGCCCGAACTGAGACCTCAGGACGCAAGGCGACTTCAGGCGCAGGAGAAAATAATTCCCCCTGCCATAGCTGTGAAAGCAGCGCTATCTTCTCATCAATTTTAAGCAATTCGATGTCCTCCGCACCATCGCCTCCCTGATATTTCAACTGAGGAATATACTCTCCTTTCTCATTGTATAATGAAGCAGGAGAAACAAACCCGGACTTCGTTTTCAAAAAAGGCTTTTCGGCCCAAAGCTGTGGATACTCCATCAATGAGTAAACAAATTCCGACGAATTCATTCCCCCTACGCTCTGACTTCCCGTAAGCTTGAAAGTCAGTTCGGACGCCACTGTGGCATACGGGACTACGCGCCCGTTAAAAACCACTTGTTTTTCCTCATTAATCGGAGCTGCCATAGCCGCCAAACTGACCATCAAAGCACATATTGAAAGCGCCTTGCGTCCAAACAACATCGGAAATCCGCCGATGGCAAACAGAATAAACCCTAAGTAAACCGCAGCTATACCCCAAGGGTCACGGACCAACTCCACAATTGACCCGCCCTCACCGTCAAATGATTGCTGATAAATTCTCCAGGCTCCCACCCTGCCGATATTATTCATAGAGATCTCAACTTCCTTGCCGTCAATAATCAGCCGCGAACGGAAATCCCGAGGAAATGACATTCCAGGATAATAATCCGTTTCAAACTCCTTGAGTGTCAAATCAAACGGTAGCGCATGCAACTCTCCGTCAGAGGCCACAATATTACGCTCCGTGACTCCCGGACGCAGATGCAAACTTCCGCGAATTGAGGTCATCCACGTCAGGCAGCCGCCGATAATCATCAGCAACAGACCCAAATGCAGCAACTTAGCGCGTGGCATCCTTCGGGCGAATTGCAATACACTCGGTCTCAACAAGCCATTGCGGACGACAAACCGGAGCTAAGAGCAAGACGCGAGGAACTCCGGGCAGGCGATATTCAAAAATAGAATCAACCGCCTCATAATCCGCGATGTCGCGCAAATAGACAATCAGATTCATCACATCCTCAAGCCCGCAATCAGCCTCATGCAAAAGAACTTCGATATTCTCAATCATCCGCTCCGTCTGCTTTTCAATATCGCCTACGGCCACAACCTGACCTTTATTGTCAATGCTTGCCGTGCCCGATACGTAAACCTTGCGGTAGTCCGGATAATCCACGGCCGTGGCCCGCTCAAAGGCCACCCCATACTCAATCGTCGGATTAAGATGCGAGCCTCCCTTGATGAAATTAATCTGCTCCGGCTTGACTGACAGGTCCGCAACAGCATTAAACGCCACAAGCGAGGCAGCCGGAGATCCTCCGATACCGGTTGACGCAATAAAATGATCCTTCAGCCCCTCTTCGGCGAAAATTTCGTTGCGCCCCCTGACAATCCCCCCATAATTGTGGTCCACATCATGAACCATAAACCATGTTCTCAGGCAGTTATCCCGAAGATTTCCGCCGCGGGCGCTCAAAGCTGCGGCGAATCGCGTAAGATACTCCCGAGTCTCGGCGGCAGAATCAGGGGCGCTTACCGGTGTATCTCCTTGAATAATTCTCCCTCGGGAATCCTCCCAGACTCCGTCAGGCTGCAATTGGAAATCCGCACCGCGCTCCATGACAATCCAAAGAACGACCTTGGACCCGCATAGCGGCGGCTGCTGAATTACCGAAACTGCACACGGCTCTATCTCAGGCAATAACGACGCCTGATTTACTATATCGCTCAGAAAATAGCGCTTGAATACCGGCGACATACGGAAATAGTCGGCAAGATGCCGCTCGGATTCACAGACGGCAGCAAGCTGATCCTCGAATCTCAGTCCGCAGGAAGGAGTGATAATGCAATGCAATTGGTCGCCACAGAGCGCCGTCCGGGCCTCTGCTCCGCTATATGTAAAAGTCTGATGACTGATAGTACTATTCATTACTTTAAAAAACGATTTTCTAAGTGTCATTATTGCGCAATTATCCAATTTTTTATTAAATCAAGTCGCTCTGACGCGGTTATTTCTACCGAATGATCGTAATTCCACTCTTTAGAATCTTCGCCGGCAAGGATTCTATAAAGCAGACTTTGCTCCGGTTGCCCCGGAAGGACTCTCTTCATTTCCGGATTGTTGATCGACGATACTCCAATCAATTCGCCGAAAGAGTGTCCCGAAGTCAAGTTAAGCCCCGCGGCTGAAAACGCGGCTCCGCCGTGACAGTTGATGCACGTAGTATTAAACACCTCCGTCTGAATAGCGTTCTCAGGCGAAAAATCTCCTCCCTCGGAAACTAAAGTAACCCGCGGAGATGACATGTCGACTGACGCAAACGTAGCAACCCGACGCCTCAACCGGTCTATCACACAGAGCTCCACAGTCTCCACCTCGGCCGGGATGCCGGTAAGCTCCACCGAAGCCGCACCCCGTGAATCCGGTTCTATATTCTTGCTAATCAGCGCATATTCACTCCCGGCCATAAACCCCGCTACTGCAAGGGAATAACCGCCGAACCATCGGTTCGCGCCTTCGGAATCCGTAATCTCGACGCTTGCCGTCAATCCTCCTGTGGAACTATCAGAATACTCGTCAGGCCAAATCCGCCCTTCATCGCAACTGCAGAGGACCAGGAGAGGTAAAATCCACTTAAAACGCATATTGAGCCATGATTACGGCCGACCATGTAGCCAAGCCAAGGTTATCTTCATCGCGGTCCATCTGTCGGGCATGACCCGTACGACCGGTATATTGAACCATCCCCTGGAGCTTCAGGTTAAGCTTGGGGAAAAACCAGTTACAGCCTAACGCCGGCATGTTCAGCAATCCACCCTTTGAAGTTGAATTACGCTCAAACAGGTCATATCGACCCACTATCTGAACCTTGGGCGAAGCAAACCATCCGGCCTGAATATAACCTCCGAAATAATCAAATGAACGGTCAATCTTCTGGCGACGCGTGAAACCGACGTGCATCCAATATGCTTCCGCACCGAAGTACCAGCGATTATGCACCCAGCTCCATTCCAAGCCCATTCGCGTATCGTTGGTGCTTTCATTCTCACTCTCCACATTGACCGACCCACTGAGCCCAAGAAGCATCTTGTTCATGTTGAGTCTACGGGGATCTCCCTGAGTGGCGGGCATTGCGCCGAATGGTTGCCAGGTCAGGCGGCCCGCATAAAGCAGCGACGGTATATGCCAATCATCACTGAAAGTCTTGTTAGCAAGGTTCACATTGGCGCCGGTCCCGTTAAAAATACCCGCCTGATAACCGAATTTATTTGCTACAAGGCCGTGAACCTCTACTCCGAGGTCAAAACCCGTACCGATATGAGGCGTCACTGCATTAAGCGAATAAGGCATAATGACCGACGAGGTCAGCGATGTCGGAAGGACCGGAAAAAGAGTCTCCCCGAGAGTGGTCAGATAAGCATGAGTAAACGGAGTCTTGAATTTACCGATTTTAACGCCAACCTCCGCGCGAGGACAGATGTCGGCCCACGCCTGCTGAAGAATTGCGCCGCCCGAGGCCGCCGCATTGATCGACAGATTGAAGTTTACAATCCCGAACGCCTTGCCGGTAAAGCCCAATACCGCATACGGGATAGCAAAACCGCTGTTGGCCACGTTATCCTGGTTATATGCCGGATCAAGTCCGGCATCGTCATACCAATTGAAGTTGGCCGAGGTCTGAACCAGGAGGTAAGGCTTAAAAACGAAGTCGCCGCTCGTTGATTGGAATATAAAGCCGCGCTCATCGGCTATGGATACCACGCCGTTATCCGAATCATATTGAGCGGAAGCCGCAATAGATGAACTAATTAACAAACAAGATAGCAGGATTTTTTTCATAATGATTGAAGAAAACGGATTAGGGCCTGACGCTTGTCGGCCGACATATTTTTAAACTTATTGCGTGAGGCCTGACCCTCTCCGCCGTGCCACATTATCGCTTCCGTAAAATTGCGGGCACGCCCGTCATGGAGGAAATAAGTGTGGCCATTGACTTTTTCCTGGAGCCCGATACCCCATAGGGGCGTGGTGCGCCATTCATTACCGGCTGCCAGGCCCGACGGGTAATTATCATCAAGTCCCGGCCCCATGTCATGAAGAAGATAGTCGCTGTAAGGATGAATTGTCTGATTGCCGAGCCACGGCAGCTGAGTCCCGGCAAGAAGAGTTGACCCTCGCGGACGGGTGTGAAGAGTCGTCACATGACAGAGATGACATCCCGCCTCAAAAAATGCGGCTTCACCTTTGCGCACCTGAGGGTCATTGACATCGCGACGAGCCGGAACTCCAAGGCTCTGCATGTATAGATCTACGTTTTCCATATCCTCCGTAGAGACATCCAATCGGTCATAGGTCAGTCCCATCATTGAACCTTGCGACATCTGAATCTGACCCTCGCAGATTTCCTCCGGATAGCGGCTGTTGGTCACTCCCATATCACTGGAGAAACCTAACTCAACAGTCAGGTCCGCATGTTGAGCTTTATTTCCGGACAGCCCTAATTGGCGTACTCCACGCTCGGTTATGTAATTGCATCGCCCTGATATTCCCCATTCGGGATAATTACTCTTGGCGGCCAAAGCTTCGATTTCCGTCGGGTCAAGTGCCATCATCTGGCCCATGCCGACGTGGCGTAACGGAACGCGCACCGTGCAAAAAAGGTCTTCCGGAGCAATATCGTCGGCATACCAATCGGTTATCGTGTAGTGTGGAGTGGCGAGTTCGTATGGTTCACCGTCAGGAAAGGTGAATTGCTCATAAGTCCAGTCAACTTTAAGTTTTCCTTCTGCCTGAACTCCATAGATCGCCTGGTCATGAATCACGCGGCCATAATCGCGAAAAAAAGCCCCATTCTTGCGGGTGACATAAACCAACATCGCGGAAAATCCATAGTTTCCGGAGCCTTCAAGATTGCCCGGACGAGTTCGTCCGGCGTTACGATGACAGCTCCCGCAGGAGTAACCCGCATAAACCGGGCCAAGTCCCCCGCCTTCACCGTTGGATGAAGTGCGAACATCGTCATAAAGTCGGTCGCCGCGCACGAAGCGCGTCAGATAGTCACCGCTAACCCACGCTGCCTCGGCATCGTAAGCCACCGAGGAATTTAAAAAGTTGGTTGAGGTCCCCGCCGAAAGGGCATAACCCTCGGGAACCTCAATTGAAAGCGAGTCAAGGCCGCCGTCGTTGCAGCCCGAGAGCAGTAACAGCGACGACGACGCGGCCATGAATCTTATTATTGCGTTCATTAATTATTTTTCGATTATTTCACAGTACGTGGTTTACCGTCCTTAAAGAGCAGGAATTCAAGAGTGTGGAAACCTCTGACGCTCTGTACTGCTTCTGAATTACCGCTGAGTCCGGAAAAATTACCGGAAGTAAGAATTTGTACGATGGCATCCTGATCCAAGGGCCAGCTGTCCATGTTGGGGTCAAGTCCTAAGGCATCTACCGGACCAAAAAGGAATGCTTCAGACTTTTCCCAAGGTTCACGCGCTTCAAGCCATGCGTTGCAGGCCGTGGCAAAGCCGGCGTCGGTGGGATTATCACGTAGGGCCTGAACGGCCTGATGAAGAGCGCTATTGCGGGCGGCAAGCTCGGTATAAGTAGGAATCACCACGGCATCCACAAAGCGGTCTGAAATCCGGCGGAGCTGAGTCTCCGAAAGCTTGCGCGCGGCATTTTTCAAGCTGACAGAAAGAAGTTCCTCAAGGTCAGCACAAGCGGTCATGGCCGCACGACTTTCAGTTGAAGTGATGTTTGAGCGGAAAGGTTGAGGAATTGCAAGAATGGCAGATTCAGCGGCGGAAATCGCAGCAGCAACCTCGGAGCTTAATGTCGGGTCAACCATTGCAGCAAGAGATTCTTCATCAACCGTACCGTCAAGTGTGCCGTTGAAACTATTTCGGATCGAGCGGATGTTATTGGCGTAGTCATCACGTGAGTGCCATGAATACCAGGACTCTACAGCATAGAGGGCACGCTTGGTGTCACCTGACATATATAGATTATAAGGATCGCCGATTTTAGCTGTGCATACCTCATTGGCAATATCGGCCATGCCGTCAATCATCTGTTCGACACAATCAAACGGCGCAAGAGCCTTGAATTGAGCGGAATAGCCTCCGGTAGTCCAGGAGTCTATAAGAGTCTGCGCATCATTTTTCAGCAGAGAACTGACCTGAACCATGTAGTTGCCCCATGCTTCGGCATTCTCGGCAGTATAGTCAATTACGGCGCTATCAATTTCCGCGCCTTTTTGAGGTTCATTAGATTCATTGCAGGCAGTCAAGGCCAGTGCAATTGAAGCAAAGATAATTTTTTTCATATGTTTTTTATTTTTTATTTTGTATTTTGTATTATTTATTTTGTATTATTTTTTCACAAACCATCCAATATAGGCGATTCCTATCTGAAATTCATTTTCGCTATTATATTTTCCTCCGCCTATCTGACGGGACACCCATGCACCCTTGACCACGAGATTAGGAAGGGCAAACCAGTCAAGACCCACTTGCCATTGGCTGACCTCAAGGCGTGAATCCATCGTCTGGCCCTTTTCGCCGCGAAATTGGGGATTATAATACTCATAGCGGGCAAAGGGAGTGAAGTTTTTTATGTTTACACCGGCTTCCACTCCTGCCCCGAAGGCATTCTTGGCAATGGGCACGAGCCTACTGTAGGGCGACTTATTGGAAAGCATGCGGTTCGCATCGCTCAGGGCTGCTGAATTCCCTACCCCGCCGAAAGTAATATTTGCGCGGGCAGTGACCCACTTGGAGCGATACTGAGC
>CAMWSN010000071.1 GCA_947176925.1 uncultured Porphyromonadaceae bacterium
GCTTGTTGCCGAGGTGGTTGTAAGAGGTGGTTGAGGGAGCTTCAATCCATTCGTAAGAGCCGATTTCGGTCTTTTCGCCGGTCTTGCCGCCTTCCTCGATTACGAGGTCGGCTACGGTCAGACCATCAACCTGTACGGCTTTGAGCTCGTCGAGGCTCTTGCACTTGTTGGCCACGGCCAAGTCAAGGAGTTTCTGAGTCAGGGCTACGAAGCCGGCGTTCTTGGCTACGAAGTCGGTTTCGCAGTTGAGGGCTACGATAGCGGCGAATGAACCTTCATTCTTGGCCAGTACGCAACCTTCGGCGGCGTTGCGGTCTTCGCGCTTGGCGGCAACAGCCTGGCCCTTTTTGCGAAGGATTTCAACGGCTGCTTCAATATCGCCGTTAGTTTCGGCGAGGGCTTTTTTGCAGTCCATCAAGCCGGCGCTGGTAAGGTGGCGCAGCTTGGTGATTTCTGCCATTGTAACTGCCATAATTTTTATGCTGTATATTAAGGGAGTTAATGTTTAATGTGGATTTATTCAGCTGCGGCTTCGCCTTCAGCGGGAGCCTCGGCAGCGGGAGCTGCGGCGGGGCGGGCGTTGCGGCGGCGTTCGCGGCGGGGAGCTGCGGGAGCTGCTTCGGTTTCGGCTGCTTCGGCTTCAGCGGCTGCTGAGTCAGCCTTTTCAACCTTGCGTTCTTCGATGCCTTCGTTCATGGCGGCGATTACGGTGTCAAGAACGAGTTCGATGCTCTTTGAAGCGTCGTCGTTGGCGGGGATCACGAAGTCTACGCCGTTGGGGTTGGAGTTGGTGTCAACCATTGCGAATACGGGGATGCCGAGACGAATGGCTTCTGCAACTGCGATGTGTTCCTTGTGAACGTCGATTACGAACAGAGCGGCGGGCAGACGGTTAAGGTCAGCGATAGAGCCGAGGTTCTTTTCGAGTTTGGCGCGCTGGCGGGTGATCTGGAGCTTTTCGCGCTTTGAGAGGTTGTCAAAAGTGCCGTCCTTGGTCATCTTGTCAATGGCGGTCATCTTCTTGACGGCCTTGCGGATGGTGGGGAAGTTGGTCAGCATGCCGCCGGGCCAGCGTTCGATCACGTAAGGCATACCTACGGCTGAAGCCTTGTCGGCTACGACCTGCTTGGCCTGCTTTTTGGTGGCTACGAAGAGGACCTTCTTGCCGCTCTTGGCGATAGACTTCAGGGCGTTGGCTGCTTCTTCAAGCTTGGCCTGAGTCTTGTAGAGGTCAAGGATGTGGATGCCGTTGCGCTCCATGAAAATGTAAGGAGCCATGGCGGGATTCCATTTACGTTTGAGGTGGCCGAAGTGACAGCCGGCTTCGAGCAGTTGCTCAAAAGAGGGAGTTGACATTTTAAATAATCTTTTTTAATTGGTTTGTTTACTTTCTTGGGGTAAGCAATCCCGGAGTAGGGAGCCGCGGGGCTCCATCGCCGGGATTTAGATGCTAAACTGGTCCGATTAACGCTTAGAGAACTGGAAGCGTTTGCGGGCTTTGGGCTGACCGGGCTTCTTACGTTCAACGGCGCGGGGGTCGCGGGTCATGAAGCCTTCAGCGCGAAGGGCGGGTTTGTCTTCGGGGTTGACCTTAACCAGGGCGCGGGCGATGGCGAGGCGAAGAGCTTCGGCCTGGCCTTTGTAGCCGCCGCCGTCAAGGTTTACCTGGATGTCATACTTCTCCGGGCATCCGAGGGTCAGCAGGGGCTGCTTGACGATGTACTGGAGGATTTCTGAGGGGAAGTATTCGGCGAGAGTGCGATGATTGATAGTGATGTTGCCGTTACCTTCTTTGAGGATTACTCGGGCAATGGCTGCCTTGCGGCGACCAACGGTGTTGATTGTTTCCATTATTGCTGCAGGCATTTAATTATTTACAAAGTTTGCTGAGGTCAAGCACTTTGGGCTCTTGAGCCTGATGGGGGTGCTCGGCGCCGTTATAAACGTGCATGTTTTCGATGATTTTGCGGCCCAGACGGTTCTTGGGAAGCATACCCTTCATTACTCGGTTGAAGAGGGGGTGAATGCCGGGCTTGAGGTGCTTGTTGAAGCTCTTCTTCATGAGCACTTCCGGAGTCAGTTCTTTCTGACCGCCGGGATAGCCTGAGAAAGTCAGGTAGATGTGGTCAGTCATCTTCTTGCCGGTGAGGACAACCTTGTCGGCGTTGATGATGATGACGTTGTCGCCACACTCTACGTTGGGCGAATAGCAGGGTTTGTTTTTACCCATGAGAATTTTGGCTACCTCAGAGCAGAGACGACCGAGATGCAGACCTGTAGCGTCGATCACGTACCATGCGTGGTCGATGCTGGCGGCATTGGGAGAGAGGGTTCTGTAACTTAATGAATCCACGATTTTAATTGGTTATTTATCAGTTCTTTACAATTGGTTCCTCCATCAGGTTTGCTCGGCCAAAAGCGTCCCCGAATGTGGTGCTACCGGAGTTAGATTGGATAAAATCGGCATGCAAAGGTACGAAAATTTCCTGACCTGACCAAATTTTTTCAAAAAAATGTTTTTTATTGTGGTTCAGTACCCTTACAAAAAAGTCTCCCCCGGAAATTTTCGGGGGAGACCTTAGTAAGATGGGAGCGGTTAGAGTGGTCGGTTCGGAGCGTCGTCACGACGTCGGCCGGCACGTTGTTATTCTTAGGTACAAATCATTTCTTTCCGCTCCACTATTTTTTAGAGGCGTACTTTCTTGCCGCCGATGATGTAAAGGCCATTTGCAGGCTTTTCAACCTTGCGGCCCATCAGGTCATAAGCAGCCTTGGCAGCGCCCTCGGCTTCGATTGCAACGATTGAGGTAGTCACACCTGATTCCTTGATAGCATCGCTGACAGTACCGGTAGCTTCGTGAACGGCTACGGCGTTGATGTTGACAGCTTGAGCTACTGAGTTGTGTACGGTAACAGTGGTGTTAGACTTGCTGATCACGTGAGTTGCGGTAGCATCTTCTGCACTGTCAAGAACATAGGTGTTGTCAGTTTCAGAAGCTTTGGCGCGACGGGGAGCGTTGGCGGGAGCGCTTGTGGGAATTTCGGGGTCGGTGCCATTGATGGTGAAGTAAATCTTCACGCCTTCGCCAAGGTTACCGAAGCTCATAGATTCATTAGCAGCATCAGTCGAGAAGCTCGGCTTGGTCATGTGGTTGAACTCATGGACGGTAGAAGTTGCGCCGGTGTAGTGGTGTTCATACCAGATCTTGATGTTGTGAAGCGTAGCAGCGTCAAAGTTGCCGGAGATGATTTGGCAATCGGTAGCTTCGTCATTTTCGAGATAGTCTTCTTCGCCATCGTTAATCTTATACTTGGGATACCAGTCAAGATGATAGGGGATCTGACCAATCAACAATCCTTCTTCGTCGCTTTCAATGATAGATTCAAACTCTTCAGCAAAGTCAGGGATATCAGCTTCATTAGCCGGACGCGGGTCACGATAGTAGATGGTAACTGAATTCAGATAAACAGCATCATTCCTATTTGACGGATAGATTGAGAAGTAATCATAGTCTCGGGCAAATTCAACGGTTGATTTTGTTGCAGAGATAGTGCCGATTTCATCACCTTCGGTGTATGTATCTGCTGTATAAGCAGTGTTAGAGGCACGTACGGTAAAGATAATAGTGCTGGTCTTATCGTTGTAGTCAGCTACAATTTTTTCAATAGCCAAACCTTCGTTGTCTTTTGATTGAACAATGAAGCAACCTGACTTTTTGTTCAGTTGTAAACAATTCTTGGTTGAATTGTGGATACCGTTCATTGTGTATTCAACGCCATCAACAATACAAGTATGAGTGGTATATCCAGTTCCGCCGGGACCTTCGTGAGAGTTGTCAATTATATTGATATAGGGATTAGAGAAGCGATACTCTTTAGTAACAACTTCGGAGGGATTCATTTTCTTTCCGTCATTTCCTTCATAGAAGGCGCGAGCCTTGACGGTTACGTCTTCAGTGATGGTGAAAGGCGCAGTATAGAGATTGGAAGACTGTGTGGGCGTAGTTCCATTTGTAGTATAATAAATCTTTGCACCTTCAGTTCCGCAAGTTATGGTTACGGCTTCATCTTCTTTCAATTCGCTCTTGTTAGGCGTGATTACAGGGGCTTGTACAGTTTCGCTGATAGTTCCATCTTCAAGTTCGTAGGGCACGAGTTGGAGACCATGAGTGGTGTGATACCATACAAAAGCTGACATTTTATAACTTTTGTTGGTGAGAGAAAGGTTATAACGATTATAGATCGGAAGCTTGTCGGAACCCAACTCTGCGCTATATCCGTTGGTTGAGTTTCCTGATACATAGCAACCGTCTAAGATTACTTGGTCAAATAAGTTGTCTTCTTTAGTCAGACCTGCTAAAGTGTTCAACTCTTTAGCCGTGTATTCAGCACCTTCTCCACCTTCGGTTAAAGTTGCATTTTCAATTTCGATGAGGTCATTGAAGAATGTGACGGAACCATTGATTTCTGATATATTTGTACCTTCTTCAAGAACGTCATCTACTTTGTAAATAAGAAGATTGCTGTTCCCGTCAGTGAGAATCATATTGTCAGAAGAACCTACTTTAGCCGTATACAATACAGAGAAATTACCTGAAATGGTCACTTCTTCATCTTTTTGTGCTAAGTCTACAACATCTTTAAACGAAGTATAATAGATGCCGGTAACTTTTTTGGATGCTAACTTGCTTTCATCTTCACCTTTTTTAGCAGTAGCATAAATTGTGTAATTTTTACTTACTTCAAAAGGTGCAGTGTATTCCGTGGTAATTGCGTCTTCTGAAAAGCCATAGTAAATAGTAGCTCCTTCTGTTGCGCATGAAATGGAAACATTTGCAGATGAAGTGCCATTAAGTTCGTAGCTGATTTCAGGGGTTGCAACGGCTGCAGCAGGAGTTGTATAAGTAAATTCAATTTTTTGAAGACGACATGTTGCGGATGAATTTAATACAACGGAGGTTACTTCTTTATCATCAGGAGCAGTCCATGTTGAGGTTGATCCGGATGTAGTAAACGTTCCATTATTTACGGTACCCTTAACGACATAATTTGCAGCGGAGGCGGAGAAAACCATTTTGTCCAAAGAATATCCTTCGGGAACAGAGAATGTGATAACATTTTCGTTATAAAAACGAACTCCGGAGCCGGTAGAGTAGTATTTGGGGCCATTTGAACTTGTGCCTTTTGAATAGCTTATGGTAATCTCCGTATCCGGGACTTTATATGACTCGGGCATATCTTCGGCATTTGTATAGCCTAACTCCGAGTAAGTAAGCGTCGCAGTATCAGCAAAAGCACCGAAGATACTTCCGACGGCTAATGAGAGAGAAAGTAGAAGTTTTTTCATTTGTGATAGTGTTAAGATTTGTTAGTTGTTTTGGAAATTATGTGCAAAGGTACGGAGTATTTTACCCCCCCCAATTTTTTAACGAAGTTTAACTTCTCTTAACTGTTGGCGCCAGTGATAGTGCGACCCACTGCCGGGGTCGAGCGGAGGGGGGGTACCATGTCCCCCGGTAGCATGCGCAACCGGGGGTTAACAATAGGTGCAAGCCCTCCGGGCTAACCCACGATGCACCCATCAGATAGTCCGGAGGACTTACACCCCTTGTTAACCCCAGTCGCGCAGCCACTGGGGGACACGGCGCATCCCGCCCCCACCTACCAACCCCAGTAGGGGTTGCACTATTGGAGCCCGGAATAGTGCGACCCACTGCCGGGGTCGAGCGGAGGGGGGAGATCTCCAAGCTCCCCCGGTAGCTTCGCGCAACCGGGGGTTAACCAAGGTGTAAGCCCTCCGGGCTAAGCCTCGATGCGCCCGTCAGATAGTCCGGAGGACTTACACCCTATTGTTAACCCCCAGTCGCGCAGCCACTGGGGGACATGGTGCATCCCGCCCTCTCCCTATCAACCCCGGCAGGGGTTGCATATATGGCGGAAAATATCTAACTTTGCGTTTGTTATGAGTAAGACGCAAAATCTCTTGCATATAGTTTTCGCGACCAAGCATCGCCAACAGACTATCCCCGAGGCTCACAAAAAAGAGCTTTATCACTATATCTTTGGCATTATCAAGCAAAACAATTGCTTTCTTCACCGCATGAACGGGATATCCAATCATATCCACATGCTCATTGACCTTAATCCGGCTGTGTCTCTCGCAAATCTTGTCAGGGATATAAAGCGCTCCTCTTCCATATGGCTTAAGTCTAATCCGGAATTCCCGGAATTTCAAGATTGGGCAGAGGGCTACTTTGCCGCATCACTTGGCGCAAACGAGCTTGAGGCATGTAAAACATACATCATCAATCAGGAGACTCATCATTATCTTATGGATATTCAGGAGGAATTAGACAGAATCATGGCCGCCGCACATCTGGAATTCCATCCCAATGACCTCCGATAGTGCGACCCGTCCCGGGTCAAGATGCGGGGAGGTCACCATGCCCCCCGGTAGCGTGCGCAACCGGGGGTTAACAAGAAGTGTAAGCCCTCCGGGCTAAGCCCAAGATAGTCCGGAGGACTTACACCCTTTGTTAACCCCCAGTCTCGCAGCCACTGGGGGACCACGCGCATCCCGCCCCCACCTGTCAACCCCAGCAGGGGTTGCACTATCTCTTCGGCAAAAAATTTTGTAGGGGAAATTAAACCTTTTGCGGGGAGGGGGGTCTAAGTGATATAAGAAGTTACTTTTTTCTATGTTTCAGCGATATATTTATGTGATTGTGTTACTGCTGGCCGGAGCCTTGGGGGCTTCGGCCGCAGTTGTGAAGGGCACCGTAGCCGACTCTGCGGGCGAGACCCTTCCGCAGGCCACTTTGCGCCTGCTTAAGAGTGATAAGGATTCGACTTTTGTCAGTGCGGCAGCTGCCGACATGGACGGTCAATTCGAGTTTAAAGGCGTCAAAAAGGGCAGCTATTTAATTAAGGCGTCCTATATTGGGTATCTTGACCAGGTGGTCCCCGTGAAAGTCACCGGGGCCGACGTCGAGGTCGGCACTATCCGCTTGCGCGAGTCTTCAATCGTGTTGAAGGAGGCCGTGGCCATCGGTATCGCCACTCCCGTAAAGGTGATGGAAGATACTATCGAATACAGTGCGTCGAGCTACACGACTCCGCCTAATGCCGTGGTTTCCGACCTGCTGAAGCGCCTACCCGGCGTAGAAGTTGAAAGCGACGGCTCAATCAAGGCTCAGGGCCAGTCCGTCAAAAAGATCCTGATTGACGGCGAGGAGTTTTTCAGTGATGACCCCGCCGTGGCTTCCAAGAATATCCCCGTCAATATGATCAAGAGCGCTCAGGTCATCAACCGCAAGAGCGACTTGGCGCGAATGACCGGGGTCGATGATGGCGAAGACGAAATGGTCATCAACCTGACCGTAAAGCCCGGAATGAAAAATGGTTGGTTCGGCCAGGCCGAGGCCGGATATGGCACCGACAATACTTATAAAGGCTCATTCATAGTCAACCGCTTCGTCAATTCCAATCAGTTTACCCTCTTAGGCAACGCCAACAACGTCAACGACGCGGGTTTCACTGACGGCAACGGCCAGCGCTTCCGCCGGTTCGGAGGCACCACTGGCATCAACACCACCCAAAGCTTGGGCTTTAACTTCAACGTAGGCAACTCTTACATCCGCGTGGGTGGCAACGTCCTTTATTCCCACAATGACCGTTACAACACTTCGCGCACCCACAGAATCAACCTGCTGCGCGAGGGTAACACTACGGACGACAACACGTCCGAGAGCCGCGATCGCGGCCACAACGTGCGCGGCGATTTCCGCCTGAAATGGGACCCCGATTCCTTCAATACCCTTGAATTCCGCCCTAACATCTCAATCAATATCAACGACAGCGAGACCAACTCCACCGGACGCAACTATGAGGATGGCGGCGACATATCCCAAAGCCGCAACATCGGCCTGAGCCACGGCAACTCCTTTGAGTTCGGCGGCCGCCTGATTTATAACCATAAATTCCGTGTGCGCCCGGGCCGCAGTTTTTCCGTCAGCGCCAACTATACACTCTCCAATGTTCGCGAACGCGAAACGGCCTGGAGCCGCAATGCCTATTGGGACCTCAACCGCGTCCTTGAGCTGATTGACGGTGTCAATGAATACGGCACCTTCTATGAAGATTACCAATATATTACAAATCATACGTGGAACAACGGCATTAATGCCCGCCTGAGCTGGGTTGAGCCCATCGGCGACGTCAAAAAAGGTAACTTCCTTGAGTTCTCCTATATGATGAACTACCGATGGAGTAACGCCGACAAAATAGTCAACCATGACCCCCTGGAAGAATACCTGACCGAGAGCCAGGCCGCCGAACTCCACCGCAATGACTGGGGCCTCTTCGGCCTTGACAACCGCTGGGCGGGCTTGGGTGAGCTGATTTATGACCCTGACAATTCAAACCGCTTTCGTAACGACTATTTCAACCAGTCCGTGCGCGTGGGCTACAAGAAGGTCAGCTCAAAATATACTCTCAATGCCGGCCTTTCATTTAATCCGCAGATGAGTAAGTCCGAAAACCTGACCAACTCGGCTAAGAACGTCAAGCAGTGGGTCTACAACTTCGCTCCCTTTGCGCGCCTGAACTATAAGTTCACCAAGCAGACCTCACTCAACGCCAACTATAGCGGGCGCTCCTCCCAGCCGACTATCGCCCAGATGCAGCCGGTTGAGGATTCTTCGGACCCGATGAACATAATTCAAGGTAATCCGAACCTCAAACCGTCGTTTAACCACAATCTGCGCCTGCGTTTCCAGACGTTTGATTCTGACCGCCAGCAGTCAGTCATGGTGATGGGCCACGCTTCTTACACCCAGAATGCCATTGCCACAAATGTAATCACCGACCGCACGACCGGCGGCCGATACACCACTTATCAGAACGTTGACGGTAACTGGAACGCCGGATTCTTCACTCTGTTTTCCCGCCCCCTGGGCCATTCGAAGCTCTTTACGTTCAATAACTACCTGAACGGCATGTACTCCCAGACCGACGGTTTCATCTCCGGCGAGAAAAACCGCGCGGGACGCACCAACATTGGTGAAAGTTTCTCGATTGCTTACCGCCACAGCGACCTCGAACTGGAACTCCGTCCCAATTATCGTCTGCAATATAACACAAACTCGCTGCAGACCTCACAAAACTCCACGGTTCACTCCTATGGGGGCACATTTAACGGCACTTGGTACACGAAGTTTGGCCTTGTGCTTTCAACTGACCTGACCTACACGGCCTCGACCGGTTATTCTTCGGGCTATGATACCGACGAATGGAACTGGAATGCCTCCATAAGCTATATGTTCCTCAAAGGCAAGAATGCCACCTTTGCCATCAAGGGCTACGACCTGCTCAACCAGCGTCAGAGCATCATGCGTACGGAAACGGCTCAGGCTATCAGTGACGTCAGCCGCAATGTCCTCGGCCGCTACGTGATGGCTACGTTTACCTTTAAATTCTCCACCTTTGCCGGCGGCAAGGTTCCCTCCACAGGCAATGAAGACTTCATGCGTCAGGGCCCTCCCGGAATGCCCGGTGGCGGCGGACGTCCCGGCGGTGGCCCCGGCGGTCCCAGATAAAAAAATTAGAGAGATGCTTTTGCGTCTCTCTAATTTTTTTATCAAGCTGGGGGATTGATCAGATTCCGAGGTCAGCCTTTATGGCATCGATTTTAGCGCCGGCTTCGGCGTTAGCCTTGTCGTAACATCCGGCACACTTCATCGTGGCCTTTGCCTCAATGTAGAACTTGATCTTAGGCTCGGTGCCCGAGGGGCGGATGGATACCTTCGAGCCGTCGGCAGTGAAGAACTGGAGGACGTTGCTCGTCGTCGGCATGTCCATCTTGGTGATGGTGCCGGTCTTCACGTCGGTAACGTTCAGGTCGGCGTAATCCTTCATCAACGTAACTTCGGAGCCGCCGAGAGTCTTGGGCGGATTCGCGCGGAAACCCTTCATCATTGCCTGAATCTCGTCGGCGCCGGACTTGCCCGGGCGGACCACTGAGATCCCTTCTTCCTTTGAGAATCCGTTTTCAAGATAAATGTTGGCAAGCATCTGGCCGAAGTCCATGCCCTGCTCCTTGGCCCATGCGCAAGCCTCGGCCATCAGGCAGATAGCGCTGACGGAATCCTTGTCGCGACAAAAAGTTTCAGCCAAGAAGCCGTAGCTCTCTTCGCCGCCGCCAAGGTAGCGTGAGGTCTGTTCATGGTCGCGGATCACGGCGGCAATCCATTTGAAGCCGGTGTAGCAGTCAAACATCTTGATGCCGGCACGGTCAGCAATGCTCTTGATCGTTTCGGTGGTGACTATGGTCTTCACGATGTATTCATTGCCCTTGATGAGGCCTAACTCTTTATTGCGGGTAATGATATAGTTGAGCAGAATCATTACGATCTGGTTGCCGTTGATCAGCACGTATTCGCCCTGATTATTGCGCATCACGCAGCCAATGCGGTCAGCATCGGGGTCTGAGGCCATGACGATGTCGGCCTGAGTCTTCTTGGCCACGTCGATAGCCATAGCCATAGCCGAGGGATTCTCCGGGTTGGGCGAATCGACCGTCGGGAAGTCGCCGGAGGGCACGTCCTGTTCCGGAACGTGGATAATATTAGTGAAGCCGTAATTTTTCAGGCTTTCCGGAATGAGGTTCACTCCGGTGCCGTGAATCGGGGTGTAGACAATCTTAAGGTCAGAGTGCTTGGCCACGATTTCGGGACTCAGCTGCAAGCCCTTGATGGCGTCAAGGAACTTCCGGTCAATGTCGGCGCCGATAATGTGGATGCGGCTCTTGTCGCCTCCGAATTTTATGTCGGCGGGAGTGATTGAAGCCACGCGGGATACGATGTTGACGTCATGGGGGGCAATAATCTGTGCGCCGTCGGCCCAGTATGCCTTGTAGCCGTTATATTCCTTGGGGTTATGGCTGGCG
>CAMWSN010000072.1 GCA_947176925.1 uncultured Porphyromonadaceae bacterium
GAATAATATCCAGGGACGCGTAACCGTTCAGTTCGTGGTTGAAAAAGACGGCTCCATCGGCGAGGTAAAAGTGGTACGCGGCAAAGACCCGGACCTTGACGCCGAAGCAATCCGCGTAGTGAAATCCTTCCCAAAATTCACTCCCGGCAAGATGAACGGCCAAGCTGTACGCGTCTGATACACCCTCCCGGTCAACTTCAGGCTCCAGCAATAATCCGAGCGCATGTTTTTTGTTAATCTCCGCGGAATCATTGCAGAATTCAGATTTTTTGCGTAAATTTGCGCATATTATACGAAAAAACCAATCATACCATTGATTTACCGATATGTTTAAGAAATTACTTCTCCTCGCTGCCGCGGCCTCATCTCTCCCCGCATTTGCAGCCTATGAAATCAACTTCCCGAAAAATACCAAGATCAATACCTCGCAACGTTCGCTGAAATCAGTTAGCCTCAACGAGGAAAATGCAGCAGTCGGTCAGCAAAACGACCAGCTGCTCTATCACGACCTGACCGAAACCGCCATTTTCAACGTGGAAGCCGGTAGCGTCGCCACTCCCGGTATGGACTGGAATGGCACATGGATGCACAGCTATCTCTACATTGACGCCAATAATGACGGCGAATTTGATCCCGTCTCGGAATTGGTAAGCTACACTTATTTTACCGGACATAACTCGACGGGAGCTCCCATGGGCGGCGGTATAGGTGTCAACCCGATGCCCGCCTTTCTGGTGCCCGCGCTTGCCGAGGGCGACTACCGCATGCGCTACGTCGTGGACTGGGATTCTAACGACCCAAAAGGACGCAAAGGCTCGGAAAACGCCATTACCACTAACAATGGCGCAATTGTCGACGTTACTCTTCGCGTAACCGCTGAAGCTCCTGCCGCCCAATCAGGTAATTATGAAATAAATTATTCCGCCGACGAAAAAATCACTCATAGCGGCAATCCCATCCGCCGACTGATCGCTCTGACTCTCAACTCAAAGACCGCCGGCAATCAGACCATCCCCGTAGGCCAGGACGAAGACCTGCTCCTCTATCATGACTGCACGGATATGGAGCTAATGGCCATACATGGCGAGGAATTCAGCCTCAATATGAACTGGACCAGCGACAAATGGATGAACACTTACCTCTACATTGACCGTGACGGCAACGGGGTCTTTGAGAACTCAATTGCCCCCGACGGCAAGGCATGCTCCGGTTCTGAGCTGATATGCTTCTCAAACTATGAAAAGAAAAACTCGGCAGGCGTTGAATCCGAGACCGGCAACGTTGTTCCCCTCCCCGCTTTCTATATCCCGGAATCACTTCCCGCAGGCTCTTATCGCGCACGCTTTAAACTTGACTGGAACAACATTGATCCCAAAGGCTCGGCCGACATTATCAAGGATGGCGGCGCCATCGTGGACTTCACGCTAAACATCGTTGATGACATCGCCCTGACCGACATCAAACTCATGCCCATGAACTGCATGATTTTCAATGCCGGCGGCGCACCCCTGAGCACCACCATCCGAAACAACGCGCTGACTGTCAAGGTTGTGCCTACTCTCCCGGGCTTTGCCGCAGATAAAATTATCGTGCGCCACGGCGAAGGCGAGAGCCTTACCGACACCGAAATAGCCATAGCGGCTGACGGTACCGCAACCATCCCTGCCGAAGTCATCAACTCTGACCTCATCACCATCTACGCCCTCTTTGAAGAGCAACCTGACAGCGAATGGACCAAAATCTGGGGCGATGAATTCAACTCCGACAAAATGGACACCAAACGTTGGGGCTACCATCCCAAATGGGGCACGAATACCTGGAACCGCTTTATTGCCGAAACCACGAAGGCCCAAAAGACTGTCAACGTTTTTGAAGACGGATGTTATAATGCTTACTGCATCAAAAACGTAGAGTTCACCACCGGTACTGACAAGGATAAAGACATGGTTTCCGGAGCAATCTATTCTTCCGGCAAATTCTCCTTCCATTACGGTAAAATTGAAGCCCGCATCAAGACCACTCCCCATTCAGGCAATTTCCCCGCCTTCTGGCTGATGCCCGCATCAAATGCTGAAGGCGGCTGGCCCCTGAGCGGCGAAATTGACATCTGGGAACAGATCAACGCTTCCGGTCAGGCTCACGGCACGGTTCACTCCGGATGGACTACCAAATATTACGGTGCTCCCGGCAAAAACTCTCCCCAGTCAACCGGACAATATAATTATGACCCGGCAGAATGGCATGTCTATGCCCTTGAATGGGATGAAGAAGAACTCCGCTGGTACGTTGACGGCAATCATTTCTTCACTTATAAGAATCAGCACTATTCCAACGACTCCTATACCGAGAAAATCACCTGGCCCTTCTATAAGGACTTCTACGTGATTCTCAACCAGAGCGTCGGCAACGGCTCCTGGGCCAGCAATCCCGACCTCAACTTCACCTATCACACTCAATTTGACTACGTCCGTGCCTACAAAAAGAAAGGCGACACCAACTACAAATCAACGACAAAGGACAACGGTGACGACCCGAAATTCTATGTTTCGCTCGAAGAGTCTTCCATTGAAGACCTGACCGATCAATCTGCCGAAGGTCCCGAATCGTTCTATGACCTCCACGGTCGTCGGGTAAGTGCCCCCTCTCGCGGCGGAGTCTACATCCGCAAGGCCGGAAATTCCGTCACTAAGATCATCCTCTAATGACTGCGAAAAGCAAACAACCCATCAATCCGGAACTATCCATCAGCAAATCGAAGAGCCGCTTAATCAAGTGGCTCTGGATTGCTTTTGGGTCCATTGTTCTTCTGATTTTTCTCCTCTTCGTCCTGATTTACCATGGTGTCCTCGGCTATATGCCGGATATTGCTCAACTCAAGAATCCGACCGATAAGTTCGCCTCAGTTATCTATACGGCTGACGGCGTTGAGATGGGCCGCTATTTCCGAGATAAGGGCAACCGCGTCTACGCGGACTATTCGGACATTTCCCAACACGTCATCGATGCGCTGATTGCCACGGAGGATGCCCGCTTTTTGGAGCACTCCGGCATTGATGCCCGCGCCATAGGCCGCGTAATGGGCAAGACCCTCATTATGCGCAACAAAAACGCCGGCGGCGGATCCACGTTGACTCAGCAATTGGCAAAGCAGCTCTATTCGCCCGGCTCACGCGGCCTGTTTCAGCGCGCCATCCAGAAACCCGTAGAATGGATGATTGCCCTCAAACTTGAGCGCTACTACTCCAAGGATGAGATTATCAAAATGTATCTCAACCAGTTTGACTTCCTCAACAATGCCGTCGGCATCAAATCAGCCGCCTGGGTTTACTTTGGCAAAGACCCTCAGGACCTCAGCATCGAGGAAGCCGCCACGCTGGTCGGAATGGTAAAAAATCCGTCGGTCTACAACCCCGTACGCCACAATGAGCGTACCCGCGAGCGCCGCAACGTGGTCCTGGAGCAAATGCTTAAAAACGGCTACCTGACCGAATCCGAATGTGACTCCCTGAAGGCGCTCCCCCTGACCCTGAATTATCACAAGGTGGACCATAAGGAAGGCCTTGCGCCATACTTCCGCGAAGAACTTCGCCGCATGTTGACCGCCAAGAAACCTCGCCGCTCCGACTATGGCAACAGTGAGAATCAAAAATTCGTCGATGACTCCATTGCGTGGCAGACCAACCCCCTATATGGCTGGATTGAAAAGAATCCCAAGCCTGACGGCTCGCACTATGATATCTACTCCGACGGCCTGAGAATCTACACGACCATTGACTCCAGAATGCAGCAATATGCCGAGGAGGCAATGATTTCTCACCTCTCCGAGACCCTTCAGCCTCAATTCTGGAAAGAAAAGAAAGGCTCACCGACGGCGCCTTACTCATCAAACCGCTCGGAAATCTCCCAGGAGAAAATCAACCGTCTGATAAATAACGCCATCAAGAGCTCCGACCGCTATCGCAACATGAAGAAGGCCGGCTTCTCGACCTCAGAAATCGAAGCTGCCTTCAAGGAACCCACCGAGATGAAGGTATTCACCTATCAGGGTTGGACGGACACCATCATGACCCCGCGCGACTCGGTGCTATACCACAAGAGCTTCCTCCGCTCGGGATTCATGGCTATGGACCCGCGTAACGGCTATGTCAAAGCCTACGTCGGCGGCCCGAATTTCTCCGCCTTCCAGTATGATATGGTCTCCACCGGTCGCCGCCAGGTGGGCTCTACAATCAAGCCGCTGCTCTACACCTACGCCATGGAGGAAGGTTTTACCCCCTGCGACCAGCTGCTCAACGCCCAGCCGGAGATTGTGCTGCCCAGCGGCAACGTCTGGAGGCCACGAAACTCCGGATCGTCACGCGTAGGCGAAATGGTTGACCTGCGATGGGCCCTGACGACATCCAACAACTGGATTTCCGCCCGCCTGCTCGACATGCTGTCGCCTTACACGTTTGCCAACAACCTGCATAACTTTGGAATCACAAACCATATTGACCCTGTACCATCACTCTGCTTGGGACCCTGCGAAGTCTCCATCAAGGAAATGGTGACGGCTTATTCCGCCTTCGCCAACCGAGGGATGCGCACTGATCCGCTCTATGTGACGACCATTACTGACTCAAACGGTAACATCATCTCCGAGTTCAATACAACTCAAACCGAAGTGATTTCCGAGAAAGCCTACTGGAAAATTCTCTCAATCCTGCTCAACGTGGTTGACTCCGGTACGGGTTCACGACTTCGCCGTGCACCCTTTGCTCTGACAGCTCAGATGGGCGGTAAAACCGGTACGACAAACTCCAACTCCGACGCCTGGTTCATGGGCTTCACCCCGGAACTTGTCACGGCCACATGGGTCGGCGGTGAAGAAAAACCGATTCACTTCAACTCCGGAGCGGTAGGCCAGGGTGCCGCTGCCGCACTCCCAATCTTCGGCAAATTCATGAAGAAGATTTATGCCGACAAGAATCTACCCTACTCTCAGCAAATCCGATTTGAATTTCCCCCGAACATCAACCTCTGTGAAGGCTCAAACTTCTTCGAGGAAGGAGAATCAACGGAAACTGACCCGGCGATTGACGACATCTTCGATTAAGCTTATAAAGAAACCCCTCGGCCTGTTCAAAAGCCGAGGGGTTTCTTATGTTCAGTTACTTTTAGTTATCTTCTTCAACGGAGAAATCATCCGTGGTGTTCATCATCGTGGGGCCATCTTCAGCGGGCGACTTGTCGTCGGTCTTGGCTGCTCCGGGGCGTTTGAACTTGGGAGCGCGTGAGCCGCGTTTCTTATCAGGATTCTCCTTAATGGCCTGCATGATTTTCTCTTCAAGTTCTTCCATCAGTTCAGGGTTATCCAAGAGGACCTGCTTGGCGGCATCGCGGCCCTGGGCCAACTTGGAACCATCATAAGAGTACCATGAGCCGGACTTCTGGATTACATCATAGTCACATCCGAGGTCAAGGATTTCACCGGTCTTGGAGATACCTTCACCGAACATGATGTCAAACTCAGCTTTCTTAAACGGGGGCGCCACTTTGTTTTTAACGACCTTAACGGAGGTCAGGCGACCAATTACCTCATCGCCGTCCTTGATGGACGTAGAGGGGCGGATTTCGAGGCGTACGCTTGCGTAGAATTTCAGTGCATTACCGCCGGTGGTGGTTTCAGTCGGACCGAACATTGCGCCAATCTTGGCACGCAGCTGATTGATGAAAATGCAGCAGGTCTTGGTTCGGGCAATAGTACCGGTCAGTTTTCGCAGAGCCTGACTCATCAGACGGGCCTGGAGGCCGACCTGGCGGTCACCCATTTCGCCGTCAATTTCGCTCTTGGGGGTCAGCGCTGCCACAGAGTCAACAACGAGAACGTCGATTGCAGAGGAGCGGATAAGCTGCTCTGCTATCTCTAAGGCCTGCTCACCATTGTCAGGCTGAGAGATATAGAGCGAGTCTACGTCTACGCCAAGTTTCTCAGCGTAAGAGCGGTCAAAGGCATGCTCGGCGTCGATAATAGCGCAGATGCCACCCTGCTTTTGAGCTTCGGCAATCGCATGTATTGCAAGGGTAGTCTTACCGGATGATTCGGCACCATAGATTTCGATTATTCGTCCGCGGGGAAAGCCGCCTACGCCCAGTGCCATGTTTAATGCGATGGAGCCGGTAGGGATTACTTCAACGTCTTCAGTTACTTCATCGCCCATCTTCATGATGGCACCGCGGCCGTAGGTCTTCTCGATTTTGCCCATGGCGTTGGCTAACGCCTCAAGCTTGGCGGCCTTGGGGTCAATCGTGCCGGCGGCGGGGGTGATTTTCTTTGCCATAATTCTTTAGCTTTTTTTAAAATGAATAAATTAATTTCGTTGATGCAAAGTTACGAAAAACGGCGGGCAAAAGCAATTCCCTGCCGCGTTAAAGATAGTTAAAGAAACACGAATAAAAAAATCCGGGTCGCGACTCACGTCGTGGACCCGGTCAAGGTGTTTTTGGGGAATTGTTGTGTACTTCGTTTTTGTAATATTCTATACTAAAGATTACTGATTAGTAAACTTGAGAATGCGGTTTTTGATCTTGCCGTTACCGAGCAGAAGTTCATTCATGAGATTATTGTTCTGACCGAAGATCAGAGCCTCCATCATCTGCTTGTAGCGCATGCTGTTGGCAGTCTCATCATAAGGCATCGTACCTTCGTTAGAGTCAATAATCTGATAAACGATAACAGAATTACCCATGTCGACAGGACCAACGAGCTGACCCTTCTTGGCACCGACGATGCCGCCCAACTTTGCATAACCGGGGTTAGCAAGGCTGACATTCTGAATAGTGTCAATTCGCTGGGCTTCCATCACCTTCTGATAGTCAGCAAGGGATTTGCCTTTGCCCTGATAATCGGCAATGAGTTTATCAACGCGCTTCTGATTCAAAGCGTACATTTCAACGTCCTGATGAACCATAGGATAGGTTACAGGGACATAGTCAGAGTTGTAAACGTCAATCAAGGCGGCAACAGTCAGGTGAGAGTTCTTGCCATCGGTAAAGAGGCGGCTTACATCACCTTTCTTGGCATCCATAGCCCATGCTACGATACCGCGGGTATCGCTAAGGCCATTGAGCGAGGGAGATGACGGCATAACCAACGCATCCTCAACCTGGAGGTTATACTGGAGGGCGTTTTCGAGGTTAAACGCGTCAGCCTTGGATGCAACAATCATGAAGTCACGCATGCGGGTGTTGAGGTCGCTGATGGTTTCGCGAGAGGGCTCAACATTATAGGTCGCGGTCTGCACTTCAAAGATATCCTTGGGCTCATCGTATTTCTCAATGAGGGTAGCTACGGTCGAGCCGTCGCTCATAGTCAGGTTGATGTATTTGCCATTGGCAGCCTTGAGATCTTCAAGGATTTGCAGCGGGAGGTTGGCGAAGTCATAGTGCTGGTCAACAACCTGCATAACGCCGGCAACGGAGTCAACGGGAACGGTTGCGCTATTGATTCGCGCCAGAACTGAATCAGCGTTCTGAGTAGGGTCAAGAATAGCCTGCTTGAAAGTACCGCCGTTAGCTTTGTTTTCGCGGTTCATCAGGCGAGCGATAACGATACGGGGCTGATTCGGGCTGAAAGCATCGTTGACAACCACGCGGGTTTCACCGATAGCGCCATCCTTGACAAAGTTGACGAGGTTACCCATGCGTTTGCCTTTGAGAGCGTTTTCGTCGCCGCTGTGGCGTTCAATAATGAAGGCGCTGTTACCGACCAAGGCGTCCATGCCGACTGAAGAACTGTCAGCGAGGAGAGCCATAGCCTCCTGAACGGCCTCGGCAGCGGCCTGGCGGTCAGCATTCGACGGAACGATAGGCAGGTCAACGTAGCGGACGTAGCGTGACGGTTCCTGCTGCTTGTAAGCGGCCTTATGTTCGTTATAGTACTTCTGGATATCAGCATCGGTCACTGAATCCTGCACTGAGTAGATACCTTTGCTGACAGCAGCAAGAGTATAGTTGGTGTTACCTTCGTCGAAAGCGAGCTTTGCGTCAAGCTTGTTAGCGTTGATGGTACCGTCAAGAAGGGTGAAGAGCTTCTGAGACAGGATACCCTGCTCAACCTGGTCTTCAAATTCCTTGAAGAGGTCCTTAAGTTGCTGGGCCTGTTCTTCAGTCAGCTGCATTGCTGCGGGATTATTGATAGCAGCCAAAGCATCTTCGGGGCTCAGACCTACACTCTGCATGAACTGGTTGACAAAGTAAGGGCTTGCTTTTTCACCGACAAGAACGTCGCTGATTTCTGATGAAGTCACGACGAGACCGAGTTTATCAAACTCCTGCTGCATGAGCGACTCAGCAATCAGAGACTGAATAGCGTACTCATCGGCATCCTCAAACTGAGGGTTTCTCTGGCGGATTTCCTGAGAACGCTTCTGATACTCCTCAATATTGACTTTCTTTCCATTGACGTCTACAACCGTAGTATTGTCCATGAAAAGACCTAAGGGGTTGTCAATAATAGTAATGATGAAGAGGAAAAGCGCAACGAAGATGATGCTCACCAAGAGCACCGATTTGCTGCGAATTTTTTCAAGTGTTGCCATTTATATAATAAATATCAGTTGGTTTTTTGTATAAATCAGGCGCAAAGATACGCATTTTTCAGCTAACGGCCAAATAATCCGCTATTTTTCTTCACCGGCGAACTCCATAAGGAATGCTTTGATGAAGGCGTCAATATCACCGTCCATTACTCCGCCGACGTCAGCAGTCTGGTGGTTGGTACGGTGGTCCTTGACCCGTCGATCATCGAAAACGTAGCTTCGAATCTGAGAACCCCATTCAATTTTCATCTTTGAGGCTTCGACCTTGGCCTGTTCTTCCATGCGGTGGCGTAATTCCTTGTCATAGAGGATAGAGCGCAACTGACGCATAGCGTTTTCCTTATTCTTGGGCTGGTCACGGGTCTCGGTATTCTCAATCAGAATCTCCTCCTTTTCACCTGTGTACGGGTCAGTGTATTGATAGCGGAGGCGAACCCCGGATTCAACCTTATTGACGTTCTGACCGCCGGCGCCACCGGAGCGGAAAGTATCCCAGCTGAGAAGCGCAGGCTCCACCTTGACTTCGATGGTGTCATCGACCAAAGGAGCGACAAAGACGGAAGCGAATGAGGTCATTCGCTTGCCCTGGGCATTATAGGGGGATACGCGCACCAGCCGATGAACACCGTTTTCGCTCTTTAGATATCCATAGGCATAGTCGCCCTCAATATTGATGGTGACGGACTTGATGCCGGCTTCTTCGCCGTCAAGGAGGTTGGCAATGGAGGTTTTGTAGCCGTTACGCTCGGCCCAACGGAGATACATACGCATCAGCATCGAAGCCCAATCCTGAGCCTCGGTGCCTCCGGCGCCGGCGTTGATCTTGAGGACCACGTCCATCTTGTCTTCCTCGCGCCGGAGCATATTGCGGAGCTCCAGAGCCTCGATTTTGGTTATGGCGTCGGCATAGAGGGCATCGACTTCCTCTTCCGTCACGAGTTCTTCCTTGACGAAATCAAAGGCTAACTGCAGTTCCTCACATGCTTTTTCGACGTCTTCATAGCCCTCAATCCAGGCTTTCAGATCCTTGATTTTCTTCATCTGGATCTGAGCCTCCTTGGGGTGCTCCCAAAAGTCGGGGACATGAGTGCGGAGTTCTTCTTCCTCTACTTGGATTTTCTTATTGTCGACGTCAAAGATACCTCCTCAGCGCCAACTTGCGCTCAAAGGTCTCTTTTAGCTGCTCTTGCGTGATCATGAGTTGAATTATTATAAAATTTATAAAACTTATAAGATTTATAAGAATTATAAGAATTAATTAGCTTCTGCAGCGGGAGCTTCTGCAGCGGGAGTTTCTGCAGTCGGAGCGGGGAGCTGGGTAGCGGGAGCTTCGGTAGCGGGAGCATCGGTAGCGGGAATGGCGTTTTCTACCTTGGTCTGGGTGCGAAGGCCGTCGGAAGTCAGCGAAGGAGCGCAGAACACACTGAGGATTGAAAGCAGGGCCACAGCGCCGGCAAGATACCAGGTAACTTTTTCAACGACGTCGTTGGTACGACGCACACCGAGGATAGAGTTGCTGCTCGCAAAGGTTGAGCCGAGGCCGCCGCCCTTGGATTTCTGGATGAGCACGATGCCGATCAGCAGAACGGCGGAAATCAGAGTCAGGATAATTACAATAGTGTAAAGCATCTTGGTTTATTAAATTATTTGTTATTATTAGCGCGGTTAGTGCGCTCCTCTTCAAGCCGAATAAGGGTTGAAAGGAAGCGCAATTGATCTGCAAAGTAACGACTTTTTTCTGGAAAATTCAAATTTAAATTGCTAATTATTTCAAAAGCCTTCTTAAAATTGCCTCGGCGGATATAAATTTTGGCCAGGCTTTCGCTCAATAATGAGTCGTCGGTCGCGGCCGGTTTTTTGAGTGGCGCGGGGTCCTCCTTGGATTGTTGAGACTCGGCGGAAGCTTCCTCCTTGGGAAGTTGCGTAGCACCTTCTTTGCTCTTGATAATGAAAGAGTTAATCAAATCATCCTGACTACCTTCGGGGGCTTCGCCGGCCTGCGGCAGGTCTTCGTCAACCTCGGCGGCAAGCTGTTCGGCATAGGTCGGGATCGGGTTAAAAA
>CAMWSN010000073.1 GCA_947176925.1 uncultured Porphyromonadaceae bacterium
TCGGCTGGATGGGCTACCCCATGCAGATCAAGATCAACTTCCTCTGCCGCGACTCAATCCTTGCCGCACCCCTCTGTCTTGACCTCGTGCTCCTGAGCGACCTCGCCGCCCGCGCCGGCCGCCACGGTACCCAGCGCTTCCTCAGCTTCTTCCTCAAGAGTCCCATGCATGACTACACCAAGAACGAAGTGCCCGTAAACCACCTCTTCCAGCAGTACACCATGCTCAAAAATGCCATCCGCGAAATGGGCGGTTACGAAGCCGACGAAGAAATCGACTAATCACCACCACCCTCATAACCAGAAAAAATCCCGCCCCTAAAAAAGGCGGGATTTTCTCATTCCTATTTAGTTCTTTCAGTAATTATCAGGAGACTTGTATAGCTCTACATAAAACTGTTGACCGTCAGAACTACGGGTATAGGTTCCACGCGCAAAATTATCTCTGGAGATATCCCAGACATCAAATGAGAATTCCCCTGTGTATTGGTCCCCATAATATTCTGACCAGGAACTACCATCATAGTACCCGGATAGGTACATTGCATCTCCACTACTACTATCGGTATCATAATAGAGCCAGCCATCCGGACTCTCAGTCTCAAGATTTAGCGACCCATGAACCGGATAACCGCCAATTGTTCCATAGAACAGCCCATTACTAATGAAAGCATAATCATATTCAACCGCGGTCTGCTCCTCAGCCGGAACTTCCGCGGTCTGCTCATACATTCCCTGTCCCGGGTCTTCAATGGGATTATCTCCCATATAATATTGTTGTGATGTATAATAATCATGTTCATTCTCTAAGCTATCCATGATGAGCACAACACCCGTTATCCCAAGTCCCAGACCCACAACGATTAAAATAACAATCCATATCCAGGAGCGCTTTTTTGGTGGTACATTTCCGGCTCCATCTATAATTTTAGTAACCGAGCCATCTTCATTGACACGATAAACTGATCCATCCGGAGCAGTATAAGTTTTCTCTAATTGTTGTCCCATTTTAAATTAACCTATTAAGTTTCCTATATTTAATAAATGAATCTTTTCATTAGTTGAAATATAAAATTTCATTGACATCCCGGCATCTACCTCCAAACACACCTTCAAAGGTCCACGAGGCGCACTAACTTCTGAGAGGATATCATCACAGATTTTCTTTCGTCCAATATAAAGAGCCACTGACGTTCGAGGAGAAGCAAAGATATCAATCTCTTTTTTAGAGAAAGGAATTAGCTCCGGTTCACTAACTACGTTGATAGCATGAACCTGCCTATCTTCTTCAAATATTCTCAGAGAAACCGGATAAGGCAACATATCAAGAGTCATTATATCCTTCAGTTTTCCTTCAAAAGCGAGAAGTTGAATAAGAGAGCCGCGAGCAATGAAATCATTCGAAATCGCCACGTCATGAGGTCTGATAACTGATTTGTCAACAATGCTTTTAACCTCATAAATTCCATCATCCAGGAGCATATTGCAACATTGATAGTTGCCGCGATGCTCACACGCAAAAGAAATCAATACGTTATTACTCATTGAGAGAACCCCGGCATATAATGCACCCATTACGGCAGGCGAGCTAATCTTAACACGAACTCTCTTCTTAAACAACCTCTTAATACATGCCTGTGCCCCTAAGGATAATATAAATTCATCTTCATTGGTCGGCATAAGTATCACAGTCCCTCGACGGGGCTGCTCAAGTGCTTTTAACAATGGACTATTCGAATTCTCAACCGGTAAGTCTTTAAAATTTATACTATAAATCTCATTAACATCTTGACAATTAACTTCACAAGTAGAATATAGATTATCAAAGGCTGAAAAAAAGAACTCAGGAAGACGATTTCCCTCCGATTCCATTGAAAGAAAACACCAACAAAATGGCAACATTTCTTCAAGTTCCCTATTCTCAATTAAAGTCATACGTTCATTTTGGGGATAATTAAAAAGCTCTATTGGGTCAAAATGTCCTACCATCGTTACAGAACCATCGGAATTGACTTCAAAAACAAGGCCGGAATCATCCCAACGATACCGCCCAAACTCTTGCCTTTTTAGTTCGTCAAGAGAAAAATGCCTTAGTGGGACACTCGGACTCTCATGGATATCAGGATTTGGAGTCTCCACTAAATTATCTCGTTCTGCATTATTACGCCTAACAAGAAGTACCACACCAATAACGATGGCAATAACACCCAGCGTTATAATTCCAATAGCTGCGTCCATTATTTTTCAGCATAGTCAAGGACTATACTGCGTGTTACCTGGAGAGGATATGAGAAAATTTCGGCCATCTCGCCTCCAATTTTAGGATTATTAGTATTACAAACCAGGGTGTATTGTGTAAGTGAATCTATCAGACGTTGGGTATATTTTTCGTTATCACGATTAAGCAAATCAAGAATCATCTTGACACCGATGGTGGTCACGAAATTAATATCTGCTGATATTCCGGGCTCAAAACTGCCTACTTCACCCATATAAATATGAGTGTTGGCCTGCACTCGACCGGAGGACTCCGTCATAGTAGCCATAAAATCCTCATAGTCAGGCATCCCATCAGGCAAACAATAGAAAATTTCGCCGGCAAAGGCTCTCTCCCAGCATCCTATTGAAATAAAAGGCATCCCATTGGGCTTGGCTAGCATTTGAGCAGCATAATAGTCTCCCTCACGATTATCAGCACACCCAACCATAATTGATTCCGGAGAACAGAAAGGCTCGATTTCGGCAAGCGGAACATCTTGAATACGCTTGTGGGCAACATGAATTTCGGCCGAAGGATTAATCTGAAGTATCCGCTCGCGAAGGGCCGTAGTCTTATATTTGCCGACATCAAGAATTCCACACTGATGACGACAGATATTATGATAGCTCATGATGTCCAAATCAATAAGGAAGAAACGTCCAACTCCGGCGCGGGCGAGCTCAAGAGCAACAAGACTGCCGACAGAGCCACATCCAATGATAACAGCACCCTTTCGCAACATAATATCCGACTCCAGGATTCCGGTATTGCGCGAAAAAATATCTATTTTAAGACTGTAACCTTCAAGCTGACAAGAGATGAGATCCGACGTCAAAAATTGAACATTACCCACAGAGTCACGCCATCCGTAAATTTTATCATCGTCAGCAGGACGTTCAGGTTTGTCAGCATAAAAATGGCCCAAAAGGATGGGGACTGCACCACCAAGACGAGAATCAACCCCGTCAAGAGATATTATATTGTAATAATTCGATTCTGAATGATGGAAACCCCAAAGCTCGTGGTTCCCTTCAATTTCAAGCGGATAGCAAACGGTTGGCTTCAACCCTTTGCCCTTCATGAATTTATTAATATCAATCATTTTACTTTTTGTCAATCTTTTCCACAGGAGTATTTACAGCCTTTTTAAATACCGAGGAGCCGAGAACACCAACCATGACCCCACAAATAAACAGTACCGAAGCTATCGTCGGTAGAAACCATCGGCGAGTTAAAAAAGGCATTGACATCCGCTTAACATCATCAAGAGACTCGTCATTACCACTTCCTCGTGATGATTTTGGAATATCAGTTGTCATATATGATGCTTGATTATTGACGTGTGGAGGTGTCGGATTGAGCTCTCTCCTATCTGCATCAACATATCTCAGTTCAAAAAATCTTTCCGGGATAAGGTCGTCACCAACTTCAACATCAACCGATGTATAAGCTATATTCCTTGTTGACTGACCATTGCTATGATCCAGATGATACATTGTAAGACGGAAAGATGGATCTATATTGACCAAGCCTGATATAACGCCATAGTTGTTTTGAGCAGCAAACTCGGTATTCGTCCCGTCGTCGGTTGATGAGAAATAGTCCATTGACCCCGGATGGCGATGCCAAAGACCAAGAAGCTGAAGTGGCTCCTTATATTGGTTTGCTACGGAGTTACTCAAGTAATTGACAAAAGCCTGGTCATACTCAAAATATGCGGGCTGGAATATACCGTTAATCCCCGGAGGAATTACCTCCATGACTATCCACATCCCGTTCTCCAAGATATAACCTAACAGAATACCTCCGGTTTCTACAGGGTGTTTGACAAAGCTTTCTCGGATTATCGCATTGTAAGCCTTATCACTGAATATTACGGTATTACATTTCTTATCCATATATTTCAGATTTATTAGAAATGCATAATTAGATTCCGCCGTGACTATTGAATTCAGCTAAAGAAAGGTCGCCCGTCAGAACAAGTTCAAAAGCAATTAGCCATTTTGAGGCCCATCCGAGTACCGAAGCAGCCGTAGTGGTGGTAACACCTACTTTCTGATCTCCCGCCTCATTGGTACATAAATAAAGATTACCAACATCGTCACGCAAAAGATGAAGTGGCTGGAATCCGCACATTTGAATCATTTCATCAATATCAGGCATCACAGGATAAACCTTCACCGAAGAGCCCATCCGCTGATTAGGATGATTATTGTCATAGACCGCCATAACATGATATTGACGTTTTACCCCATATTTTGATTCAAAAACTCCGGGCTCAAGTATTCCGGTCCAACAAAGGCGTCCATCGTCAAGACGTTCAAGTTTGAACTGAGGATAATTATGAGCCATTGCTGCTTGTTCCATAGCCAGGAGTGACGGATTTGTCTCATACCATTGAGCAGCCAATACGCCAGCCGGTGCCGCAATTCTAACAGCATCAGGATCCTTACCCATTGCGTCACCCCCTTGGGATAGCGTTACCGGATTGGCGTTACGCAGCGCCTCGGCAATACGGGCCCTTTTTTGAGCCATCATTCTTGAAGCAGCATCCTCCCCGGCAAGCTTTCCTCGACCCACCTCAATAGTAGCCTCATTATTATTTACGTTCATAGCATTGCCACCCGCAGCAAGTCTGACGGTCTTTGCCCCTGCAAGTGTATCACGCAATTCTCGGCGACGCTTGGCAGCCGCATCTTCGCCACAAAAGCAACCTTTAGGAATGATGATTGATTGGTTCATATTAAATAAGTTATTAGTTAGATTGACAAATTCGGCATACTTGACAGCCTTATTTGATTAATTATTTCTACGTCTATTAAGAATTTCTCGTAAGTTTTGAGCTGAGAAATTACCGGGACTATTTAGATTATAGTCCACAGTCCAATCAGTTCTGTTTTTGCTGATTTGATCCGGTGCCTGCTCTTCAGGGATATCAACTCCGTTAGAAGATGTCAGCGGCATTGCCTGCACTTCAGACCTTGAAGTCCTCGGCGAAACCATGATCTGCTGCGGCATTGAACCATAGAAGAATCCGATCCCCGCAGACGCAGAACCCCCGGCAGCTTCAAACTCACTGACTTGCTCATCCATAAATTGAAGCAAATCATCAAGACCCATTCCCTGCATTGACCGTGCGCCTGATGAACCGTTAACATACGTGTCAATCCACTCCAGCATCGGCTCAATATAACGGTCATAAAACTCCTTACGTCTGGAATCACTCCATTGAGTGGCAGTCACCAACGCCTGAGCTTCAAGTTGACGGGCAACTTCCTGAACCTGCGAAACATAATCTGGAATCATACTCATCTTGATATATCGTAGTTAAAGATTCGCTCACGTTGGAGGGGGCCGTTAGCACAAATACATGCCACAACTGGCCTCCCGCATCCAAGGCACAAAGCCACAGCATTGTTAGGATGACTCGATGGTTGCTCCGTTCGTTGCCGCTCCATAACGCGTACCGATGCTTCCCGAAAGGCATCAGCCTTAGAGCGTGTGATCTCAATAGGCTCCTCTTTAGGCGGTGTCGACGTCACGCCTCCGTCAGCAGAGACATTAACGCTCAGATACTCCTCAATAATTTCCAAAAGCCGATTCATAAAATCTGACGCCTCTTTGGATTGATTATCAGAAAGATATTCCAATACGCCGTCTCCGCCACCGGGAATTACCACTCCGAAAGGCTGACGATACTTATACAACTCACTATCAACTTTTGACTTGATAGCCTCTAACCTCTCAAGAATTTTCCGGATACGGTCAACTTCGCTTTCCGCCTCCCTGACCTCGGCACGCTCACAGGAGCAATTAGGTCTGACATAATTGCCATCATCATCGTAGTATCCACTGTCTTCACAGGCACTTAGAGCTGCCCGAGCATCACTAAGGCGCGATTGAGCATCTTGCAGTTGGCGGCGAAAATCATCAATACTATTTTCCATCGCATTTTCTATGCTGCGGAAGTATCCATCTACAGCCGAACGCAATGATGCAAGTGACTCACCGGTATAGACAATAGCATTAACTAAGTCCATCAGCGAATGATGATCAGCGACATAGACCCCGTTAGGTTTAATCAGTTCAGGCAGATCCATTTATATTCCTCAGTAATACTTACTTGATTCCGGCATTTGTATTACCAAAATCTTCAACCTGTTCAATCTTGCGCTGAATATAATTGTCAGCCCAATCTTTATATTTATCAGCCAACTCAATGATCTTTTCTCGATCGTCCTTAAAGGCTTCACTGAATTCATCCCATTTCTCGTCAGTCCATTCTTCGCCGAGAATATTCAAATCACCCCAAAGAGTATCATATAGATCATTGAGGGTACCGGAGAGAGCACGGAGTTCGTCTTGGAGTGTATGCAGGCCTTCTGAATTGACCTCAGTATGTGTTAATGATGACATAATTCTGATTGATTTTAAATACCATTAATATATATTTCCGCCTTCTTTTGAAGTTGGTAAAGCGGCTCCGATTCAAATGCCTCTATATTCTTGCAAAGAGGTTCAAACAGCTCGCGATCCTTATCAAATTCCCGACGATATCTCTTGAATTCTTCGTCTTTCCAAGTATTTGCCACCTCTTCAATAGCGGCATCAGTTCGTTTGGCTTGGCTCTGAAGAGCATCAACCAAATCAAGGAGTTGATCTCTGAACTTCTGAATTGCCACGGGGTCAGTAATCATGCTACCCATAATAATTATGATTTATAAGGTTTAAATTTTATTGATGTATTTCTAACTTTATCGTAAAGATAAGCACGGAACACGGACGATGGTCTGTTGAAAATAAACAGCTTGCTCGCGGATTCATCGTTCATGACGCTCGTAGACTCACGGTCAGTCATCTGTAACGCAATTCGATGATTAAAATTAGACAGCATAGAAGTCCCTATGCGCGTAAGCCCGGCAAGGTTTGCAACTTGAAGAATGGTAAAAACTCCAACAGCCGGTCCACTTTTGACAATATAATCTAATAAGGTTGCAGATTGAGATGCGCGCTCTGAGCGCCCGTTTGACACCTGATCGAAGGCTCTACAGTTTTGAGCCTCAAATATCGTTAAGTAAATATTAGAATAATTAGTATCACCTGAGGCTCGGCGCTCATCAATCGTTTCCTTCACAGAAGTAAGCACTTGTTCAATATCTTCAATCTTTGATGGAGACATTACCTTGAAGGGCAATGATTGGATAGTCTCTATCATTTGATTGCCAACAATATTATCAGCGCGCATTCCATTAACGACAATTATCGTAGCGTCATCGGAATCATGGACCATGCTGACAGAAAGCACCGAATGGTATGCAATTGCCTCAGCCACGGCAGACTCGCCACCAATAATGAGAAGATTGTTACCGCCTTCATGGCTAAATTCTAAACAAACGTCATGATCACTTACAGAGACCGACTCGCCGACGTAGACCGGAATAGACTGCCCTGCAGCGCGAAAACCACGATGGTAATCGTGGACGCGACGCCGAACAAATTCAGGCTGTTCATCAGAGCGGAACACCTTAATTTGCTCGTGCTCATAGGTCTGAGTCTTCTCAAATGACTCCATATCATCCAACAGCTGTTCAATATCAACACGTGACACGAAAAATCCTTGTACTTTCTCATTGCCATAGGGCGTTCCGGATTCGCTGTTGTATATACATTGGCCGGTCCGTAAACGCGGAATCCCGCCCTTATCCTCCATGGTAATCAGTGTATTAAAGTCGTTCGGCGCACTCTTGAATACAACACGATTGGCAATCAAATCGCGTGGAAGAAATTGAGAATTAGGAAGTTTCTGCGTCGCAAGGACCAGATTGATTCCGAACTTGCGAAATTCCTGAATGACAATATGAATCTTCGTGTTGGCTTCACGAGAAATCAGGTCGTTTTCTATTTCAAAAAGCTTCTGAAATTCATCAATGATCACAAGCAAGCGTGGCACCTTGATATCAGGAGCTACTTTTTTCAAGTCCACAATATTGCTGACATTATGATCGCGACAAAGCGCCATTCGGCGTGACCCTTCCTCAACGAGTTCGCGAAGAATACTTAGGCCAAATTCGCGTTCAGCTTCCGGTGCTATCACACGTGCATGAGGCAACTGACCGATGGCATAGGTATTAAATTCTACACCGGAGAAGTCTATTAGATACATTCTCAACTCGTCCGGAGAATACTTTATGGCTGCGCTGCAGATCAATGAGTGAAGAAACACACTTTTCCCTGAACCAGGAATGCCTATAACGACTACCGTATTTTGACCACTTTCTTGAGTAATTCTCAGCGACTTGACGAGCATATCATCTCCCATTCCAAAGGGCACCTCAATCAGTTTGGAGCTTTTCGAAGTCCACCATTGACTCTTCGACGGCATATTTTCCAAAAACGGAATTGCGACATCATCACGCAACTCACATTTGGCATTAACAGAATGAATTATTTCTTTCAATTCTGCGTCAGTCAAAGTTCCAAACTGAGTGATTCCCTCAATAATATCATCTGAATCGGTTGATTCAAGGACACTCTCCAGGGAATCTGAATTATTACTAAAATGGAATGAATTGGATGTCTTGGCAAAATCCATAACATCAAATAGTTCAATCTCTTTAGCCGACATTTCCTCTATCTCACTGACAGAAGACATAAGTATAGTGTATATTCCAGCCTTAGGACCAACTTTTGAAAGACGCTTTAGTGCCGAAAGTGCATCCGGTGACATACCCCTGGGAAAATTCTTAATTACGAATAAAATATTAGCCTCCTTGCTGTCGTGAGTACTATTATAGTCCTGCAACGTCATTCCCGGTTCAGTTAGCAAATTGCGCAAAACGCTACCCGCACGATCCTGAAGTGAATTCAACAGAGTCCTGACTTCATCCGGACGGATCACAAGGTGATAAAGGTCGCGATTAATCAACTTGAACGTATCGGCCAGACCGGTCATTCCTTCAGTGTCAATTACTTCAGCAACTATCATTCGGGCCGGATTACTCTTATAAAGCCTGCCAAGAATGGAGTTGACAAAATCCTCAGCCCGGGCTATTGATGAAGCATCGTATGTCACATACAGATTCTTTTCACCAAGTACATTCAGGAAATTTATGCGATAGAAATCAACATCTTTCAGAGGCGCAGGCAGCGAAAAGTATGTTTTGCCTATTGAAATGCTTGCCGTTGTAAATGCTTGTTGAAGCGAGCTCAACTGCCGCAGCTCGGCCATATAATGATCATTAACACAGCGCGTGACATTATTGACTGTTGATGAAATCATCGCTACGGCCCGACGATTTAATGTTGCGAGTTGACATGCTTTGCTTAAAGCGTTGATAATCTCAAGCATCTCGTTAAACGTCTCGCAATACTCAGAAACAATAAAATCAAGCTCTGCCTCTGCTGAGGGAAATACTCGACGATATGGTTGCGAGTCTGAGGGATTGTACTTCTGAAGTCGGTCAAGGAGAGAAGATATGCCTTCGTCATTCTCCGCAGACTGCGATTGTATCATCGTTTCCCCAAAACGTGCAATACTCTCCAGGGTAGTAAGAAGCCCGGTAATATCACCGGCTCGAAACCAAGACGTCATTCCATCAAGACTAACCTCGGTATCATCTGATATAGTAACGGAAGCTAAGGCCTCCAGTGTGTATGGCCCATAAGGAGAGCCGCCTCGGCGAATATAGAAAATAGAGCGCTCATTAAATATTGGCGCAACTTGCTTATTTACAGAATGTTGTGCATTAGATAGGGGGGGGGAGGTAAATGACGAGGTATAATCGTAGGTCTCCAAATCAAGCGAAGCCGCCAACTCCGGATAAGATGAAGCCGGCTGCCATAGGTTGGTATTTGACGCCATTACCAGTATATCAGGAGTCAAATGCATATTGTAGATGGTATCAAGCGAAAAAGGCCCAAAATACTCACCATCCATCTGTGCATAATACAAAATTGGGGACATAAAAGAAATGTTTCTATATTATGAGGTATATCGACACCGCAAATTTACGAAAAAAAAACATAAGTCACAGACTTTTTACTAAAAAAATAAGTAGAGAATCGTACCTAAAAACTTTTTTTGAAAATTTTTGGGGAAAGATTTGGATATTTCAAAAAGTTGGCGTAACTTTGCAGCGCAATAACGCAAAAGAAATCTGCTTCAGTAGCTCAGTCGGTTAGAGCATCTGACTGTTAATCAGAGGGTCCGGG
>CAMWSN010000074.1 GCA_947176925.1 uncultured Porphyromonadaceae bacterium
CATGAACTCGGCACCGATTGTGAACTGGTGCAGGGCCTGCTGGAAGGGCAATGTAGCCTTTGCGTAAGAGGTCAGGTCAATGGCTTCGGGGGTATAAGCAACGGCATCGGCAGCGTGTGAGCTCTGAGCTTCTTCGCCTTCGAGCTTAACGTATGCTGAAGCCTTGAGGCCATACTTGGCGTCGAGCTTCCAGACTTCAATGTCGGCGGGATTTTCGAAGCTGAATCCTTCACCCATTTCAGAGGTAAAGAGAGCGCCGGCTACCTTGGCGGGGCGCACGGTCAGCAGGTAAGAGGCTGAACCTGCGCGGAAGTCATCGTTGGCTTCGGCCTTGGCAGTGATGCGGGCCGTACCTTCGCCGACGAGGGTCACTTCGCCGGTCTGAGCGTCAACCGTAGCAACGGTTTCCTTATCGCTTGAATAGGTAACTACGGCGGTAGTGGCCTTGGTCAGAGTGGGAGCAGTGAAGGGTTCGCCGAGATAAGCGGTAACGTTTTCTTCAGAGAAAGCGAGGCCGGCGTTTTCGCGTTCGTCAGCCACTCCACCTTCGTAGACGATGGTCATGGATTTGATCTGTACGGTACCGGTCTTTCCGTCCCTACCCTTGTTAACGAGTTCGATGGATGAAGCGGAGCCTTCGAAAGTGCCGTCATCGTAGCCTTCGCCCTGGAGATAGCCGAAGTTTGAGCCTTTAATTGTCATAGAGGTGATTACGCCGCCATTACAGCTGACGGTGATTCCGCTCTTGTTATTTACGCGGAAAGTCTGAGCGCCGGCATCAGTAGCCCAGAAACGTACGCCTGAACCTTCGAGCTTGTTGACGGTGATGGTGATTACGCCATCGGAGAAAGAAGCACCGTCTTCCATGTAATACTTGTCGTTTGCCGTGCCTGCTACGGTCTGGCCATAGCTATTGGTGGTGAAATCAAGTTCGATTTCTTCGGCTGAAGCGGCTGCTACACATGCAACGGCCGCAAATGCAGAAAGTAAAAATTTGTTCATATAAATAAATAATGATTGTGAATTATATAGGTGCAAAGTTACGAAAAAAATTAAAAATGGAAAATGAAAATGAAACGCAAATGAAAAATGAAAAACAAATTTGACCAAATTTTCCTCATTTTGCATTTTTAATTTTGTATTTTTAATTTATTTAACTACCTTTGCAACTTAAAAACATTCACCATTCTTCATTTCCATGAAACAGTTAGACACGCTTCTTGCTGAAAAGCTGCTGAAAGTCAGCGCCATCAAACTCCAGCCCGACAATCCTTTCACCTGGGCCAGCGGCTGGAACTCACCTATCTATACTGATAATCGCGTAACCCTTTCCTATCCGGAAATCCGCACCTTCATAAAAGTTGAACTCTGCCGCCTGATTCAGGAAAACTTCCCGCAGGCCACAGCCGTGGCCGGCGTTGCCACCGGAGCCATCGCTCAAGGCGCGCTCGTTGCTGACACTCTCGGACTCCCTTACGTCTACGTCCGCTCTACCCCCAAGGACCACGGCCTGGAAAACCTCATTGAAGGCAAACTGGACCTGGGCCAGAAGGTCGTAGTGGTCGAGGACCTGATTTCTACCGGCGGATCATCGCTCAAGGCCGTTGAAGCTATCCGCCAGGCCGGATGTGAGGTGGTCGGTATGGTCGCCATGTTCAGCTATGGATTCCCCATCGCTCAGGAAGCATTCAAGAATGCCGGAGTGGAACTGCTGACACTCAGCAACTATAACGCCATGCTTGAAGCCGCCCTCGCAACCAATTATATCCGCCAGGAAGACATCGAGACCCTTCGCGAATGGCGCAAAGACCCCTCTGTCTGGGGCCCCAAAAAAGCTTAACCACTTATGGCAAAATATTCCGGCAAATCCTATCGTGTAAGCCTTCCCGCATCGCAGCTCTTTGAGCGCATGACCAATCTCAATGAGCTCCAGGGGCGCATGGGTGACCTTCCCGAGGATATCCGCGCCAAGATGGGAACCATCAACTTCCCCGACGCCGAAACGTTAGCGTTCACGGCCCCCGGAGTCGGCGAAATGAAGTTCCGCATCGTGGAACGCACCGCCCCCTCTCAGGTTAAATTCCTGGCCGACACGGGTATGCTTCCCATCCACGTCATCATTGACCTAAACCCCGTCTCCGAGGCGGAAACCGACGTCGCCGCCACGATTGACGCAGAAATCCCGATGATGGTGCGCCCGCTGATAGGTCCCAAACTTCAGGAAGCCGCCGATAAGTTCGGCGAAATGTTCGGCCAACTCAATTCATGAAATTATCCAATGTCCTAAAATGCGTATTCACCCTGTTGGCCTTCGGGCTGACAGGGTGTTACGATTCGGTGGAAATCGACTTCCGTCGCGTTCCGCTCAATCCGGTTTACGTCCCGTTCACGACCGCCGGACAATGGGATATCTTCGCCGCCAAAGCCCCGCTTGACGCCCAACGCTTCATCATCCCCTCCACTCCGGCGGGATTTTCCTATAACAACCTATCGGCCACGGGCTTCGGCGGAGTCCTGATGGTCTGTGACCTTGGGGGAGTCCCACGCGCCTACGATTTAAGCTGCCCGGTTGAATGTCAGCGCGACGTCAAAGTCATTATTGACCGTGAAACGAGCCTTGCCCGCTGTCCGGAATGCGGAAGCACCTATGACGTCTTCGTCCTAAACGGGAGCGCACAGATGGCCGGCGCTCCAACCTCCGGACCCGCCCTTCAGCGCGGACTCGGCATGCGCCGTTACTCCGTAACCTTCGGTCTTGACGGCAGATATGCCCTGATTATTCCTTAAAGGTTAAAAAGTAGGGGCAATTCTGTTACAAATAATTATCTCTTCATTTTTTTGAGCTAACTTTGCATCGTAAAAAATATGGCAAAGCAAACTCATAAATATTCCCTGCGAGTAACTTTGGCGGCCATTTTCATCGTCTTAGCGGTGATTGTGGGCGTTTATGGTGCCGGTATCTATCAGATCTACCATTTTAACGGTAAAATGGAGATTCCTGACGGGAAAGAAAATTGCATCGTACGCTTTGTTCCTGACGAAAAGGGATTGGTCTATACGGCAAAAGGAATTCCTTACACCATCGACATGGGCTCACGCCACAGCTTCATTGCTCCCGAGACTCTCAAACATCTTAAAGAAGAAGGTGCCGAAGCCGAAGAACAGCAGACACTCCTCTACACTACCGACCAGTCAGGCCACTACCGAATCTACACCCGCAAGGTGGTCATGCCGATGTATTTCTTTGCCGATACCGCATCGACCGACATAGTGACACTCGACAACGTCGAGATGCTGATTTCTGATCGCGAGGAAGGCAACGTCCTCGGCATGGACTTCCTGGAAAAATTTGTCATCGAGCGCGATAAAGACACAAAAGCCATCACTCTTCTCCGTCAGGTCCCTGATAATTACGCCTTCGTTTGCAACCTCAACGGACATGACTCGGCTATCGGTGACCTCTTCGGCTATTCCCGTCGCGTCTACATCCCTCTGAAGGTTAACGATGAAGATATCCAAAACTATTATCTTGACACCGGCCGCGGAATTCGCTCCTGCATGATTGTCCAGCCTCTGAAAGACGTCAATAAGGCCACGTCGCCCGTACGCATAGACTCCGTAACCGGATTGCAGACTCAGGAAAACTGCCGCGTCCAGATCGGTGACCGCATGCGCTTTGCCAAGGTAACCTACGCCGACACGCTGCACACCGACAAATACTCCATCAACCCCTTCCGGGTATTTAACCGCAGCATAGTCCTTGATCTCCCCGCCAAGAAGCTCTACTACCGCAAATGATTTATATGCTCTGTGCCGGAGAAGCCTCCGGCGACCTTCACGCCTCTGCCCTGATTAGCGCCTTGCGCCAAGCTGACCCGGAGGCGCGCTTTTGTTTTTTGGGCGGCGACGAAATGGCCGCCACTGCCGAAACCGCCCCCCTGATTCATTACCGCGACATGGCCTATATGGGCTTCATTGATGTGGTCAAGCATCTCCCCCAGGTGCGACGCAACCTTGCCGCAGCCTCTCAACTCCTCAATCGCGTCAAACCGGATGCACTGATTCTCATTGACTACCCTTCTTTCAACCTGCGACTGGCCGAAGAAGCCGCCAAACTCCGAATCCCCATTTTTTACTATATATCGCCTAAAATATGGGCATGGAAAGAATGGCGCGTAAAGGACATCAAGCGTCTATGCACTGAAGTGCTCTCTATCCTCCCCTTTGAGCCGAAATTCTATGCCAAACACGGCTATGACCGCTGTTACTATGTCGGGAACCCTTCTGTGGAAGAAATCGATGCCCGATTGTCCAAAGCCCCTTCGGCCGATGATTTTAAGCAAAAAAACGGCCTCACCGACCGCCCGATAATCGCCTTGGTCCCCGGCAGCCGCATCTCCGAGATCCGCTCGAATCTGCCCATAATGCTTGAGGCAATACGTCCATTGGCCGGAAAATATCAGGCCGTAATTGCCGAAGCTCCTGGAATAGACCCCGAAATTTATCCGAAGAACGTCTGCCGCGTAACCGGCCAGACCACTGACCTTATGGCCGTGGCGACTGCCGCCTTGGTCACTTCCGGCACCGCCTCCCTCGAAGCAGCCCTGGCCGCGACGCCTCAGGTGGTCTGCTATCGCCATTCCGGCTCCCGGATTTTCTATACGGTCATGGAACACGTCCTGAAAATTCCGTTCGTATCGCTGCCCAATCTGATTGCCGGCAAGGAAGTGGTTCCCGAACTTCTTCTCCACAAATGTACCCCCGCCACGGCCGCCCACGCCCTCATTGATATCCTCCCGGGACACGACGACCGCGAGGCCCAACTTCGCGGCTTCGAACTTGTGCGCCGGCGACTTGGCTCATCGCCCGCCGCCGCAACCGCCGCCGCCCGTATCATTGCCCGACTTAAATAACTCGGAGACCGGAGGCGATAAACCGCCGCCGATTTCACTTTTCACTTTTTCGTTTTTCATTTTTCATTAAAATTTCGTAACTTTGCAAAAAATTTTTCTGCTATGAAATTTAATGAATATAAGGTGAATGACCCCGTAGGGGTTAATAAGTCGATACTTGAACGATGGAAACAGCAGCGCCTCTTTGAACGCTCCATCGCCGAACGCGAAGGCGCCCCTAACTTCGTATTCTTCGAAGGTCCCCCGTCGGCCAACGGTCATCCGGGAATCCATCACGTACTTGCGCGCACCATTAAAGACATTATCTGCCGCTACAAAACCATGCGCGGATTTCAGGTCAAGCGCAAAGCCGGATGGGACACTCACGGACTCCCCGTAGAATTAGGCGTAGAAAAGACCCTTGGAATTACCAAGGAAGACATCGGCAAGAAAATCTCCGTCGACGAATATAACGCCGCATGTCGCAGCGAAGTGATGAAGTTCACCGACGAATGGGAACAACTCACCTCCCTGATGGGCTATTGGGTTGACATGACCGATCCTTATATTACGTATGACAACCGCTATATCGAATCCGTATGGTGGCTGCTGAGTCAAGTCTACGCCAAAGGGCTGCTCTACAAGGGTTACACCATCCAGCCTTACAGCCCCGCCGCAGGTACCGGACTTTCGACCCACGAACTTAACCAGCCCGGATGCTATCGCGACGTCAAGGACACCACCTGCATCGCTCAATTTGAGGTCACTGACCCGATTGAACAGATGAAAGGCTGGGGCACTCCCTGCCTGTTGGCGTGGACCACTACCCCCTGGACCCTTCCGAGCAATACGGCCCTCTGCGTCGGTCCCGCGATTGACTATTGCGTCGTCAGGACCTTCAATCCCTATAGCGGCGAAAAAATCACCTGTGTCGTGGCCGAAGCTCTACTTGGCTCCGTGCTGAACGCCAAGGGGGAAAACGGCGATTTAGACTCTTATCAGAAAGGCGACAAAGTCGTGCCCTGGCAGGTTGTTGCCCGCCTCAAAGGTGAAGACCTCGTTGGCATGCACTATAATCAACTCTTCCCGTGGGTTAACCCGGGCGAGGGCGCATTCCGCGTAATTCCCGGCGACTATGTGACTACGGCCGACGGTACCGGTATTGTCCATATTGCCGGCACTTTCGGCGCCGATGACTTGCGCGTAAGCCGCGCTGCCGGTGTACCCCCTCTGCACCTGATTGACCGCGACGGAAACATCCGCCCGATGGTCGACCTCAAAGGTCGCTTCTACTGCCTTGAGGAACTTGACCCTGAATTCGTCAACAAGATGGTCAACATTGATGCCTACAAGGAATTTGAAGGCCGCTACGTCAAAAATGCTTACGACCCCGCCGCGACGGAGGAAACCGAGACCCTCGACGTCAGCCTGTGCCTCTGGCTGAAACAGCAGGGCAAGGTCTTCAAAATCGAAAAGCATACCCACACCTACCCCCACTGCTGGCGCACGGACAAACCGGTCCTCTACTATCCCCTGGACTCTTGGTTCATCCGCTCGACGGCGGTGCGCGAACAGCTGATGAAGGCCAACGAGGAAATCCTCTGGAAGCCCGCTTCGACCGGCTCCGGCCGCTTTGGCAAATGGCTTGAAAACCTCCAGGACTGGAACCTCAGCCGCAGCCGCTACTGGGGTACCCCCCTGCCTATCTGGCGCACCGAGGATGCCCGCGAAGAAATCTGCATCGGCTCCGTCGAACAGCTCTCGGCTGAAATCGACAAGGCTGTGGCAGCCGGATTCATGGCGTCAAATCCCTTGACCGACAAAGGATTCGTCCCCGGCGACTACTCCAAGGAAAACTATGAAAAGATTGACCTCCACCGCCCTTACGTAGACGATATTATCCTCGTCTCCGAATCCGGCAAGCCGATGAAGCGCGAACTGGACCTTATCGACGTGTGGTTCGACTCGGGCGCAATGCCCTTTGCCCAGCAACACTATCCTTTTGAAAACAAGGAGCGTGTTGACTCCGGCGAATGTTTCCCCGCCGACTTCATTGCCGAAGGCGTGGACCAGACCCGCGGATGGTTCTTCACTCTCCATGCCATTGCCGGCATAGTCAAGAACTCACCCGCATATAAGGCCGTGATTTCCAACGGTTTGGTGCTTGACAAATATGGCAACAAAATGTCAAAGCGCTTAGGCAACGCCGTGGACCCCTTCGTCACCATCGAAAAATATGGCTCCGACCCCCTGCGCTGGTACATGATCAGCAATTCGGCGCCTTGGGACAACCTGAAGTTTGACGAAGAAGGCGTCATTGAAACCTCGCGCAAATTCTTTGCAACTCTCTTTAATACCTACAACTTCCTGGCCCGCTATGCCAATACCGACGGATTCGACCCGAAGACCTCGGAGAAAGTTCCCGTCAGCGAGCGCCCGGAAATTGACCGCTGGGTGATTTCAGTGCTCAACTCACTGATTGACACCGTCCAGACCGCTCTCAACGACTACGAACCGACCGTAGCCGCTCGCGCCATCAGCGAGTTTGTTCAGGACAACCTCTCAAACTGGTATGTTCGCCTCAACCGCTCGCGCTTCTGGAGCAGCGACAACGCCCGCGACAAGGCCGCAGCCTATCAGACCCTCTATGAATGTCTGGACACGGTAGCCCTGCTAATGGCCCCCATCGCGCCTTTCTATGCCGAACGTCTCTACCTGGACCTGCATCCGGAAGCCGAGTCAGTGCATCTGCAACTCCAGCCGGAAGCCGACAAGGCGCTGATTGACAAGCAACTTGAGGAGCGCATGACCCTCGCCCAGAAACTCTGTTCGATGGTCCTTGCCCTACGCCGCAAAGCCAACCTCAAGGTGCGCCAACCCCTGAGCAAAATTATGGTACCGCTGACGGATGAAGCTCAACGCTCCGTCATTGAGCCGATTATTCCGTTAGTACTCAGCGAAATCAACGTCAAGGAGATGGAACTCCTCGACCCCTCGAACACTGTCCTCGTCAAGCGCGTAAAACCTGACTTCAAAAAGCTCGGACCCGTCTTCGGCAAGCAGATGAAACAGGTAGCCGCAGCCGTCCAGTCCATGGAACAGACGCAAATCCTTGAACTGGAACGCACAGGCGCCATTGACCTCACATTGGCCGATGGAACCACGGCCCACGTGACCGCCGACACCGTCGACATCTTCTCCGAGGATATTCCCGGATGGCTCGTGGCCAATGAAGGCACCCTGACCGTAGCTCTTGACATCACCGTCACTCCCGAGCTTCGACGCGAGGGAATGGCCCGTGATCTGGTCAACCGCATCCAGAATATCCGCAAAGGCCGCGATTATAACATCACGGACCGAATCACCGTATGCCTCCAGCCCGTCGAGGAAGTCGTGGACTGCCTGAAAGTTTACTCTGACTACATTGCCTCTCAGGTACTCGCAACGGCCATCACTACCGATGAATCGCTTCCCGAAACCGATGACACTCTTGACATCGACGGCCTCAAGGTTAATATCCGGATTGAGAGGGTTTAAGGTTTAAAGTTTAGCGTTTATGGAAAAGGTTCGGTATTCGGATGAAGAGCTTCAGGAGTTCAAGGAGCTGATTCTTGAAAAACTGGCTACGGCGCAGCGGGAATATGACTCCTTGCGCGCCTCCATTGCCGGCGACGGCAATGACACGACTGACACCTCGCGGACCTTCAATGCCCTCGAGGAAGCAGCCGGAGTGCTCAATCGCGAAGAGTCCGCCCAGCTCTGTGAACGCCAGCTTAAATTCATCACCAATCTGAAAAACGCCCTCCTCCGCATCGAAAACGGGACCTACGGAATATGCCGCAAAACCGGGAAACTAATCCCTAAGGAAAGGCTCCGCGCCGTCCCTCACGCAACCCTCTGCATCGAAGCAAAGCAATGAGTAAGAAACAAGTAAAATGGCTTGCAGCCATCGTCATAGCCCTGGTCATCATCCTTGACCAAGCCCTGAAAATCTGGGTGAAAACATCGTTCTATCTCGGCGAAGAGATGGAGATATTCTCCTGGTTTAAGCTCCTTTTTGTTCAAAATCCGGGTATGGCCTTCGGCTGGAGTCTCGGGAGCAAGTTAGCGCTGACCCTGTTTCGCTACGCGGCAACGATTTTCGGATTCTGGTACCTCGCGCGCCTTTTCCGTCGCCCGAAGTTACCCGTGGGGCTGATTGTCTGCGTTGCGCTGATTCTTGCCGGCGCCATAGGCAACCTGATTGACTGCACCTTCTACGGACTGATTTTCAATAACCCCGCACCCCCCGAAGTGGCCACGCTGTTTCCCTCTCTTGGCGGTTACGCCCAGGTCCTTCACGGCCAGGTCGTAGACATGCTCTACTTCCCGCTCTTCTCCTTCGTGTGGCCCGACTGGATGCCCTGGGTCGGCGGGACGGAATTCGAGTTCTTTCGCCCGATTTTTAACTTGGCCGATACCGCCGTATCTGTCGGCGTCATCGCCCTGATTCTCTTCTATTCCTCTCAGTTAAATCCCGAACCGGAAACTGATCCGGAAACAGAACCGGAAACCAAGGAATGAACCGCCGACTGCTGCTCCCCCTGTTGCTCATCCTTCTCATTGCCGCCGGATGCTCGCGCCCCGGACCGGTATTGGGCGAGGAAAAGCTTGCACGCCTGTTGGTAGACCTCGAGTTGGCCAACGCTTACGCCACGGAGCAGCGCGTCCAGAAGTTTGACAATGACTCCATGCGCCTTGCCCTGCGCGAATCCGTCTTAGCCAAACATGGAGTCAACGAAGCCACTCTTGACACCACCCTGCGCTGGTATGGCGCAAACCTGCCTAAACTCATAAAGGTCTATGACCGCGCGGATTCAATCCTTAGCGATTCGCTCCGCGCCCTCGACCTTGAGGAGCAGAACATATTGGCGGCCGCCGCCGGCGACTCAACGGAAGTTTGGCCGCTGCGTCCCTCGATTCCCTTGGAGGACGCCCAATTCTTTGCCTTTGAGTTGCCCTTGGACTCATCCTGGAGGCGGGGTGACGTGGTCGAATGGAATTTAGCGCTGCATAACCTCAGAAACGAGGAAGTTGCCGTGACATTAGGCGCGAATTATTCCGACAAGGCTCAGACCGTCAATTCATTTACCGTCAATCGCCAGGGCCGTGACAATCCCCGGTTTTCGCTGCTTCTCCAGCTTGACCGCCAGAAGAAAGCACGACGCGTGTTCGGATATATCCGCGTACCGCTCGACTCGGGACGCCGCGTCTTCATTGACTCCATCACGCTGGTACGCACCCGCATGATTGACGATGACTACCATTCGCGCCGCTACAGAGTACAATCCATTTCCCGCAAACGCGGCCTATGACGCGCCACATTCTTCCCGGCTCAATCCGTCCCGACGGCTCTATTGACCCCACGCCCCTGATAGTGGAACTCGACCAAGAAGGCGTCGTAAAATCCTACGCCCCCCTCGGCCGCATAGAGCCCCCGGCCACGACCCCCCTGCGCGCCCTCCTTGAC
>CAMWSN010000075.1 GCA_947176925.1 uncultured Porphyromonadaceae bacterium
CGTTGCGCGGGGGATAGTAGTTGATGCGCACTTTGTGGTAGTAGTTGCTGTAGAGATCGGGCTGAGCTTCGGGCACGAGGATTGATTCCAGGGTTGAGAGCTTGGAAACTTCTTTGGTGCGGAAGTTGGCGGGTTCGTCGAGCACGAGGCCGTCACGGTTGCCGAGAATGTTGGTTGAGAACCAACCGCTGAGGCCGAGCATACGGGTGCCGATGATGGGGGCGAAACCTGACTTCACGAGGGTCTGACCGGTCTTGAAGTCCTTGCCGGCGATGGGCATACCGGTCTTTTCGCTGAGTTCCCACATTGCGGGGATGTCGACGGTGGTGTTAGGAGCGCCCATGATGAAGGGGCAGCCTTCAGCGAGGGCAGCGTAGGCGTAACACATTGAGGGGGCGATGTTTTCCTTGTCGTCGGCCTTCATAGCGGCTTCGAGGTCAGCGAGGGTGTAGTGAACCTTTTCGTTTACGGGAACGTAAACTTCGGTTGAGGCGGCCCAGAGGACTACGCAGCGGTTAACGCCGGTTTCAGCCTTGAACTTGCGGATGTCTTCGCGGAGCTGTTCAACCATGTCCCAGCGGGAGGTGACGGTCTTGACGTTGTCGCCGTCAAGGCGCTTGGCGTAGTTTTTGTCGAAGGCGGCCTTCATCGGCTTGATGGCTTCGAGTTCGTCCTTAACGGGGTTGATGTCTTTTTCTTTGAGGACTTCAGCGTTGATGGCGCTTTCGTAAGCGTTTGCGGGGTAAACGTCCCATGCGCCGAATACGATATCGTCAAGAGAAGCCATGGATACGATGTCCTTGTAGAGAAGGTATTTTTTGTCTTTGCCTTTGCCGACGCGGATGCGATCATACTGGGTCATTGAGCCAACGGGCTTTGCGAGGCCTTTGCGGGCCATGAGTACGCCGGTCATAAAGGTTGTGGTTACGGCGCCGAGGCCAACCACTAACACGCCGAGTTTACCTTCGGCGGGTTTAACGGGAGAATTGCTCATAAATAATGATATAGTTGTTTATTATTTGACGTGATGAGTTATTGAGGTGCAAAATTAACCAAATCCCCCGAAATAGGAAAATATTTTGGGGATAAATTTACTTCTCTAAAAGTTAAATTTTGTTATTGAAGTATTTCAGTAGTGAAATTGGGTTAATTTTGTAAATTATGATGTTGAAATAGTTAAACTATGTTAATTTTGGATTCATAAACTTAGCAATAATGTGACCCGCTCCGGGTCGGTTAACCTCCGGTCTAAAATAATTACTAATTGCTAATTAAATAAGAGACTTCCTTGAAGGCGAAGGGGCGGTCAGGGTATTCGCTGAGGGTCAGGAATCCCGTAGGGCTGACGTTGATGATTGAAGCGAGGAAGCGGGTGCCGTCAGGGAGCGCCCAGGGATGGGAGCCGGAGCGGCGATAGAGGTTGGCAAGAAAGTCCACATGGTTTTTTCCGCTCTCCAGGCGGCGGAGAATATTCCCGACCATTTCTTCGGCAAGCTCGGCGAGTGGATATTCTCGTCCGGTCAATTGCCGGAGGCTGACGGGGTTAGGCGCGTCAGAGAGGAATTTCCGCTGGTTTACGTTGAGGCCTATGCCGGCAATGGAGCGCGAGACGTATGGCCCGGCAAGGGCGTTTTCAATCAGTATGCCGCAAACCTTCCGGTCGCCGACATAGACATCGTTGGGCCACTTGACGGCGACATCCTCAATCCCAAGTGAGCGCAATAGGTCAAGCACGCCCAAGGCGACGGCCTCGGATATTTCAAACTGGCGCGCGGCCTCCATCCCTTCGGGTCTGAGCATCAGCGAGAGGGTGATGTTCTTCCCGGACTCAGACTCCCAGCTGTTGCCGCGCTGGCCGCGCCCGGCGTTCTGCTTTAAGGCCATCAGCGCGAAGCCGTGAGGGGCTTCGCGCGGAATGGCGGCGTTAGTCGATACGCACTCTTCAATTATCTGCAGGTTCATTGATGATGCCTTTTTCTTTAAGCAACTCCCAGAATTCATGGTTGCTATAGTCGCTGCTGACGATTTCCCCGTCGGGGTTGAAAAGGATATAGCGCGGAATCCCGTTGAACTCAAAAAGTTCGCGGATGAGAGTTATCTGCTCCTCCGGCAGGCGGCGGAGGTGTTCGCCCTTAAGATGTTTTTCTACATAGGCATTATACTTGTCAATAGGCGAACCCTTTTCGGAGGCAATGAAGAGGATTGCGAAGCCGGGATTGCCGCGATGGCGCTCGCGTCTCGCTTGATTGTCCTCGATTCCGGCGCGACAGGGGCCGCAATAAATGTCCCAGAAATCGATGAGCAGATATTTTCCGCGATAAGGCTCAATGATGTTTCTCATGATGGCTCCGGCCTGAGTATCGGGCAATTGCCGAACTCCGGGCTTCGGTTTGGCGGCTTCGGTCACGTGGTCAATCAGATATTGATTGGTGATTCCATGTTCCGGCACCATCTCCTCAACCATTTCTTGAAGACCATATCTCCCGGCGGCGGCAGTCACGGCGAATTGCCAAAGCAGGGGCAGTTCTTCCGAGCCGCTGATGCGCTGAATGAATTGGCGGTTTGTTTCGGCTTTCCCGAAGGCGATAGGCGGGAGAGTTTTATTAAATTCCGTGAGAGCGTCAACCTTACCGGCTCGGTCGGCAGCATTATAGATGGCAACAATGCCTCTTAAAAAGTCGCTTGACAGACATTCCTGAATTGAGTCGGGCGATTCAAAGTCGGCGATATTGGCAATCATCTTCTTCTCTTCGTTATTTAATTCCACTCCGGCTTCACGAGTGAAGTCCAACGCGCGACGCAAGATGTTGACATTGATCTCCTGTCGCCTTTCAGGAAGCATATTGGAAAATGCCAGACGGTTAAGCAGGAAGTGAGGCTGAGCGGCTAAGATGGTCGAATCGGCGCTGAAAGCTTCCTTGAGAAAATCGGAGTAGAATCCTTCCGGAAGCAGCTTGACGGGCGAGTTGTAATCAGCATAGCTCAGCAACTCCTCTGTATGTTTGGCTAATGCGGCGTTACGCAAAATTCCGGCGGCCTTGGGCGACACTTTTTTATCGGAGATGTAAGCTTCGATTCCGGTCATGGCTGATGCGTAATTGCTGTTGAGCCGTTGTTTGGCTTCTTCGGGTTGCACGTCTGAAAGAGTGAAGGCCATCGGCTTTACGCTTGTCTCGCAGCCGTTGATTTCGTTATTGAGTTCGCCTAAGGAGCCTCCGAAGGTCACGGCCGAAGCTATAGGAGCCCCGGAGGCAGCCTGTTCAATCATCCGGTCATAGTCAATCAGGATTTCAAGGTCGTTTTGCGGCTCGAGATACACGTCAAACGCCATGTCATAGCCTTTGACCAGGAAATCAGTCAATTGGGCCATCGGCAGGTAAAAGCGGCGACTGAAACTGCCGTCAGCCTTAATTGGAAAAGCAACGGGGATTGACTTGCCTAAAGCGTTATCCTTGATGTCAAGTTCCATAACTTGGATTCCCGAGCGCGGGTCATAGCCCGCGATGCGGCCGCTGACGGTGATGGTGTCAGAGGCAAAAATCGTCTTGATGGGGTGATAAGGAGTAGGCTTAACGGCCTTTTCTCCTTTATCCTGTTTCTTTTTGCCGGAGAGGTCAAGGCCGTAGATTCCGGGCCAGCCGGCCTTGACGCCGATGTCGATTTTCTTAGCCGATTTGGGGAGCGCCGGATAGGTCACGATGAAACTTGCCTCGCCGGATTCCGGCATGACATAATTTTGGCCAAACGCCATGTCGCCTTCAATTTTCAGCGGAACGATGCCTACGGTGTCATCAGGCATGGTGATTGTCAGTTCTTCCGGGCTGACAGACATGTACCATTTGGGTTTGTATTTGGCCCGGAAGGTCAGGCGTGTGGCATCCTTCGCGCGGTCCACTTCCGTAACTTTCAGCATTCCGGATTTGCGGAAATCATAAGCGGGCTGTTTAATCACTTTGGCAGAGGCGGAGGCGCCTAACAGGCCGATAACGGCAGCGAGCAAAGTAAGTTGCTTAAGCATAATGTATGGTTGGGATTATTCTTCCTCTGCGGGGAATTTGCGGTAATATTCGCGGAGAAAGTTTTGGGAATCAAAATAATAGTTGACCGAATCCTTTTCCGATTTGGGAGCCACGGAAATATGGTCAATGCCCGGAGTGAGGAACTCATAGCCCGTCACTACGCGTCCGAGGCGGTTCAGAAGGAAATATTCATGCTGAGGATTGGTCACGAACCAGGCCGTCTCCGGGGTGATTCCCGTGCCGGTGCTGACTATGGCCTCGAGGAGGTGGTTCAGGCGATATTGCCAGATGTTGGCAATGTTGTTCTTCCCTTTTTCGCGCAGGGCGTAGATCAGATAGTCGATCTGCTGCAGGTCAAATGGATTGTCCTTAAGCGAGAGCTCGGCATACTTGATGATGTTGTCACACTCGCCCTTGCTGTGGCGCGATTTGAAATAGAGATCCTCGACCAATGAAGAGTACTGCGTGTGGCGATACGGGTCGAAATCCTCCTCGAAGATGTAGCCCAAGTATAGGCGGCGGTAGTCATCAAGGGTCATGATGGTCTCGTTCTGTTCATATTGGGCCATCAGTTTGGGGTAATAATACTTCGATGCGGGGTCGGTCACCTCGCGGCGGATCTGCTCCATATCGGGGCGCTCGGGCTCGGTAAACGAGCAAAGAATCAAGCCTAAAAGCAGGCAAAGCGGAAAAAGACGTTTCATTGGCCAATAAGGGTTGCGGAGGAGGCGTCGATGATGGTAACGGGGACGGTGTCGCCCACCTTTTCCCCCTCGCGGCGGTTAAACACTACGGTTTTATTCTGCCCGTTGCGGCCGACCCATTGCTCTGTTGAACGCTTGCTGACGCCCTCGATAAGCACAGGGAAGGTGCGGCCGATGTCGCGGCGGTTAGAGGCAAGGGAAAGCTCGTTTTGGAGCGCGATCATGCGGTTGAGGCGGTCAATCTTGACCTCCTCGCTGACGTTGTCAGGCATGGTTCGGGCGGCAACAGTGCCGGGGCGTTCGGAATATTTGAACATGAAGGCGGCGTCATAGCCCACGGTACGCATCAGCTCCAGGGTCTCCTGAAAATCCTCCTCGGTCTCGTCGTGGAAGCCGGTAAACATGTCAGTGGTGATGGCACAGTCGGGAATCATGCGGCGGATTGCCTCGATTCGGCCCATGTACCACTCCTTATTATAATGGCGGTTCATTGACTTGAGGATTTTGTCGCTGCCGCTCTGGACGGGCAGGTGGATGTGATGGGCGATGTTGGGGCGCGAGGCTATGGCGGCGATGATTTCGTCGCTCATGTCGCGCGGGTGGCTTGTTGTGAAGCGGACACGAAGTCCCGGGGCGGCGTCGGCAACCATCCGGAGCAGCTCGGCAAAGCCTACAGCGCCGGCGCGGTAAGAGTTGACGTTCTGACCTAAGAGGGTCACTTCCTTGAAACCCTTTTCGGCGAGGTCACGTACCTCGGCTAAGATTGACTCAGGCTCGCGTGAGCGCTCACGTCCGCGGGTGTAAGGCACGATGCAATAGGTGCAGAAGTTATTGCATCCGCGCATAATGCTGACGAAGCCGCTGACGCGGTTTGAGCCGATTCGGCGCGGAATGATGTCACGATAAGTCTCCGTGCGGCTCAGCTCAACGTTGACGGCGGGCTGGCCCTGTTCGGCCGACGCTATCAGCGCCGGAAGGTCAAGATAGGAGTCCGGACCGGCCACGAGGTTCACCCCGTGTTTCTCAATCAGTTCCTCCTTTACTCGTTCGGCCATGCAGCCGATGACTCCGATGATCTGCGGGTGACCCGTCTTGCGGCGCAGGGCGTTGAGGGCCTGCAGACGGGAAAGGATTTTTTGCTCGGCGTTATCGCGGATGGAGCAGGTATTAAGGAACACGGCGTCAGCGCGGTCTATGGCGTCCGTCTGCTCATAGCCGGCCATCTCCATGACGGCGGCCACGACTTCGCTGTCGGCCACATTCATCTGACATCCGTAGGTTTCAATCAGTAGCTGTTTCATACCCCGCAAAGTTACGCATTTTTGCCGAAAAAAGCAAACGAAGGCCGCTCACCCTGATTATACGGAGTGAGCGGCCTGAATGGTATGGGTCGGTTTGTTAGTCGGCAAGGATAGTGAACTCGGCGCCGGAGGCATAGTCAGCGCCGTTTTGGCTGCTGAGGCCTACGAAGCGGAGGTAACGCGCCTTGACGGGGGTGAAGTCCACGCGCTTGAGGTTCTTGTTGTTTTCAAACGTTCCGTGGGCCACTTCGGTCCAGTTTTCATTGTCGTTGCTGACTTCTACGCGCCAGTCCTTGATGTCGCCGTTGGGGCCGGAAGGACGGGGCAGGTAGGTGAAGCCCTTGATGTTGGTCTCCTGAGCGCAGTCAAAGTCAACCCAGTGAGGATAAAGGGCTACGGTTACGCCATAAGTGGTGTGCCAGATGGTTGAGGGATCGCCGTCGACGAGTTTGGAGGCTTCCTCGCCCGGTTCGGCCGAAGAGGCGTTGATGACGGTCACGGGAATAGATTCGATTGCGGGGAAGTTAACCACGAAGACCTGTTCGGGAGAGTTGGCATCCCAGGCCACGAGCTTGCCACCCTTGACCATGTTGAAGCTGCCGGTATAGTTCTGATTGCGTGTGTTGCCGTTGCGTCCGCGCTGCACTTTCATGCCGGCGGGGGTTACGTTGTAGACGATTTTGGCATTGGGATCAGCGGAGGTGATGGTCACGTTGCCAACTTTGTCGCGGAAAATCGAGAGGGGGCGTTCGCCGTTGGCAGCAACCTGAGCTTGCTTCTGGAGGTCAGCTCCGGCGGCCACGGGGCGAATCATGAATCCGAAGGTCTGCGGAGTGCTCATGGTGCGGTCTTCAGGGAGTGCGCGTCCTTGGCCGCAGGAAGCGCCGCCAAGTCCGGTTACTTTCTTGTCGATATGGAGGAACGTGCCCTTCGATTCGGGAAGCTGATAGGGATGGGCTGCAGCGGCCATTTCATTGTCGGTCCAGGGGAGGGCGGAAGCGCTCATCGTGCCGTTGAGGGCCACGAACTGGATGCCGTTGCCGGCAGCGTCAGTCAGGGCGTTCCAGCGGAGTTCCTCTCGGTTACCCATGTCCTGAGGTTTGGGGAAGGGAACGAACTGGTCAGCCACGGTTGACTTGTAGAGGCCGATCTTCTGAGAGGTCTTGCGGTCATTATAGTTGTTGATGGGTCCGCGACCATAGTAGGTGTAGTTGCTCAAGTTTGACGGCAGGGTCATTGCATAGCCTAATCGGGGCAGGATGAGTGACGGATTATTGGACGAGATGGCAGATTCAAGCTCGATGGAGCCGTCGGGGTAGACGGTCCAGATCTGATTGGTGGTGAACTTGAAGTCATCGGGGCCGAATTCGCGTCCGGGGGTGATGGTGTAGACTCCGCTTTCGCCGCCGCCAACGAGCTTGTAGGCGTTGGGCGCCTGAGATTCTACGGTGTAGGATACGATTACGGCACCATCTTCGCGAACGCGTGTCTTATGATCGAGAACCTTGTGTCGGAGGTCGTTGAGGCCTTGGGCCCACCAGTTTCCGCGGTCCCAGGTGTCGTTGTCGACCGGAGCGCGCAGGGCGTTGAGCACGGGGCCGTTGCCCGGGGTAATGATTTCCCGGCCGTTGTAGGCAAGATATTGGATTGTGCCGGTTTCGTTGTTGAAGGCTACTTCGAAGCCGGGACCTTTGACGGTGGAGACTTCGTCTTCGGTGTTGACAGTGACGTCTTTAGAGGGGGTCGCGGTCATCGGGGCGAATTCCTTGGGCGACTTGACGGGGAGCTGGACTTCGGCCTGCACATATCCGGCCTTGGCCCAGGGCTTGTCCTCATTGAGGAGGAACTGGAGGGTGACGAAGTATTCGCCTTCATCGTCAAGCGACGCATAATCATAAGGGATAGACCATACCTGGCTCTCGCGCGGGCCTACTGACATGCGCGGACGCTTGACATCCTTGCCGGAAGCCACTTCAACGCCGTTGCGGGTCAAGGACCATACGGGCTGAAGGTCATCAAGGTTGGTGAAGTAGTTCTTATTGAAGATTTCAACGGTGCCGGCGGCGGGGTCAAGGCTCTTGACGCCGACATTCTGATGGATGCGCTTGACTTCGTGATATTGAGGTTTGGGTGAGAGGTCAGGGAACATGATTCCGTTCATGCAGAACATGCCGTCATTGGGATGGTCGCCGAAGTCTCCGCCATAGGCCATATATTTGGTGCCGTCGGGGGTGTAGTTCCAGATTGCCTGGTCAACCCAGTCCCAGATGGCGCCGCCCATAAAGAAGTTGGTTGATTCCATGGCGTCCCAGTAGTCAACGAAGTTGCCGAGCGCGTTACCCATCGAGTGAGCGTATTCGCTTATATGGAACGGATATTTGATGTTCATGGTGCCTTTTACGGCGTCACGCACCCAGGGAATTGAGGGATACTGGTTAGAACCCATGTCGACGATGTCGTTGTTACGTTCATATTGAACGGGGCGGGAGGTATCGAATGACTTGATGGCGTTGTAGGCGGTCACGAAGTTCTTGCCGGGGCCGGCTTCGTTGCCGAGACTCCAGATGACGATTGAGGGATGGTTGACGTGAGCGCGAACCATTTCCATATTGCGGGCAACGTGAGCGTTCTCCCATTCCTTGGGATGGCTCAGCGATGCTTCCTGATAAGCGAACTCATGGCTCTCGAGGTTAGCCTCGTCTTCAAGATAGATGCCATATTTATCGCAGACCTCATACCAGTAGGGGTCATCGTTATAGTGAGAGTTACGGACATGGTTGATGTTGGCCTGCTTCATCAGCATCACTTCCTTCTCCATCTGTTCGTGGGTGAGGCTATGGCCGGTGTTGAGGTTGTTTTCGTGGCGGTTTACGCCTTTGAGCTTCACGGGGCGGTTGTTGACGTAGAAGTAGCGTCCGGCGAGCCCGAATTCGTCGTCTTCAGCTTTGGTATCACGAATTTCTACGTGGCGCACACCAAAGTAGGTGCTGACCGTCTCGATCGTTTTGCCCTTTTGGTCTTTGAGCTGAGCCACGAGGACATAGCGGTTAGGCGTTTCGGCGCTCCAGAGTTTGGCGTTCTCAAGGAAGAAGTTCAGGTGAAGGTCCTGAATGGCTCCGGGTTCAACCTGAAATGCCGGTTCAACCTTGATAAAGTATTGACCAACCATCTCGCCGGTCTTGTCTGAATAGAGTTCTACGGGATAAACCTGCAGGGCGATTTCAGCAGCCTTGGCGGCCTTTTTGCCAAGGTTGCGCACCAGGGCGTCAACTTTAACCTCGGCAGTCACCGGAGCCAGGGGGTTGGCGTCGGCGGGGATAGTGGTGCGCACAACCAGGTCGTTGATTTCCAGGGTGGGCACCGAGGTAAGGTAAGTAGAGCGGATAATGCCCGGGAGGCGGAACATATCCTGAGCCTCGAGCATGCCCGCGTCGGAATATCGGTAAACTTCCAGCGCTACGGTGTTTTCGCCCTTGGGGTTGAGATATTTGGTGATGTTGAATGATGCGGTGTTGCGCGAGTTTTTGCTGAAGCCTACGTATTTGCCGTTAATCCAGAGATAGAAGAATGAGTCTACGCCGTCAAAATTGATGAAGACTTCGCGTCCCTTCCAGTCGGCGGGAACGGTGAAGGTGCGGCGATAGGAGCCCACTTCGTTGCGGTCAGTATAAGTGGTGTAATGTTCCGGAGGGGTGCGCATCACGCCGCCGCGCCAGTCGTCGGGCACGCGGTGAGTCACGAACGGGACGAGCTGATTGACGTAGATGGGCTTGCCATATTTCAGCGAGCCGTCTTTCTGAATCCCCTGCACATTCCAGCATCCGGGCACGGCGATGTCGTCCCAACCGGAGGCGTCGAAGTCGGTCTTGTAGAAATCCTGGGGACGCTTGTCGGGATGGTTCACCCAGTTGAACTTCCATGTGCCGTCAAGGCTCTTATAATAAGGAGAGTTCTCAGGGAGAACTTTCTTGGCCTGGTCAACTGTGGCGAAGTTGAAGAACCAGGCGTGAGGCTGCTCTTTGTTGAGCGAAAGATTTTGGCAGTCTTGCCATTCGGAGCCATCGGGTGCGGCAAAGTCGCCATATTTGAACCCGCCGAGCGGGGCGGGACCTAAGGCGGATGCGGCTAAGGAGGCACACACTGATAGGGTCAGAAAGATTTTGCGCATCTCTTTTAAATCTGTTTAGTGTTTAGAGTTTAGTGTTTAGAG
>CAMWSN010000076.1 GCA_947176925.1 uncultured Porphyromonadaceae bacterium
TAACCATTAAGTCATTAATCCGGCCCTGCCTCTTACGTTAGTCGCAGGGCCGCATAAGTTGCAATCAGACAAAGAACCACGCTACCAGCTGCATAACCTAACGCCGGAAGATAATTCCCGCTCTGAATCATTCCGACAGTCTGAGCGGAAAAAGTAGAAAAGGTTGTAAATCCCCCACAGAGCCCCACGGTCAGAAAAAGCAAAACCCGGCCCTGGACCGAACCCATTGCCAAGCCGATAAAAAATGAGCCTACCACATTAGCTGCCAAAGTAGCTATCACCGGCTGACCCGACAACATGAGGGTCAAACCATATCTCAACATGGCACCAAGGGCTCCGCCGGCGCCGACAGTCAAAAAATTTATCAGATTATTCATCCGGAAGATATTCTTTAGGGAAACGCACGTTGTAAAACTCTAAGAAAGGCGCGAACATCCGCTGACCCTCCTCAGCACTAACCCCGACCAAGGGAGTTATATAAAAAGTCGTTTGATCCCATTCGTAGACCAAATCATATAGTTCATTGACCGCCTCAGGGAGCCCGGCTCCCTCGGGTAGTTCATAAATTTTATCATGCAGGCCGGGATTTAGGCCACTCATGACCTTAATTTCATCCTCTCCGGGAGTAAAATTTGGGGGTGTAATCAGTTTATTGTTCATATTTTTGAGTGCAAAGATAGCAAATTTCACGAAAAATTCGTAACTTTGCACCCGTTTTTCGGACTGAAATAAACTAATCATCACATATTTCATCATGTTTAAAAACTTTCATGGATATCATTTGCTCGAATCTTACCATCACTGGAAGCAAGAGCACAGAATGAATCGAAACCCCCTTGGGATGAAGGGGCTGAAAATCGCTTTCGCGATTGCTGTGACTTTGATCTTTTGGTTTGTACCCGCATCTTGCTACGGATTGAACACCATTAACCCGATTGAACAGCGCGTAATCGGCATCTTTGCATTTGCAGCACTTATGTGGCTTTTCGATGCCGTTCCGGCGTGGACCACTTCAATGGTTGTCGTGGTTCTTCTTCTGTTTGCCACTTCAAATTCCGGATTATGGTTCCTCCAGACCGACGCTGCCGGCGAAAAATTTGAAAATCTCGTAAAATATAAGGATATTCTCGCATGCTTTGCTGATCCGACAATCATGCTCTTCATTGGCGGTTTCATCATTGCAATCGCCGCAACCAAGAGCGGCCTTGACGTCAAATTGGCAAAAACAATGCTTGCGCCCTTCGGGTCCAAGAGTGAGAACGTACTTCTCGGCTTCCTGCTCGTAACCGGCCTTTTCTCCATGTTTATCTCCAACACCGCTACGGCAGCCATGATGCTGACATTCCTTGCCCCCGTGCTTAAAGCACTGCCCGCTGACGGCAAAGGCAAAATCGGTCTTGCCCTGGCCATTCCCATCGGTGCAAACATCGGCGGCATGGGTACTCCCATCGGAACTCCTCCCAATGCCATCGCCCTGAAATACCTTAACGACCCCGAAGGCATGAACCTCGGTATCGGCTTCGGCCAATGGATGATGGTAATGGTTCCGCTGACCATCCTGCTCTTGGTTATCGCCTGGTACATGCTCCGCATCCTCTTCCCCTTCAAGCAAAAGACAATCCATCTTGAGATTGAAGACAACCATAAGAGCGACTGGAGAAACTACGTTGTTTACGCTACTTTTACCGTTACCATCCTTCTGTGGCTGACCGACTCTATCACAGGAGTTAACGCTAATGTAGTCGCCATGCTCCCTGTCGGCGTCTTTGCCATCACGGGCGTGATCACCAAGCGCGACCTTGAAGAAATATCATGGTCAATCCTCTGGATGATTGCCGGCGCCTTTGCTCTCGGCGTTGCCCTCAATCAGACCGGCCTTGCCCAGCATCTCATTGAAGCCATACCGTTCAACTCATGGTCAGCCCTCATGGTTATTATCGGTTCCGGTCTTCTCTGTTACCTCATGGCTAACTTTATCAGCCATACGGCAACCGCAGCTCTTTTCGTTCCCATCTTGGCCGTTGTCGGCACCAACATGGAATCCCTCGCAGCTTATGGTGGTGTAGGCACTTTGCTCATCGGTGTGGCTATATGCTCTTCCGTAGCAATGATTCTCCCGATTTCTACTCCTCCGAATGCCCTTGCCGATGCAACAGGCCTTATCAAACAAAAGGATATGGTCAAGACCGGTCTTCTGATGGGCTTCTTTGGCCTGCTCCTTGGTTATATCGTTCTTATTATCTCCGGAAAGTATGGTCTCCTTTAAATCCATTGCACTCTCAATGTTCTGCCTCGCAACAGCCTCCGCGGCTGTTGCGGCAGACATCAGTTATGTACCGCAGGTTCACGGCACAGTCCGCGCCCGCTGGGAACTCGATACCCGTCATTCCGACTCCCGCTTCTGGGTGCGTAATGCCCGTCTGAGCATCGGCGGATATGTAGCCCCTTCGATTGACTACTTTGTTCAAGCGGAATTTGACAGCAATAATGACCATCTGATGCTCTTGGACGCTTACGGCCGATTCCGCATTGTCAAAGGTCTGACTGTCCAAGGCGGTCAGTTCCGTATGCCCTTCGGCGTTGAATCTTTCCGCGCGCCTAACAATTACTTCTTTGCCAACCGCTCCTTCATGGGTAAGCAAATGATGAACTATCGTGCGCTCGGCGCCAAGGTGGTCTACTCCATTCCTAAGACTCCGCTGACACTCGAAGCCGGTGCCTTCAACCCTGTTTCGCTCCATAAAGGCGCACAGTATACCCACACAATGGCCTTTGCAGGCAAAGCAACCGTCAAACTCCCCGAAGGATGGAATCTCTCCGGCGGATTCGCCTCAATCAAGCCTGATGTGACTCGCTCTAATTTAGCCGATGTCTGCATTGAATGGAACGGCAAACATGTATACCTCGCCGCCGAATATATGTATCAGCACTATGTCCATGACCGTTACAAAGATGCTCACTCATACGTAGCCTTTGCAGACTGGCATAAAAACGTCAAGTGGGGTGTATTCAATCGCTGGAGCATCCAGGGACGCTTCGACGGAATGACTGACCAATATCAGCTAACCACCGGAAGCGAAAAATTCAACTTCAAGCGTAACCGCGCTACCATCGGCTCAACCCTTACCTATACTTATAAGGCACTTCACGCCGATGTGCGCCTCAACTACGAAAAATACTTTGACTGGAAAGGCGGCGACGCAGTAAGTGACTGCTTCGTAACCGAAATCGTTGTCCGCTTCTGATCATTTCAGTCGCGTCAGGGAGTCACGAAGGCTTACGAGCTGAGCACGGACTGCCTGAAGACGTTCAATAGCCCGAGTGCGGGTGGCTACAGAGTCTGTAGCTACCCGCATTTGTTCTTTTGCGGAATCGATTTTTAGTCCTTTGTCATGGACCAGATACTTGATTTGGCGAAGCACTTCGACGTCGCCGGGAGTATAATAACGTGTACCCTTGGCATTACGCGTAGGTTTAAGTCTCGGAAATTCCTGCTCCCAGTATCGGAGTGTGCTGGCCGCTACACCAAGCAGCTCACTGACTTCGCGAATCCGATAATATTTCTTGGTTAAATCATTTGATTCCATAACTCATATCTTAGTCCATAACGTGGCCGGCATTTTCGGCATGAGTGATCATTTCAGCATATTCCTCCGGGGAGAGGTCATAGAAATAATAATTGACGGGGTTCTGGGCTTCACCATGTAGGCGCACTTCATAATGAACATGCGGACCTGTTGATTTGCCTGTATTGCCCGATTTTGCGATCTGGTCGCCTCGTGATACTTTCTGTCCGGGAGTTACAAGAAACTCCGAGAGATGCGCATAACGGGTCGTATAGCCGTAGCCATGATCTATAATGACCAAGTTACCATAACTTGATGACCATTCGGCCTTGATTACCGTGCCGTTTCCGGTTGCATATACAGGAGTTCCCATATCACAAGAGAAATCCATGCCTTCATGAAATTTCATCGTCCCATAAACCGGATCTACTCGCCGGCCATATCCCGATGCCATGTGCTTGAGGTCCCGTTCGCTGATGGGTTGGATAGCCGGAACACAAGCTATACGGTCAGTATTCTTCTGAGCAAGTTCCTTCAATCGGTCAAAACTGCGACTTTGAACGACGATTTCACGCTCAAGCCGGTTAATCTTTTCTTGGAGAGCTGAAACCAACTGATTGTCAGTCATAGAATTTAACTGATTAAGTCTATCAACTCCGGCAAAGCGTTGCGCATCAGGAATCCTATCGGCCTGCATCATTACTCGATAGAAGTTATTATCTCGGTCAGCAATGTCGTCCATCACCTCAAGTGCATTATCCATACGAGAATTAAGCAGGGTCAACTGCTCCTGGAGTTCACGGTTTTCATTCCTCAACTGCCTTTCCTTGGGCAGGTCTATGATTCCGTCCAGTAGCAGAAAAACACCGCAACCTAACAGCAGTGAAACCATAAAATGACTGGCAGCAGCTATCCAGCGCTTACGACTTGACGGGTAAACGCGTTCATAAGTTTCACTCTTCGGATTATACCGATAATAAACCTTCCTGCTCATTCTGATTGCAAAGTTAATAAAAAAATCTAAAAAGATTTGCGATTTTCACAAACAATTTATTAAATTAGCACCTGTAAAACTGACTTAATTTTAGCTAACTCTATGATTTTCAACTTCAGAGTTGTTTCAGACGAGGTGGAAAATTTCCGCCGGGACATCCAAATCGACGCAGATTCTACTTTTCTGGACCTGCGCAATGCGATTTATGACAGTGTCAACTATGACAAAAATCAGATGTGTTCCTTCTTCATTTGCGACGACAATTGGATGAAGGACCGCGAAATTACCCTTGAAGATATGGGCCTTGATGCCTCTGAGGATGCGTATCTGATGGACGAGACTATCCTTTCAGACGAAATTGAGGATGAAGGCGCACGCTTGATGCTGACGTTCGATTACCTGAATGACCGCTCGTTCTATATTGAAATGAAGAAGTCAGAAACCGGACGGACACTTTCAGAACCTTTGTGTACCAGCTCTATGGGTACGGCGCCGGCCCAGGAATCCGTTCTTGAAGTCCCCGAGGCTTTGCCAGATGCGAAAAACGCCAAAGCCATCGAAGAATTCAACGAAGAATTCTATGGCTCTGACGCTTATAATGACGACGAATTTACGGCCGGCGGATTTGAAGAAATGACCCTTGACGAGTAAATCAGTCGCGACGGAAAATGTCGCGAGTGTACACTTTCTCTTTAACGTCGTCAAGCACCGGGTCATAGCGATTGGCCAAAATTGACTTGCTGAGTTCCTTAAACTTGGCAAGATTGTTGACCACGCGTGATCCGAAGAACGTTGACCCTTCGGGTAACGTCGGTTCGTATATTATCACCTGAGCCCCCTTGGCCTTGATACGCTTCATGACACCCTGAATGGACGATTGACGGAAGTTATCGGAATTGGATTTCATCGTCAGACGGAAAACACCGATGATTACCGGCGCCTCCGGAGCTGTCCCGTATGTATTAGCTGAAGTATAGTCATAATATCCTGCCATTTTCAGGACCTGATCAGCAATGAAGTCCTTACGGGTGCGGTTGCTTTCAACGATTGCACTCATCATGTTTTGAGGGACCTCGGCATAGTTTGCCAACAGCTGCTTGGTATCCTTCGGGAGACAGTAACCGCCGTAACCGAACGATGGATTATTATAATGAGTGCCAATTCTGGGGTCAAGACCAACTCCGCGAATAATGGCTTGCGAATCCAGCCCCTTGAGTTCGGCATAAGTATCAAGCTCATTGAAGTAGCTGACACGCAGGGCTAAATATGTATTGGCAAATAGCTTTACGGCCTCTGCTTCCTTCATACCCATAAAAAGAGTATCAATATCGGGCTTCAAGGCTCCCTGACGCAGAAGGGCCGCGAAAGTCTCGGCATATTCATGAATTTTCTCCGCATTTGTCAACTTTAAGATCGCCTGATTCTCCGCCTCATAGACCTTCCCGGGAATAATTTTAGGAACTCCGGCAATGATGCGGCTCGGATAGAGGTTATCATATAGCGCCTTGCTTTCTCTGAGAAATTCCGGGAAGAAAAGCAGATTAAACTCCCCTACTCCTTTTGAGGCATACTTGACATATAGTGACCGACAATAGCCCACAGGGATAGTTGACTTGATAACCATAACCGCCGAGGGGTTGACGCTGAGAGTTAAGTCAATGACTTCTTCGATTGAATGAGTATCAAAACAATTGGTCTGAGGGTCATAGTTTGTGGGTGCAGCTATAACCACGAAGTCTGCGTCGCGATAGGCCGCGGCACCGTCAAGAGTTGCCGTTAGGTCAAGGGGTTCCTCTGCGAAGTATTTCTCGATATATTCATCTTGAATCGGGGACTCACGGCGATTTATCTTATCGACTTTTTCCTTAAGTATATCAACGGCTAACACGCGATTATGGCGCGCAAGCAGTGTCGCGATACTCAAGCCGACATATCCCGTGCCGGCAACGGCAATATTATATTTCTTCATAAGTAACGCAAAGATAATATTTTTTTCGAAAATAATCAAAAAAATTACGTAACTTTGCACCCATGGAATTACCAAATGACCCCTTCATGCTTTATAGCGCCATCAACATGAAACTTCGCGACGAGTATCCGTCGCTCCATGCGCTATGCTCTGACTTGAACATATCTGAATCAGAACTTACTTCGCGACTTGAAACGGCCGGATTCTCTTATCTGCCTGAAATCAACCAATTCCGTTGAACGCTTACAAGCGGTCAAGTTCTGATTGAGCCGCCGAAGATCCCTTATAGCCGGATTTGCGAGGATTAAGATTATAGATCACGCTTAAACTAACGCCGCGATAATCATAGCTTTGACGCTTATTGACCGTGACGCCATAGGTATTCATCTTCCAGTCATTATTGACAGTGTTAAAGATATCCGTGGCATTAAGTTTTAGCGTTAACGCCTCGTTAAATAACGTCTTGCCAATGGAGGCATCCATCGTAAACCATGTTGCTCCGAAGCAATTGGTGTGCATATCGCCCCGGGTTCTTCCGCAAAAATTTGCGGTAATAGTCCAACCCCTGGGAAGCACAAAAGTGTTATCAAAATAATATGAGAAAATCGGTTTGTTATGCTCCTTACCACTGAGTTTCAACCATTGGCGGTACATTCCCAAGGTAAAATTTGGATTCCAGCATCCAACCGGTTGAATCCAAATCAGGAATAGATTCAGCGCCGAAAGATTAATATTCACGGGATGCATCAACAGCTGCAAGTCTTTTGCCGGATAGAGCTCCTTGATGAAAGCGTAGGTATCTACACACCGTGAAAAATCAGCCTGCATCATCAGTCCTTTCCACATTCCGAAAAACTGAACATTATGCATGCGTTCATCCCTTAAGGCGGAATTGCCCCCTTCAATTTCGTAACGACCGACATAATTAAGTGAGCCGGTCAATTGAGAATACGGAGGCTTAACGGTAGACATCTTGTAAGCAAGTGAAATTTGCGTAAAATCATTGAAAGAGTATCCAAAAGAAAGGTCCGGAGTCAACAGATGATCGCTCCGACTTAACTCCTTGTCCCGAGTTCCGTTAACCGTGAAATTATAGTTAACATATTCATATCTCGCCCCAACAGAAAGGGAGAATCGGTTAATATTTCGTGACCAGGAAGCAAATATATTGGCCGAGGTTTGCTTCGCATCAGTTTTGGAAGAGGGAATATATTCGCTCACTTGGTCATTAAGCATTTGAAAGTCAAGTGATGAATGGGTATAGCTGTCTTGCGTACCAAATGAGAGATTACCGTTCCACAAGGGTAAATCGAACGTAAGTTTGCCTGCCAGAAGCATTGAAGTCCGCTTATCGGCAGAGTTGACGTCCGACAATACTGATTCAGGGTATGAGGTTGTTACATTATTTTTTTCAGATGCCTGTCGGAAATCACCATCAAAATGAAGTCGATATTTATCGGCAAAAGTATCCTCATAATATGCAGAAACCAAATGACTATCGGCATTTATGCGCTTATTAATCTCCCGACCGACGGGAGCTTCATTATCTATCCATTCCGATCCGGAATTTTTAAAGTCACCCTGCTCCGGATTATAGCGGTAATAGGCCCCAAAGGATTGTCCATCATCAGAATAATTAAATCCCGCTTTAAAACTACCCACAGTTGTCGGAATACTATTATATTGACTGCTGCCAATTATAATAGGTTTATCTCTGTAAATAAACGTGTTAGTTGTAATTCCCTTGCTAACTGAATTATTATAGTTAAATGTTCCGCTGACGAACATCTCCCAGCGTTTAAACCGATAATTAAGACTTAGATAATCCATTATTGACCATTTCCTGCGGCATTGCAAATTGAACTGGTCCGTAATAGATATACCTTGAATATGATTTGGCTTTGTGATGATTCTGATAACAGCGTCGGTTGTGCTGTCATAGGCCGCTCCGGGGGCCATCAAAAGTTCAATCGTCTGCAAATTAGTCGAAAGTAAATGCACTAATTCAAGATTATCACGCATCGGACGCCCATCAATATAGACTTCAACATTACTCTTGCCTATCACGCTGACATTATTATTCTCAACTTTAACCATAGGTAACTGAGCAAGTACATCAAGCGCATTTCCTAAATGGGCAAGATTTGAACCGGAGATTGTTGAAACAAGAGTTGAGCCAACAAGTTTTGTTGCCGGTTGATTTGCGGTTACAACTATTTCATGAAGTTGATGGCTCAAGCTATCGGAAGCCTCCTGCGCATACATCTGCCCGCAGGAAAGAGCCAAAATGAGGATAAATTTTTTAGTGTTCATATAAGTAAATTTTTTAGTGCAAAATTACTCATAAAAACACTATAAATCCAAAATTACAATCTGACCATCAAAATTATATACAATTATTAATCAGTACATTACGAAGATCTGCAGTAAAACAATCTGACATGTTCAAAAAATATCCATAATTTGAGGGAAATCGGGCGCTACATGCTCCCGCAAACGACTCTTAAGCCTGGATTTTCGCTTATATATGACATCAATATTTTCACCCAAAAGAAGACTAATGGTTCGCGCGGAGAACCCACATGCTTGATATACCAACAGCTGATAATCCACAGGCTTGATTTCAGGAAAACATCCCTTAACGCGAACAAGCATATTGTCACGACAATCATTTACCACTTTCTCAAACTGAGGCATTGACTCCAGCCTGACAGATTCAATCTCCTTCTTAACTTTATCAACAATGGCTTTTCTCTCCAACGGAGTTCCCTGAGTTTCATAATAAGTCTGACAGAGAGAATCTATCAAAGCAAAGCGTCCGTCAAGAAGATTATGTAAAGTAGTTTCCAAACGAGAAATGTCACTCTTTTCGGATTCTATCTGAGATCTAAGATTAGAAGCATCAGCCATCAATGCCTCATTCTGCAACCTGTGATACTTCATTCGCTGGCGCGACCAGAGAATAACTCCCAACGCAATCAAAATTGAAATAAGACTAACATACATAAAAATCTGACGCCTGACTTTCTCCTTATAAAGGAAATACTCCTTCTCTTTTTGAAGATAGAGCGCCGACGCCAGCTCATTAGTCTCAGACTCAGACATAATCAACGCTTTCAATCGCGAAGCTTTCTGAAATTCATCCGTCATTCCATGAAAGCCATAATAATCTATCGCAATATCAACAATAGTATCAGTAGGTGCAGAAAGATGATTCGCAACCATCGCTTCGCTATAAAGCAATGCCCAACGAGCCATCTCTGCTGAATCAGACAAACCTGCAACGTCTACATCATTTAATGTCGCCATAGCAGCCGAAGGGTCCGTCAACATAAGCCGTTCAGCCTGATCAAGTGCCGGGTGCAGCGGCCGCGAGCAGCTGCAACAACACACAACCATAAAAATAACAATATAAAGTAGACTTCGCATACTGCAAATTTACAAATAATTTCCGTATTCCGCAAATAAAAAGAGCGGCCGGGTCAGTTGTTGACTCGGCCGCTCTGAAGGGAAGGGGCGGT
>CAMWSN010000077.1 GCA_947176925.1 uncultured Porphyromonadaceae bacterium
GATATCGTCGGCAGCCTCAACCAGGTAAACCAAGGGGTGGCGCGCGAAGGCCACACCTTCGCCCTCGAGGCGGGGGATACCGAGTTCTTCGGCAATGCGTTTGTAACTTTCGATTTCGGTGCAGAAGAATCCGAATTTGTTGGCCTTAGGCGATATACGGCTCTCAAAGGGGTATTTAACGATGGAAGCGAGCATCGAGTAGGTCATGGCGAATCCGCCCTTGCGTCGTCCACGGAACTGGTGTGTCAGCTGGCGGAAGGAATTAGCGTTACCCTCGAAGTTAATCAGGTCGCTCCACTGGTCGGCGGTCAGTTCCGATTGAAGTTCGCGGCCGGCTCCCTCGCTGAAAAAGGTCGAGATAGCTTTTTCACCGCTATGGCCGAATGGCGGATTCCCCAAGTCATGGGCCAGACAGGCGGCGGCCACGATGTCAGGAATGTCATGGAGCTTCATGACCCAAGGCTCGGCGGCATAACGGGGCAGGATGGCCCCGACGACCTCGCGCGCCATGGAACGTCCCACGCAGGCCACTTCCATGCTATGGGTCAAGCGGTTATGTACGAAGATGCTCCCCGGCAGCGGAAACACCTGGGTTTTGTTCTGCAGGCGGCGGAAAGGGGAAGAGAAGACCAGGCGGTCATAGTCACGCTGAAAGTCGGAGCGGGTTTGTCCGGGTCGGTCCTGATGATAATGTTCGAGGCCGAATCGCTTGTCAGAGATAAGTTTGTCCCAGTTCATTATTAAGGAATAAGGCGCTGGCGAAGGCTGAGTTTTTCGCCTGCATAGACTCCGATGATTGTCACTATGCAGCCGGCGATTCCCCAGAAGCCTACCATTTCATGTAAAACAATAGCAGAGAAGATTAAAGTCACCATAGGCTGGAAATAGAGATAATTTCCAGCCTTAACGGCGCCGATTTTGCCGATAACCCACGCCCAGATGACGAAAGCCAATGATGACGAAAATAGGGATAGAATCAGCAAGTTGCTCCATACCTTGGTTTCAAAAAACACTTCGGGTGAAATAGTGGAAGGTTCCAGGAACATGAAGGGTAGGGCTGTCAGCAGGCCGTAGAAAAATGTCTTACGGGTGATTGTAATTGCGGAATAATAAGGGTTTAACTTGCGGAGGACCAGGGCGTAGATGCTCCAGCAGAGGGCGGCCATCAGCGCGAGCGAGTCACCGAGGATTCCGCCGCCGATAGCATTGGCTTCGGCTTCGGCTTCGGGGCCATGGGAAGCGGCGGTTTCGGCGCCTCCGAGGACGACCATAGCCACTCCGGCCATTGCGATACAAGAACCGACGACAAGGCCGCGGTTAGGTCTTTCGTCGCGATAGAGCAGGCCGACGAGCAGGGCGTTAATGAGCGGAGAGGTGGAAGTGATTAGGGAGACGTTGGTGGTCGACGTATAAACCAACGCTGTATTTTCGGCTACGAAATAAATTGAGCCTCCGCAAACACCACAGAGCAGGAAAAGAAGCTCATGGCCGGGATTTTTCGAGCGCAGATCGCGAAAACTGAAACAGAGCAGCAGTAAGTAAGCGATGATGCAACGGTAAAGGAAAACTTCAACGGGTGTAAAGCCCGAGTCCATCAAAACTCGAGTGTTGATGAATGATACGCCCCAGGCTATCACAGCCAAAATAGCGGCTCCGTGAACCCAGAGCAAATGTCCGGATTTAGTCCTGTTCTCCATAAAATGTGTTAAAAACAATGCAAACTTACGCATTTTTTTTGGAATATACATTATCTTGACGTAACTTTGCTGAAAAATTTTTTAACTTAAATAATAAAACGTTATGAACAAACTTACCAAAATTCTTGGTGTATGTGCTCTTAGCAGCACGATTCTTCTGAGTGGCTGCGGCATGAACAATACCGGCAAAGGCGCCCTGATCGGAGCCGGCGGCGCCGGTGCTCTCGGTGCCGGAGTAGGTGCCCTTATCGGTGGCGGCAAAGGTGCCGGAATCGGCGCAGCAGTCGGCGCAGCAGTCGGTGCAGGTGCGGGCGCACTCATCGGTCGCAAGATGGATAAGCAGGCTGAAGAGCTCCGCAAGATTGAGAACGCAAAGGTTGAAGAAGCAACTGATGCCAACGGCCTCAAGGCTATCCGCGTCACCTTCGACGGTGGTATCCTCTTCCCCACTAATGGCACTACTCTTTCAAACGCTGCCCGTACGGACCTGAGCGAATTCGCCCTTTCGCTGAAGAACAACCCCGAAACCAACGTGCAGGTTTACGGCTTTACCGACAATGTAGGTTCAATGAAAGCTAATGAGAAGGTCAGCAACGGTCGCGCTGATGCCGTTCGCACTTATCTTGAAAACTGTGGCATCGGCGGAAACCGCATCACTGCTGAAGGTCGCCCGATGACTGACTATGTTGCCTCAAACGATACGCCCGAAGGCCGCGCTCAGAACCGTCGCGTAGAAATCTTCATCTCGGCTAACGAAAACATGATTAAGCAGGCCGAAGCTGAAGCCTCCAAGTAAGAAAGATTTTTTGCATAATTGAAATAAAGCCGTCGACTCGATTTTCGGGTCGGCGGCTAATGCTTTAAGTGCGGATGGATTAGCGGGCGAGGGAGAGATTACATGTAATGCCGTAGGCGGTGTTTGACGTGGGGAAGGAGGAGTTGCTGACCAGGGGAGTGTTGATCTGATGCTCAAAGAACATTCCGAGTTGGATTCGGCGGTTTAAGGCATATTTGGCGGTGAAGTTTGCGGAGATGTTGCGCATGCCGGAAGTGGCCTGCGTATAATTGGCCTCGATGCGGCGAATGAGAGCCTGGGTCTCTGCATAGCGGAAGTCGGCCTGCAGGTCAAGGTCAGAGTTGACGGTGGTGGAGCCGCCCTTGATTTTCAGTACGGAGAGGAGATTCGGAATCTTGTAACCGGCGCCTATGGTGATGCCTCGCTGATTTGCCTCGACAATCTGTCCGGCAGAGGAGTTGAGGGTAAGGGTACGAGAGTCGGTCCATTCGACGTTAACGCGGAGGTCATTCTGGAGCGTCACCTTGACTCCGACGAGCGGGGCAAATTTTTCGGTTATAGTGACCGAACTGATGTTGAATGGCGACGAAGGAATCGGCTGGCCGGAGAGTTCGTCGAGCGTGAAGCCGAGGTTTGAGCCGCCATCGATGCCTACCCAATTCAGGAATCCGTTATAGGAGCCAACGGTGTAGGTACAGTTATAAGCATGGTTGAGGGTGAAGCTCTTGAAATACTTTTTGAGATTTCCGAGGTTTATGAGTCCGTCATAAGTCACTCGCCAGTTTGGCAGGACGGCGGCCAAGGAGGGGAAAGGATTGAGCCCCTGCTTGCGGGGATTGCGGCCCGAATAGGCTGCGAGGAATGCGGGGATGAGGACGTCAGAGCTTGTTTCGCTGACGGTTCCGACGGCGGGATTATAGGGCTGACCGGCGTTGGCATTGCCCTCCATGAAGCCTGCGGAAGGATAGAAGGCGGAAATATACTGATTCTGCACGCGTTCACGCATGATGGGAATGTAATCAAGGAAGTTGGCAAAAGCTTGAGAGTAATATCCGCTCTTGGCATTGGAAGAGCGCAGGGCCGTGGCCAAGGCTATATGGGTCTTGGTATATGAGCCGTTACGGGAGGTGGGCATATCGTCAAACATGAACTGAATCTGGCGTGAGCGCGAATCGTTCATCTGGGCGTTAAGGTCGATTTTCAGTCCGGGCGCGGGCTCTAATTTCGCTTCAAACGAGACTTCAAGCTGGCGGTTGAATGACGCGGGCGATGTCTGGCCGTCATCAGTCATGAGCCAACCGCGCTCTTTGGCCTCGGAGACGTAACTCTCGCCGACAAATCCGAAGGCGAAGTCAAGGCCCGGGGCCATCGGTCCGAAGGCTTGAGTCTGGCCGAAGGCGGCTCCGACTGAAGGACGATAGAGGGGTATGGCAAGGCTCTGGGTGCGTTTGAACCGGGCAGATAGATTTCGCGGCATCATCAGGAACCGGAGCGTATAGGCACCGGCTTCGGACCAGAAACCTTTTTTCTCCTGCTCCTTGACTTCGGTGATAACGAACTTGACGTTCTGTTCGCCTCGGGTCAGTACTTCGATTGACGAATCATCGACCTGGCGCGTCTCGACCTTCACGGGCTGACCCGACGGGGTTGAGGCGGTCACGCGCACTTTCTTCACCTTGAGATTATGTTTGATGACCAGAGAGGTGTCAGGCTTCAACTTAAACGTGCGCTCGTAACGCTTGGGGCGGTTTGCGCGTCGGTCGGCGGCCGAGGTGGTTCGGTTGCTCTTGCCTCCGAATCGCGAGTTAATGCCTTTGAGGAACTTGGATTTGTTATAGATACCCTCAAAGTTAATTCGACCGTCGGCGGAGAATTCGCTGCGGTTGGCAATGTTGTTGCCGACGCTCTCGCCGTCGACCGTCGCACCGCGGTCCCATTGGTATGTCGCGGAATATTTAGCCGAGCCGCTGAGCCAGTCAAGTACGGGAATCTGATTAAACGGCAGCTTATATTCGGCCGAGAAGGTCTGGTTGTAGCCCTGGGGGGTACCAAGTGAGCGGATTGAGCTCATGACGGTATCTTTCCACTCCTGATAACGGTCAGGGAACAAGCGACGGTTGACCGCACCGGCTGTTTCCTCAATTCGTGCGCGGGTGTTGCTTTCGAAACGGAAATTCAGCGTTTTGGTCAGATTCCAGCTGAGTGAAAGTTTGCGGTCCCAGAGGAAATTCTTGCTGACGGATACCGGGAGCTGGAAGTTATCGTCGACTTCCGAGCGCGCCTGATTTTCATAATAATATCGGCTGATATTGGTCATGAAAGTGATGTTGTTCATCAGGAATCCCAATTCCCATTCGCGGAAGAATTTCAAATTTTTGTTTTTCTGGTCAATCAACTTTTTGAAGGGCTTGACGGAACGCTTGAACGGAGTCCAGGCATATTGGAATGACCCGCGGTAATCATTGGTGTTCTCATATTCCACCGTGGGGTTGGTCACGCGTTGCTTGTTGAAGCTGAAATTGAAGGTGAAGTTTGCGGGATCCCAGGGCATGGAGTTCTTGCTCTTGACGTCAAATTTCAGGCCGGAGATACTGAAGCTCTCGGTCTTGGTCTGGTCAATAGCGAAGGCCTTGATGGAGTCTTGCTGATGTTTCGTCGTGCAGTCATCGAGGGCATCCTTGAGGCGCACGTCGGTGTCCAGCGGGTTATACTTTGGAGTAATCCGCTCGGTCGAAGTCGCATAATATATAGGAGCGCGGAGCTTGGCCTTTTCCGGGAGGAAACGGCCGGCATCAACCTGCATAGCAAAGTTGAGCTGCTGATAATCGTCCATTCGTCGTTCGTTGAGGCTCTGGTCCACGGCACCGAATCCGGAGGACTCAAGGTGGGCACCGAAATTAAACGTAGCCACGTCACTCATCGCCAGGTTGACGTTAGCCTTTGCTGCCCAGCCACCTTCTTCGTCAAATTCGGTCACTTTCAGTTCGTTGACCCAGACTGTGCCGCTCTTGTTGGTTGACGCGTTGTTACGCACGCCGATTAGCATTACGCGCACATCGCCGAGCGTCGGATTACCGACCACGGTCATCGTGTTGGCTTCGTGGTCAGGGTCTCGCTCACTGTATCGGCTCGTGTGAGAGACTCCGGGCTGGTTTTCGTTTAGCTTGCGGTTACGGTTGTTTTTCAACTTGACGAGGTTTTGAAGCAGGAAGTCAAGGCGGTTTGAGAGCGGCCAAACGAGCTGACGCTGTGATGTCAGGTCGTTGTTATATTTGCCGGGAGCGGTAAGCTCCAGGGGGACCTCATATTCATAATAGTTAGCCTTAACGTCAGAGCCGAGACGGAGGAAGACTGAAAATTGGCCTGAGCGGAGGTCCTGAGTATTGTCTATCGGAGCTTCGGCATGGACCCACATCTGCATACGCTTATAGTTTCGGAGGTCTTGCTGAGTGTTGCGATAAACGCCGCGGGCGTCGGAAGGTCGGATGTCAGTGAGTTTCATTGACATGGACTGCTCGTTGAGCTGCACAATCTGGCTCTGACCGGGATCGGAGATACGGGTTACTCCCGGGGGAAGAACGTAGTTGACCGGCTCACGCCCGGCGTTTTCCTCAATGTTGACTACGGAGAGGTCAAGTTCGCCCTCTGCGGGAGTGTCGGAGCGGTTGTTGAGATTGAAATTGTAGCCGCGCCATTCGCCCTTGACAAGTTCGAGTGTGGCGAAGCGCAGGTGAGTAACCTCCTTGAATCCGGTCATGAACATACGCACGAATCGGATAGCGCTAAGGTCAGAAATCGAGCCGACTTTCTTTTCAAAGTCCTGGAGAGGAATCTTGAACTGATACCATTCAACGATTTGATTCTGACCGTCGCGGGTGCTGACGGCGCTCACCTGTTTGTCTGTGATATAATTTTTGCCCACTACGAGGTCTTCGGGACGGATTGAGACGCGATATTGGAAATAGCGCTCATATTCATTGAGGGTGTTGTCCTGGTTGACGTCTTCCACGTCAGGGGTGGAGCGTGCGCTCTGATAGAGTGGGTCGTCGGCATCTTCGGCACTCAAAGAGTTGCCTTCCACGCCGTTGTAGCGCTTATAGCGTTCAAGAATCGAGAGGCGTTCGCGGTCATAGTCCTCGCCGCGATAGAAATGATAATTATCGCCGGCGGGGTCATTAAGGGGTGAGAACTTATTGGCGGCCATCTCTCCGAGGGTCGTCGCGTCCACTTTCGCGCGCAGGCGGTTCAGATAGTTCTCATAGGTGGGGTGGGTGTACTCCATGTCGTTTTTGAGGCCGTCGAGACCGACGTCCTGCACCGGGCGGGAGCCGCTGTTATTATCGAAGGAGTAGGTCATTGATGCCTGAGTGCAGACTCGACCCCATGCGGTTTCACGCATGTACTGGTCATTTCCGTCATAGGGCACCCCGTTTTCGTAGCTCTTGAAGCCGTCTTTAAGGATGTCTTCGCTGATTTCGCCAAAGTTAAAGTAAAGGTCGCCGCCTTCGAGGTTATTGTTTTCTTCATCTAGGAAGGGGTTCATGAGCCAGAACTGGACATACTCAATGTTGGCCGACTCGAAGTTGGTGGTCTCCAATTTGCGCATGATTCCGCCCCAGCGGGTTTCGGGCGCAAGCAATCTGCCCTGAGAGTCAATGCGGTCAGCATCGGTGTTATACGGACCGCGCTCGGTGGGGTAGAATGAGAGGTTGAGAGTCTGAATGGTGTTGGTCTCGCCGTAGGTGAGCTGACGTCCGGGGAAAATTTCAAAGGAGGTCACTTCGCGGACGTAGGGGTTCGAGAGTTGCTTGAGGTCACTCTTGATATAAGCAGGACAGAGCGATGAATTACGCTGGGTAAAGAGGCGGTCGATGTAATACCAGTTGAGCAACGCGCGGTTCTGACCGTAAGCGGGGTCATTGCTCAGGGCAGATTCGGGGAACATTGACGGCGTGGAAGCCAATTGCCAGGCATGGGGTGAACGCAGGTCAATGCCGGTTTGGGTCTCCTCGAAGTCATCGACATAACTTGAACCTTTGTTTGAGCCGGATTTCTGTTTGTGGGGGACGAGCTGAGCAAACTCACCCTGAACGGAGAGGCGCGAGGGCGCTTCGGCATTAACCGTCGGGATGAAGTTCAGCCAGTTTGTGAGCCACTGGAACTCTGTTGAATAATTGAGGTTGGCACCCCAGATGGTGTTGTTAATCGTCTCTTCACCGATGGCCACTTTCTCCGTTAGAGCTTTTTCACCGAAGTGGAGTACTGACATTCCGAGGTTGAAGTTCTTGTTGAACTGATAGTTCAGGTCGAGACCGAGGAGGGTTTTGCGTTGGAGGGAATAAAGACTCTGATTTTCAAGGGTGACGCTTATGTTTTGGCCCGAGTCGATAATCGATTGGTTGACAATCGTCACCGTACCGCTGTTATAGTCAACGATATAGTCTGAATTTTCAGTCAGTTTGACGCCGCCTGCCATAACGATTACTGAGCCCCGGGGCACGTTTGACGCACCCAAGGATATTCGAGATCCGTCAGAGCCCTTATATTCGCCCGTCAGCATGAATTTATTTTTGTCCTGGAACTGCTGGGCTACGATTTGCGTGCTGTCATACAGCTCTTTGTAGACGAATTTTTCGGCCAATTGGCGATCGCCGATAACTGATTCAAGATGAGCGCCGAAAGGCTCCGCTACGGGGAAGATAATTCGGCCGGTTGCAGGCAGAATCGTGTAGCCGTCAAGGAAGTCAAAGAATCCGTCAGGGTTGCTCTCCTGGTTTGAGTCCAGGCGGTCAAGATTCATGACTTGCAGCAGGGTTTTGTTGGCTATTGCAGGGACGGGGAGGTAATTGATAGCGGTGCCGGTGGTGTCGCTCAAATATTTGACCTGAAGTTTGAAATTTGAGGAAGAAATTTTCGATGCGCGCGGAATTTGATAGACATTTTTCATCATCAGTCGCCACATAGGCAGCCGCGGGGCCGCGGTGGTACTTTTCAGCATCTTAAGGTAGAGGTTGTCGGCGGTAGTAGTTATGTCGTCACTGAACTCACCGACCTGGTATACTTTACCGTTATAGGTGTATTCGAAAGCAACCGCAAGGACTTCGTCGGCATTAAGGCTGGAGTTGAGGCTTATGTAACCGAGGGTTGAATTCAGCTTGTATTCCGATGGACTCAACAGTCTTGCCGATTCGATTTTTTCATAGTCGCGGCCACCTTCAAATCCGAAAGCGCTCAAGGGCTCAAGGGCTTGGGTGACGGTGTTGATATTACGAGCCGTCGGAAAGTTGGCTTTAAGGGTCTGAAGCAGGTTATTCGAACTGTTTGAGGGATTGGCCGCACTCATGTCAGGCACCCAGTGGGCACACGCCAAATCCTCGTTTTCACCAAGGTCCATGAAGGCGACAAGGTTACGTGACTCGCTGAAATTACTGTTTTTATTCGTAATCCATACCTGGATGCGGGTGATGTTAACGCCGCTCTGAACGTAAGGGAGCTTCGATGCGAACCGGTCATAATTGCGGCGGAAGAAGTGGCTCAGGAAGAAATGGCGGTTTTCATCATATTCATCGGCATTAATGCTGAATTTGATGGTTTGCACGCCCCCCTTGGAACTTACGCTCTTGCTTTCGGAGTTCTGTTGCGAAACAAGGGCCGTCGCCGTCAGCTTGCCGAACTGGAGTTTGGTTTTGAAGCCGAAAAGAGATTGTGCGCCTCGAATCAGTGATGATCCTGTGGTCATCGATACGTTACCGGCTTCGATTTGTTTGACTATGTCATCTTCCTCACCTTCATATCCGAGTTTGAGGTTTTTAGAGTCAAAATCAAATGTAGCGTCGGTGTTGTAAGTCATGTTGAAACTCAGGCGATTACCAACCGATGCCTGGATTGCAGCCTGAATTTTCTGGTCAAAATCAAAGAACGTTTTGCGCCGGCTTTGGAGACTCAGGGCCGGATTATCCGTTTTGTTACTTTTTACTCCTATGTTGAGCTGGACAGAACCGGTGGTCTTCAATGCCACTCCGCCGGGGCCGAATATTTTCTCCAGCGGTCCGAGGGCAAAGTTCATGTCAAGAATGTTGAAGGGCTGTTTATCTTTTTGCTCCTGAGAGAGTTCGGCGTTACGCTTGGCCCAGTATTGCTGCATGGTGCGCCGAAGCATCCACTGTTCGTACTCTTTCTTTGAGAGCATGAAAGGAGTGGTCAGGTTTGTATCTCCCAATTTATAGCGCACCACGTAGTTGCCGGTCAGGGGGTCAAATTCTATGTCGGATTTCAGATTGGAAGGTGTTGAAAGGTCCGAGGCTAATTCCATATCCATCAGTTCCTGATAGTTGCGCGGAATCGTCGGACGGACGTCAAC
>CAMWSN010000078.1 GCA_947176925.1 uncultured Porphyromonadaceae bacterium
CTCCGTTTCGGACTCTAAGCAGATATTCCTATGAAACTCAGAAAACTGACATATACATTCGCAGCACTGGCCACTCTCGGCCTCTCTACTGCATGCTCTGACTTCCTCGACACCCCGACGGATACCCGTGTGGAACTCGTCAACACCGAGCAACTCCGCATGCTGATGAACTCAGCCTACCCCACCGGCAACTACGCCTGGCCCCTCGAGCTAATGAGCGACAACATGGAGGACAACAACGCCCCTGACGCCGATAACCTCCGCTACAACCTCTCAGCCTACAACCGAGGCGATGACGAGATGTTCCGCTGGGAACAGTGTCTCTCCGAAACCGGCTCTGACACCCCCTCCGGAATCTGGGAATCTTTCTACGAGTCAAACGCCGCTGCTAACGCAGTGCTAGAAAAACTCGACCAGTGGAAGGAGAAAAACGGCGAACTTGATGCCACTCAAAAGGCAATCCGCGCTGAAGCCCTCGTACTCCGCGCTTATAATCACTTTATCCTCGCCCAGGTCTTCTGCCAGCCCTACCGCGGCGCCCAAAGCGAAAACTATCTCGGTATCCCTTACATCACCAAACCCGAGACCACGGTGAAACCCCACTATGAACGTGGAACCCTGGCAGAAACCTACAAGCACATCGAAGATGACCTCACCGAAGGCCTTGCCGGTCTCAGCAACGGCATCTATGACGTCCCCAAGTATCACTTCAATACAGCTGCCGCCAACGCCTTTGCCGCCCGCTTCTATCTCTTCACCCGCCAATATGAAAAGGCTATCTATCATGCCGACCAGGCTTTCGGCGGCTCCGAAGTCGACGCTTCGACCTACATGTCTCAGATCTGGAGCAACCTCGCTAACCTTTACTACATCTCTGACATGGGCCTGTTCCAGAACGGTGTGGACAAGTCTTCGAACTTCCTCCTCTACGCTACTTACTCCGTAGCGTTCCGCCACCTGGCCTCCGGTTGCCGCTACGGCGTCATCCGTGACGCGCTCGACGCTACCATCCACGGCTCCTCTCCCGCATGGGCCAACTTCCAGTGGAAGAACTCCAACGGCAAGGGCGGCTCCTTCACCATGCACCCCGCATTCAACGGCTCCTGCGCCCGCAACGGCAAATCAGACTACGGCAGCGTGCTCTGCGCCAACGTTCAGGAACAGTTTGAATACACTGACAAAGTCGCCGGCATCGGTTACGCCCACGTAACCCGCCGCGAATTCTACGGAGAAGAAACCCTCCTGGTCCGCGCTGAAGCCAAACTCTTCCGCGGCGATAAGGAAGGTGCCCTCAAGGACATCGACATCTGGGAAAAAGCCCGTCGCCAATCTCCCTCAGCAGTCGGTTATGAAGACGAATTCCGCGACTTCACCCTCGAAAATATCAATCAATTCTATGGCGGCGACCCCGGCTACGGCATCTGCAAGACCATCAACATCGACCAGATCTGCCCTGAAAGCGACGCCACCGCCTCTCTCGCCGACATCATGCCGATGCTCCAATGCATCCAGCATCTCCGTCGCCTCGAAACCCTCCACACCGGCATGCGCTGGTTCGACATCAAGCGCTTCGGCCTTGAATTCGACCGCAAGATCGGCAAGGATGGCAAAGACCACCTCGGAATCGAAGACCCCCGCAAGGCCGTTCAGATTCCCGCAGAAGTTGTCGCTGCCGGCATGCAGGCCAACCCCTCGCCCGCACGAGGCTCAAACGAACTCATCCCCTCAAGCGCTTACGTTCGCGTGAAGTAAAAACGCAACAATCTTTAAATTGATAGAAAGGAAAATAAGTTTTATGAAACTACGCAATATATTTCTCCCCGCTCTCGCCGCTCTCAGCCTTGTCGGCTGTAGCGACGAAAAGCTCGGGCCCACAATCTTCCCCGAGGTAAGTGACTCCGTGGACCCCAACTCTTACTCCTACAAGTTTGACACCTGGGTCAACCAAAACTTCCGCGACATCTATAACCTCGAGTTCAAATACAAGATGGAAGACGTCGAGGCCGACATGAACTATAACCTCGTGCCCGCGACCTACGCCAACGCACGCGACCTCTGCCTGCTGACCCATTACCTCTGGTTTGAAGCCTATGCCGAACACTGCGGCCAGGACTTCCTCAAGAGCTACGGTCCCCGAATCCTCCATCTTATCGGCTCTCCCGCCTACAACCCCAACACCGGCACCGAAATCCTCGGTCTGGCCGAAGGTGGCCTCAAGGTGACCCTCTATAAGGTCAACGAAATGCAGCTGACAAACATCAACCAGCTCAACGAATACTACTTCCGCACCATGCACCACGAGTTTGGCCACATCCTTCACCAAACCCGCTCCTATCCCACGGAGTTCAACCTCCTCTCAACCGGTCGTTACGACCAAAGTTCATGGCAGAGCAAGGCTATCGGCTATGTAGCATCTCAAGGCTTCATCACCCCCTACGCCTCATCTGAAAACCGCGAAGACTTCGCCGAAACCATCGCCAACTACCTCACCCGCACCGACGACCAGATGGAACTCATCCTCTGGATGGCCTCAAAAGGTTGGTCCACCGGTAAGGAAGATGACAAACTGAACGTCGACGACGCCGAATACTTCTCTTACTACTACATCCCCGACTCGTCAAACCCCGAAAACCGTAAATACTTCCTATCTTCCAACGAGCATGACGAAACTTATCGCGTCTGCCTCATCGGTGAAAAAGGCGAACGGTTCTACACCGTAGCCGAAGTGGAAGCTTACCTCGAAAAGATGAACTCCGAAAAATCCGGCGGCATCTTCGCCGTGGAAGACAAGGATACCATCGACGGTCGCGAAATGATTCTCCAGAAACAGAACATCGCCCGAAACTGGTTTAAAGACACCTGGCAACTCGACTTTGACGAACTCCGCAAGATCGTGCAACGCCGCCAGCAGGACTTCGACATAGAAGCTCTCCGCGCCGAAATCGAAAACGTTCAGTAAAAAGCCCTAATTAAGAGAATATTACGATGAAAAAAATATATATCCCTTTCCTTGCAGCCGCAGCTCTCTCCTTCAGCGCCTGCAATAGTGACGACTCCGGAATCTTCGACTCCTCGGCTGCCGAACGCCTCGAACAGAGCCGTAACGAATACAAAGACCTCCTGACCGCCGACGGCGGACTCTGGGCCCTCGAATACTTCACCAACGATGAAGAACCCGGCTACGTTATGGTTATGCAGTTCGGCAACAACGGTGCCGTAGAAGTATCCGCCGACCACAAATGGATCGGAAACAAATTCCAACAGGAGACTTCCCTCTGGGACGTCATCTCCGACAATGGTACCGTTCTTACATTCAACACTTACAATACCCTCTTCCACATCTTCTCCACCCCTGAAAACATTGTGGGCTCCGACGCCCCCAAGAATGAATACGGCGAAGACATCAACGAACTCGGCTACGGCCACGAAGGAGACTACGAATTCCTCCTCATGAGCCACGACACCGAAGGTAACGTGCGCCTCGTCGGCAAAAAACACGGCAAGGAAGCATGGCTCCGCAAACTCGACTCTTCCGTCGACCCCAAGGATTACCTTGACGCAATCAAGGCTAAACGCGCCATCTTCTCATCCAAGTTCCCTGACTTCGTCCTGACCGAACACTCCGGCGCGACCTACACGGTCAACAACCTCGCCACCGGTATCCCTACGATCTTCCCCCGCGACTTCAACGGCGTGGAAGCTGACCCCGTAACCCAGACCGTAAGCGCCCACGGTGTCCTTACCGACAAGGGTTTCCGCTTCCGCGAACCCCTGGAAATCAAACGCGCTGATGACTCCACCTTCGAAATCGAAGAGCTCCTCTGGCAGGAAGACGGCTCCCTGAGCTGCCGCGCCGCTACCATTACCGGTCCCACGCCCAAGGACGCACTTGTCCGCACTACCCTCTCTTGGACCCTTGACCCCGAATCCCTCACCGGCTCACTCGCTGAAGCTTACAAGAAAGCCAACGATGCCCTCGTCGCCTACAGCGCATCTACCGGCGGTTACTCTTCAATCACACTGAGCTATGCCTCATTTATGGGCGCAATCACCCCCGTAATGACTTTCAACGTCGGTAAGCGCGTATGTCGTGACTACGTTACCCTTGATTTTGCCTCTGACGAAGATCTCACCCTCTCTATCCTCTCCTCAACTGACGCCTCAAAGCGTTATGACGAGCTCGTACCAGAATATAAAGCGTTCAAGGATGCTCTCATGCAATCCTTTAAAGTCTCTAAAGCCTCTGTCCTCGACCCCTCTCAACTGACTTTCACTGCTGCCGACGGTGGTTCGGTAACTTTCAATGTGAAGTAATTTGTGTGAATTTTATCCAATAATTTAACCACAATATGAAAAAGATTCTTATGATCAGCGGAGCTGCACTCGTTGCCGCATCTGCAATGGCTGTGGCCCCTGCTAAGCATGCTGCCGTCCAAGGCTCTAAGAACGCAAACCTTCAGCGCGTCAGCATGGACGCCAAGTTTGTAGGTTCTAAGCCCCTGTCTACCGTCGAGGCTCTCAAACGGAGCAAACTCTCAATCCGTAACCAGGCTTTCGCCGACGAAGCAACCGCTGATGAAGGTACTGAAGAGGAAACCCCGGCAGCGCTTAACGCTCGCTATTACTATCCGCCGATTAACACCTTCTATTCTGCATGTACTCCCGACTTCTACTCCTTCCCTGAGAAAGTCGAAGGCAATGGTGTTACCTGGGGTGTTGCAGGTAACAAAGGCGTTATCCCATTCCTGAATCTTTCTACCGGCGCAACGGCCTACGAATGGACTTACAACTTCATGGGCCCCGACGATAATGAATGGATTCCCATGACTGCTGAGACCCAGCATCTCCCCGTTGCCATCGAAGGTCCGTATCAGATGTTTAGCGCTCCAATTCTCACCGCTTTCGCCGGAGAAGAACAGAAGACATTCAACTCCCCGTTTGTTGAGCAGTACCTTTGCGGACCTGACCTGGCTGCTTTCGGCTATTATCCGTCCAACATATTCAAGAATTGGGAAGAAGCCGGATCTGAGTACGACTACTTCGGTGTTACCACCTGTCCGGTAAACCTCTCTTTAGGTTCAAATACCTACACCGCCGAATTTGCCGTAGACCGCAAACCGGTTGACAAATATAAGGATTACTACAATGAAAACGGTTGCTGCATGCAGTATGTTAACGCCATTAACAAATACTATGGCGAAAAATATGATGTGTCCAACATCCGCATGTCAGCCTATATCGCCATGCTTCCGGAGCAGACCCAGACTTATCTTCTTGATCAGACCTGGTTCCTGGCATACTACACCGCTTCAGCCGACGTAACCCTCAACGTTACCGTTTACGGTATCACCGATGAAGGCGTAATTGATATGACCAAACCCATCGGCGCAGGTGAAGTTGTTCTTCCGGCTCATCTCAAAGCCAGCTCTGAAGTCGCTATAGTTGACCTTGAAGCTGTTGACGAAGAAGGCTTCCCCACCTCTAATCCCCTTGTTATTGACGGAGCTGCCTGCGTATTCATCGAAGGCTTCAATGACCCCTCAATCACTTACTTCAACATGCTCTTCAATGGTGGTACTGAATTTGACGATCCCGATCCTGACAATGCAGATGTCAACGATTACTTTGCCAGCAACGCAGCGATTCTCGTTGACTTTATTGCAAAAGAAAAGGGTGTTGAAGACGCTCCCGAGCTCAACGGCTCAAAAATCTGGGATACCTCCATCTTCGTATATGGTCAAGAAGCTCCCTTCTACGGCGCTACCGACATGAACATCAACTATAACGTACTCTTCCCCTACGTTATGAACGATGAAGGTGGTGAAGACCTCATTGTGACCGCTCCCGCCGAAGGTGGCGACGTTGAATATCACTTTAACGCTTACTTCCTTATTTCCGGCCTCGTTGAAGAAGGTCTCATGACCGTTGAATCTGACGCCGACTGGTTCACTTGCGAAGCAGTTCGCGGTGTCGTTGAAGTAGATGGCAAGGAATATGCCACCAACCAAATCAACGTTAAGGCCGAAGCTCTTCCCGCAGGCGTTGAAGGCCGTCAGGGCATCGTGAAATTCCGCGGCTACGCCTCTGACTTCGACCTCGTAGTCAACCAGGGTGATGTTTCCGGCATCAGCAATGTTGCAGCCGCTAACGGTCCCGTTGAATTCTTCGACCTCCAGGGCCGCAAGCTCAACAATGCTCCCGCAAACGGAATCTACATCATGCGCCAGGGCAACAAGACCTCTAAGTGCATCGCTAAATAATTTCACGTAAAACTAATTTACCCTTCTATCTCTGATAGCGGGGGGGCACTCCGCCGATGGAGCGCCCCCCCGCGCCTTTCTACCCGACAACCCGGCGAATTTGCGCAATCGAAAAAAAATCCGTACCTTTGCAACATCACTAAACACTAAACATTAAACACTAAACATAAAGGAAGAATGGACTTCATCCAAGAACTCACCTGGCGCGGCATGATTCACTCAATCATGCCCGGCACTGAAGAAGAACTCAAAAAAGGTATGGCCACGGCCTACCTCGGAATCGACCCCACGGCCGACTCCCTTCATATAGGTCACCTCGTCGGAGTAATGATGCTCAAACATTTCCAGCGCTCCGGCCATAAGCCATTGGCTCTCGTCGGAGGCGCCACCGGCATGATCGGCGACCCCTCAATGAAATCCCAGGAACGCAAACTCATTGACGAAGAAACCCTGCGCCACAACCAGGAGGCTATCAAAAAGCAGCTCGCCAAGTTCCTTGACTTCGACTCTGACGCCCCCAATGCCGCCGAACTCGTCAATAACTACGACTGGATGAAGGACTACGGCTTCCTTAACTTCATCCGCGACATCGGCAAGCACATCACCGTAAACTACATGATGGCCAAAGACTCCGTCAAGAAGCGCCTCTCCGGCGAATCGCAGCAGGGCATGAGCTTCACTGAGTTCTCCTATCAGCTCCTCCAGGGCTATGACTACCTCTACCTCTATCGCAACAAAAACTGCCGTCTGCAGCTCGGCGGCTCTGACCAGTGGGGCAACATCACCACCGGCACCGAACTTATCCGCCGCACGGAAGGAGGCGAAGCCTTCGCCCTAACCTGCCCGCTGATCACCAAGGCCGACGGCGGCAAATTCGGCAAGACCGAGAGCGGTAACGTATGGCTTGACCGCCGATATACCTCCCCCTATAAGTTCTATCAGTTCTGGCTCAACGTCAGCGACGCCGACGCTGAAAAATACATCAAGATCTTCACCACCCTTACCCGTGAAGAAGTGGAAGAACTCGTGGCCCAACAAGCAGCCGATCCCGGTCAGCGTCCTCTCCAGAAGCGTCTTGCTCAGGAAATCACCACCATGGTTCACTCCGCCGAGGACTGTCAGGCCGCCATCGAGGCTTCACAGATTCTCTTCAACCCCAAAGCCGCTCAGCAACTCCGCGAATTGCCTGAGGACCTTTTCCTTGACATCATGGACGGCGTGCCCCAGTTCTCAGTGGCACGTGAAGTAATCACCAATGAAACCCGCTTGGCCGACCTCCTGACGGCTCCCATCGCTGCCGTATTCCCCTCAAAGGGCGAATTCCGCAAAATGGTACAAGGCGGAGGACTCTCCATCAACAAAGAAAAAGTCACCTCCCCTGACGCCACAGCATCAGAATCGATGCTCCTCAACGGAAAATACATCCTTGTCCAGAAGGGCAAGAAAAACATGTTCCTTTTGAAAATTAATAATTAAAAATACAGAATAGTCCCGGAGGGTGCATGAGACGTCCCTCCGGGATTTATTTTACCGCTTTTCCCCTCTTAGCTTATTTTGCATTTTGCATTTCTAATTTTTAATTAAAGAAACGTGGCCCACCGGCAATGATGCCGTCATCAGCGCAGGCACCCGGCTCCAAGGCTCTACCTGACACTGAACCGTATAACCTGACGGCACTCCATCGTAAGTATACTGAAAATCAACAGCATAATTTCCGTCGGCCATACCGTTATAAGTTACCGTCACGCCACGGGCAAAACCGCCCTCGGCCGGAATAAACAGCTGCTGACCCGGCGACATTCGCTCAAAATCTATCGCACGGAAATAATAAAACAGCGCCAACATATCCGAAGTCACCGTAATGGCCTCCATAGTTTCCCCTGAAGCGTCCAATTCACCCTGACCGAGAATATTTTTATAATTCACCGGATCATCCGGGCGGAATGCTCCGGAATTAAACTGCGTCACCCGCGGCTTCAAGTACCATCCGTTCTGATATGTCACGCGCTCGCGGGGCAGTCCTTCGGTCTGAGGAATCATCTCTGCGTTCAACGTGTCTGAAACGCAAAACACCCGTCCCTCCCAGGGAATCGAGTTGCCGTCAAGCGTCGCCCGGAACTCATTGCCGTCAGTCTGAATCGTAGCCCGCCCGTGGGCTATCATCACGTCTATCAGGCCCCAATGGTAATGTACATCATAAGGAATCTCCTGATAGGGAATCGTTACCTGTGCGGAGGCCCCGACTGCGGCAGCCATCCCCGCTAAAAGCGCATAAATCTTTTTCATATTCATCAAGTTTTATCAAAAAAACGTCGTTGCCCCGCTAATTGTTTACTCCTTTCCTCTCACCCCTTTAGCAGCCCCTTATCCAAAAAAACAAAAAAAATTTGCAGATTTCCATGGAAGTTCGTAAATTTGCATTTGTAAACTCTAAAACCCGCCCCAATGCTGCTATATCTTAAACTTATGCTCCAGCTTGTCCTTGCCCCGCTTAAGGGTTGGGAAGACGTGGAACTGACAGCCCCCAACCCGCGCCGGCTTTTCGCCGCAGGGCTCCTGCCCCTCTCCGTCTTCGCCGGAGTGTGTGCCTCCCTGGCTGCATTGTGGCTCACCAAAAGCGGAGTTTTCACCCTCATTATGCGTGGAATCGCCTGCTGTGTAACGTATCTCCTGACTTATTACATCGCCCAGGCCGTTCTCATTTCCCTCCTCCCCCGAATAACAGTCGACGGACTCATTGACCGGGACCGAATCAGCATCCTTTCAACCCTATGCGTAGGTATCATGGCCATCATCGGGATTATCACCAATCTTTTCCCGATGGAACATATCTTCCAGTTTCTACCGATTATCGTAGTCATAATCATCTATCGCGCAAGGAGATTCCTCAGCGTTGACCGAGCAAAAACCGGCCTGATGATTGCTTTCGGAATCGTCGCCGTGATTCTCCCGGTCTACATCCTCGGCCGAATCCTAAGCCCTCTTATCGGCTAAAAAACTCACACCCATAAATTCTCCGCAATTATGGCTCAAAAACTAAAGCTCAAAGAAATCAATATAAAAAACCGACGCGCATCTTTCGACTATGCCATCGGTGACACCTTCACGGCCGGAATTGTCCTGACGGGTACCGAAATTAAATCTATCCGTCTCGGGAAAGCATCACTGGTCGATACGTTCTGTTATGTCGAGCGCGGCGAAGTGTGGGTCAAAAACATGTACATCGCCGAATACTTCTACGGCACTTACAATAACCACACCGAACGCCGCGAACGCAAACTCCTCCTCTCCCGCAAGGAAATCAGACAAATCGAAAAAGAAGCCAAAGAAGCCGGTAACACAATCGTCCCGCTCCGACTTTTCATCAACGAACGCGGACTCGCTAAACTCGTGATCGGAATCGGACGAGGCAAAAAAGAATTTGACAAACGCCAATCAATCCGCGAGCGTGACGACAAACGCGCCATGGCCCGCGCATTCCATAAATAAAGCCTATGTCCCCGTTCTATAACCCCGACAATAACAACGAAGAGC
>CAMWSN010000079.1 GCA_947176925.1 uncultured Porphyromonadaceae bacterium
ATCAAGCGGCCCCGCCAGTTCGGACTCCCCGCCCCCAACGTCTCCACGACCTACATTTTCGCCTCCGGCCGCGACTTCTTCGCCTACCCCAACAACTACAACTACTACGTCCAATACTACACCGACACCTTCCAACACGGCGGCATCTCCCTCGAAGAAATGCTAATCCCTCTCATCACCCTCACCCCCCGCTAATTCCATTCTTTTTATGCGTAAGATTTTGATCGGCTGTGTGGCCATGCTTTTTCCCGCAATTATGCAGGCCGGAGTGCCTGTAGAGTTTCCCGATATGGCCGAAGCAACTCCGGTCACTGACCCGGCAACCACTTCCGTGCGTTATGGGAATGTTGATCTCATGCCCGCTCATTCGTTTAAGAATCTCCCTGAGCTCGAAGAAGTGATTTTTGATGGTTTCGTCGGCCATATCGACGGATATATGTTTTCTGACTGCCCGAAACTGAAACGCATTGTCTTCAATGGACCCGTCTTCAGCACCGGCGGAAACGTCTTTGCCACCAATTGCGGCCAACTGACGGAAGTGGAGGTCAATAATCTTGCCTTCGGATTCTTTTTGAATAATTATCCTGACTGTCCGTCATTTCAGGGCATACGGGTCAACGGGGGCGTAATCTTTAGTGATGATTCCCTGAGGGTCCCGCCCATTGACCTTTCGGCCCTTAAAGAGAGTCCGGAGCTGATGAACAGTCTGGAGCGACTTTATGACTGGCAGACCGCTCACATGGGCGACTCAGACTTCAAGGGTACAATATGTAAATCATACGTCGGCGAGATGGCGGCGATTCTTGACTCGCTGAATCTTTCCTCCAAGACCGCTGACCTTCAGGCATGTTTTGAAAAGAACAAAGGCGACTTCGGTAAAACAAAGCTGAAAATCCTCAAGGAGTCCGCGCCTTATGCCCATTATGAAGGGCCCGATGACCTGACGATAACATATGCGGCGCCTACGGACTCGCTGCTGACCCGCAGCCGCGAATATTTTAACTTAGACAGCATCGCCGGCAGCGGCGACGACATTTCGCGTATCAAGAATCTGCTCTACTGGGTACATGACCTTGTGCGCCACGACGGCGGCTCCTCATGGCCCGACTGCCCCATGAATATCGTGGACCTATATAACGTCTGCCGCGAGCAGGACCGCGGGCTCAATTGCCGATTCATGGCCATAATGCTTACTGAGGCTTTGCTGGCCGAAGGTATTCCCGCCCGCTATCTGACATGCCAGTCAAAAGCGTTTGCCACAGACCAGGACTGCCACGTAATCACCGTAGCCTGGGCTGAATCCCTCGGCAAATGGGTATGGGTCGACCCGACATTTGCCGCCTTCGTCACTGATGAGAATGGTCTGATGCTCCATCCCGGCGAAGTCCGTTACCGCCTGCAGAACGACTTGCCCCTGGTGCTCAACGAGGATGCCAACTGGAATCATCAACAATCGCAAACCAAGGAAGGATACCTGGAAAACTACATGGCGAAAAACCTCTACGTCATCTCCGCCAACATGATTCAACAATCCGAACCGGAAGGCAGATCCTCCCATTCCCAGGGCCACACCATAACCCTCGTCCCCACCGGCTTCGACTACCCTAACGCCCACCACGTCATCTCCGACGACACCATCTTCTGGTCCGCCCCCTCTTCCCGCTAACCTCTTAAATCTAAGTTTACGCATGGCATTATCAATAAATCCGAGCATTCCGTTAAATAGTGACGAGCAACCAGTACTCGCCGATATTCGCAATCTCATTGAAGGTGCCCGTCAAAAAGTTGCCATTTCGGCAAATGCAGCAATCACAATCCTCTATTGGCATATAGGCTAACGCATTAACCGAGAGCTTCTTGACAATAAACGAGCCGAATATGGAAAGCGAATTGTGGATGGTATTGCCTCAAGTCTGAGGATGGAGTATGGAGGAAGAGAATTCTCCACACGCAATATTCGCCGTATGATGCAATTTGCACAACTAATTCCAAACATACAAATTGTGTCGACATTGTCGACACAATTGTCCTGGTCTCATTTTCAGGAGGTTTTATCATTGGAAAATGAATTGCAACGCGAATTTTATCTGACTATGGCTGCCGAGGAACACTGGTCAATACGTACCTTACGCGCAAAAATTGATGGAATGCTCTTTGAGCGAACTGCAATAGCAACAAATCCCTCAGATATAATTAAAACAGAGCTTGCAACTCTACGAAACGAACATGCAATTTCGCCGGAGTTAGTCTTTAAAAGTCCTTACTTTTTGGATTTTACCGGCCTCAAAGGAAGTTATTCCGAAAGTGAACTTGAGGACGCTCTTTTAGCGCATATAGAAAACTTCCTGCTTGAACTTGGAGATGGATTCACATTCGTCGCCCGCCAAAAACGTTTGATAATTGACGGCGAAGACTTTAAAATTGATCTCTTGTTTTACCATCGCAAACTTCACCGGATGATTGCCGTGGACCTCAAGCTTGGCCGATTTAAAGCTGAATATAAAGGTCAAATGGAATTATACCTCCGATACCTTGATAAATATGAGCGCGAAGAAGGAGAACAGACTCCTCTTGGGTTGATACTTTGCACTGAAGGAAATCGCGAAAGAATTGAACTGCTCCAATTGGATAACTTTGGAATTAGAGTTGCAAATTATCTTACCGAATTACCCCCAAAGGAGATTTTAATTAAGCAAATACAAAAGTCTTTAGATGAGACCAGAAAACTTCGTGAAATAAACTGATTAATTTAATATAATATCCTACCGAGCATGACACATTTCTTGCGCCAAGTCTTTCTGATTATAAGCATTACTTTATGCCTCGGCACATCTTATGCCGAAACGGTTATTCTATATAACGATAACGGCCAAGGAGGCATAAAACAAACCCGAGCAGACGTAATCATTAAAGACGGACAATACGTGGTTAATTTTCCGAACCAATATTCCTATGGCAGCGATAAAATACAGCAATGCCCGGTTAAACGCGTTAAAGATTCTGCCAAACTGTTTTACAATCAACCTAAATGGGCTGAAAAATATGAGTATGTAATCATAACAAACTCCGGCTACTATGACACTGACCGTTGTTACTTCAACATGAATTCACGATGGATTCCATCTCCAACCGAAGGGCCTAATGATCCTTATTGGATTGAGCCGATAAGAAAATTGACGGTATATGGTGTTGGCTATGACGGATCCAGAGATTCATATAGCGCCTTATTAGTAAGATATGACGGAAAGTTATACTTGTATTTCGGTGATGACTATTTTGTAGCACTTATTGAAAGCAATTCAAATCCTGACCCCATCGCACCCCCGGCATCAAGAGCCTACAAATACAAAGCTGAAATCTCCGGCCGAAAAGTTTACTTTAACCTCTAACACAAACGACTATAGGGGTGCTACAAAACTTCCTTGTTTATCACAAAAAAGTCCGCATCCCGGACCAACAGCCCACATGGCGGGCGTTAGAACGTAGGCACGTTTGAGGGACACATCGCGTCCCGATGAGCGTGTATAAATAATGTGAACATCCAAACAATAGCCGCATAGCGGCGACACCATCTTCTGGTCCGCCCCCTCTTCCCGCTAAAAATGAACGCGTTCCTCAAGATCAGCGGAGACATCTCCAACTGGAACGTTTATCGCAAATCAGTCATTATATGCGACGTTACGGAAATGTTCATTCGACGGGCATTCACCGAAAAAACGCGTACCATTGACCAGATGCGTCAAGCGGCCCGTTCATGCAAGCAAAACATCGTTGAAGGCGTCAGTGACGAAACCGTCTCTATTGAAATGTGTATAAAGCTCCTCGGAGTGGCAAGAGGCTCCGTGCGTGAACTCCTTGAGGATTATATGGACTATCTCCGACAAAACGCCCTTGAGACATGGCTTCCTGACGATGATAGGACAAAAACCGCCCGCCGCTACTGCATAACCCATGATGACCCCGTGGAATTCGTCAATAAATGTCGCGAGCGCTCCGATGAAACCGTAGCAAACATAATGATTACGCAGATTCGCCAAATAGACGCGATACTCGCCAAGGTCCTCAAAAAAATCGAAGCCGAGTTCCTGGCCAACGGAGGCCTACGCGAAGCAATGTCCACCTCGCGCCGCAACAACCGCGGCTACTGACTCTCTAATAAATCATATAAGACTTATAAATCTTATAAAGGTTATAAAGATTTCGGAGCCGAGAGGGTGACGCTGAGGAATTGGGCGCCGGAGGGGAAATCTTTGTCGAAATATGCGGGCTTGACCGAGGCCCTACCGCCATGAATCTCAACCCACTCTTCCCGAAACAGTACTGAGCCATTTGGCAGCTTAATTACGGCGCCAACAAATACCGAAGAATCCGCCAAGCCGCCGTCGCCCTTGAGCACAATGACCTTATCGCCGCTCTCCTTATCAATTTTCGCCACGATAACGTCATCAACCCCCACCCCGAAGCAAGTAGACACCCTCTCCGCGCCGGCAACAACCGTCACCAACGCCATCCAAAAACAAACAATAATCCTCTTCATAAACCTTCTCTAAAATAAAACGCGCGAGCTTTATCGCACTTCGAGACACGATAAAGCCCACGCTGCGAGGAAACAGTTCATTTGCAAAAATCTGCCACTCTTATTTCAACTTTTGAAACCTTATTAAGTGTAGTCAATGATTTATTACCTTCGCCATTTTTAATGGTTACGACATCACGATACCATTCTACATCTTCCAGGTTAGAATTCTTTGAGTACACAATTACTTGAACTGTTGCATTTTTGTACCTCCCATAGCCTTCAAGATAAATGTAGGGAGTACCATTACCTGCATGTTTTGTATATCCCTGAACATAAGATACACCATCATCTCCACTACAATAAGGATAGAATTCCTCAGCATGAGCATACAAACTAATAAAACATACAACCAACATCAACAGTAATTTTTTCATGATTTGTGATGAAATTTGGGGTGGTCCGGCAGCCCGACAAGACCGTTAGGAAATAAAAGAGGCGTGGGCTGATATGCCACGCCTTAAGAAGAAGGTGGTCGGATTACCTTTGAGTGAAGATGTGGGATAAACAGCTCCACGCGTATAACGTGGAGACAGTTAGGCCAACTCTTGCACTCTGGAGTAAGTTTCCGACGCTTCTCTTCTACAAGATGATGGGCATAACGCCTCTTTTTTAACAATGTCTCGAATTAATGCGCATTAATTCGCTGCAAATTTATAAAATATTTTTGAACCATCCAAATGTTTTCAATTTTTATCGGTAAAAAAAGAAAAAAGCCCCGGGCTTTGTGGAGTCCGGAGCTTTTAATGATTCAGGGATAGGGGATTATTCGGCGTTGGCGCCGTCGGGGTCGATGCCCCATTGCTGGCGGGCAAGGCGGCGGTAGTTGTTGTAGCGCCAGAGGGCGTTCTGCTTGGCTGCGGCGAAGAGTTCGGCGGCCTGGTCAGGGAATGACTTCAGGACGGAAGCGAAGCGGACTTCGCCTTTGAGGAAGTCTTCAAACTTGTCCCACTGGGGTTCCTTGCTGTCGAGGGTGAAGGGGTTCTTTCCTTCAGCTTCGAGGGCGGGGTTGTAGCGCCAGAGGTGCCAGTAGCCGCATTCAACTGCGCGACGTTCTTCTTCCTGGCTCTTACCCATGCCGTTCTTGATGCCGTGGTTGATACAGGGAGCGTAGGCAATGATGATAGAGGGACCGTCGTAGGCTTCAGCTTCGCGGATAGCCTTGAGGGTCTGGGCATTGTCAGCGCCCATAGCAACCTGAGCACAGTAAACGTAGCCGTAGGTTGAGGCGATGAGGCCGAGGTCCTTTTTGCGCACGCGCTTGCCGGCAGCGGCAAACTTGGCGATGGCGCCGACAGGGGTAGCCTTAGAGGCCTGGCCACCGGTGTTGGAGTACACTTCGGTGTCGACAACGATGACGTTGACGTCTTCGCCGCTGGCGAGTACATGGTCAAGGCCGCCGAAGCCGATATCGTAGGCGGCGCCGTCGCCGGCGATGATCCAGTGGGCGCGCTTGACGAGGTAGCCCTTGAGTTCGGTCAGTTCGCGGCAGATGTCGCAGTCACCCTTTTCAATCAGGGGGATGATCTTATCGGCTACTTCGCGGCTCTTTTCGCCGTCGTTCTTAACCTGGAGCCATTCGTTGAAGAGGGCCTTGAGTTCGTCAGAGCAGCAAGAGCACTGGGTGCCTTGTTCTACGAGGCGGGTTACGCGCTCGCGCATCTTCTTGTTGGCGATGTTCATGCCGAGGCCGAATTCGGCGAAGTCTTCAAAGAGTGAGTTACCCCATGCGGGACCCTGACCCTTAGAGTTGAAGGTATAGGGAGTTGAGGGCACGGAGCCGGAGTAGATTGAAGAGCAACCGGTAGCGTTGGCAACCATTTCGCGGGTGCCGTAGAGCTGAGAAATGAGCTTGACGTAGGGAGTTTCGCCGCAACCGGAGCAAGCACCTGAGAATTCAAAGTAGGGGGTAGCGAACTGAGAGTTCTTGGGGTTGAGCTTGATGTCAACGAGGTTTTGTTTTGACTCGACGTTGTTGACGCAGTATTCCCATTCGGTCTGTTCGAACATTTCTTCTTCGAGGGGCTTCATTTCAAGAGCCTTCACGCCCTTCTTGCCGGGGCAGACGTCAACACAGTTGCCGCAGCCGAGACAGTCAAGAACGTCAACGCTCTGGATGAAGCGCATGCCGTCAAAGGTCTTGCCGATAGCGGCGAGGGTGCGGTCTTCACCGAAGGGAGCCTTGGCCATTTCGTCAGCGGTGAGCACGAAGGGACGGATGGCAGCGTGGGGGCAGACGAAGGCACACTTGTTACACTGGATACAGTTTTCAGTGATCCAATGGGGGACGTATGCAGCGACGCCGCGCTTTTCAAACTTGGCGGTACCCTGTTCCCAAACGCCGTCGGGACGATCAATGAAGTCCTTGACGGTCAGCGAGTCGCCATCCTGAGCATTGATGGGGCGCACTACGCGGTTGATGAATTCGGGGTCATTGTTCTGATGCTGTTCGTCGTCAGGGAGGTTAGCCCATGCGGGGTCAACGGTGAGCTGCTTGTATTCGCCGCCGCGGTCAACTGCCGCATAGTTCATGTTGACAACGTCCTGACCCTTCTTGCCGTATGACTTGACGATGAACTTCTTCATCTGTTCGATGGCCAGGTCAACGGGGATAACTTCGGTGATGCGGAAGAAGGCGCTCTGGAGAATGGTGTTGGTGCGGTTTCCGAGGCCGATTTCGCGTGCAATCTTGGTTGCGTTGATATAGTAAACGGTGATGTTGTGCTTGGCCAGGTAACGCTTAACCTTGTTGGGGAGGTTAGCGGCGAGTTCGTCGCCTTCCCAGATGGTGTTGAGCAGGAAAGTGCCGCCGTCGCGCAGGCCCTTGGTTACGTCATAGAGGTGGAGATAAGCCTGAACGTGACAAGCAACGAAGTTAGGAGTGGTCACCAAGTAGGTCGAGCGGATGGGAGCGTCGCCAAAGCGCAGGTGAGAACAGGTGAAGCCGCCAGACTTCTTGGAGTCATAGGCGAAGTAGGCCTGGCAATATTTATTGGTGTTTTCGCCGATGATCTTCACGGAGTTCTTGTTAGCGCCTACGGTGCCGTCAGCGCCAAGGCCGTAGAACTTAGCCTCGTAGGTTGACTTGTGGCCGAGGGCGATTTCTTCCTTCGGGGGAAGAGAAGTGAAGGTCACGTCGTCGATGATACCTACGGTGAACTTGTCCTTAGGCTGGGGAAGAGCGAGGTTTTCAAACACTCCGATAATCATAGCGGGAGTGGTGTCCTTGGAAGCGAGAGCATAGCGGCCACCGACGATTTCGGGGGCGTCAGCCTTGCCGTAGAAACATTCCTTGACGTCGAGGAGCAGGGGCTCGCCGTTTGCGCCGGGTTCCTTGGTGCGGTCAAGCACGGCAATGCGCTTGGCGGTCTTGGGGACTGCGGCAAGGAAGTGCTTGGCTGAGAAGGGACGATAGAGGTGAACTTCGACGATACCGACCTTTTCACCCTTTTCAAGGAGATGGTCAATGGCTTCTTCGGCAGCCTGGCATACGGAGCCCATAGCGATGATCACGCGGTCAGCGTCTTCAGCGCCATAGTAGTTGAACAGGCCGTATTTGCGACCGGTGATTTCTGAAATCTTGTCCATGTATTCTTCAACGATTTCAGGCACCTTGTTGTAGGTAGAGTTGCAAGCTTCGCGGTGCTGGAAGAATACGTCAGAGTTCTCGGCCATGCCGCGAGCCTGAGGATGTTCGGGGCTGAGGCCGCGAGCGCGGAACTTGGAGAGGGCTTCGCGGTCAAGCAGGGGAGCGATTTCGTCCTGTTCGATGACTTCGATTTTCTGGATTTCGTGAGAAGTACGGAAACCGTCGAAGAAGTTAACGAAGGGGATGGAGCTCTTGATTGAAGCAAGGTGGGCAACGCCGCTGAGGTCCATAACTTCCTGAACGGAGCCTTCAGCCAGCATGGCGAAGCCGGTCTGACGCACGGACATTACGTCCTGATGGTCGCCGAAGATACTCAGCGCATGGCTGGCGATGGTACGGGCTGAAACATGGAAGACAGACGGGAGCATTTCGCCGGCAATCTTGTACATGTTAGGAATCATCAGCAATAAGCCCTGTGATGCGGTGAAAGTGTTGGTCAGCACGCCGTTCATCAGTGAGCCGTGGACGGCACCGGCAGCGCCGCCTTCAGACTGCATTTCCTGAACAAGAACTGTTTCACCAAAGATGTTCTTCCGACCGTTGGCAGCCCATTCGTCAACGAGCTCAGCCATAGTGGAAGAGGGCGTGATCGGGTAGATAGCAGCCACCTCGGAGAACATATAAGCGATATGCGCAGCCGCGGTGTTACCGTCACACGTCATGAATTTTTTCTCTTTACTCATGAGTTGTTTATTAGTGATTGGTTATTTTTTAGAAAATAGTTTGTTCTATCCCGCAAATTTAGCAATAATTTCCGAAACAAACAAATTAAAATCGCCAAGCGGATGTTTTGCGGGGGACGGGCCATCGCGGCTCGTCCCCCGGACTCTCTTAGAAACTATTTACTTACTATGAAAAACACTTTTTCTTTGATGTCAGATGTGATAATTGATTCGGTCGCTTATTCGGCGAGGGTGTCAGGGCTTTGAGCCCTTGTTCGAAAGCCTAACACGGGGAGTTTGCGAATGGTTTTGCATGTCACCGCTTTGTAACACCCTTGTGTCAACCTTGTAAATACCCCATAGAAAGGCCGACTCCGATCCGCTACCCGAGGGCACGGAGCAGTGATTAGCCCGGAGGGCTTACAGCTTGTTAACCGGGGGTTGCGCCAACGGCGCTACCTCCGGCCAAACGACCACACAAAAAATAACGACCCCGGAGTGGGTCGCACTATCCCCAGCACCGATGATGGTGCGACCCATCCCGGGTCGCTGACCGTGGTGGCCCTGCGTGGCCCCGGGTAGCGCTTCGCACAACCCGGGGTTAACAAGCTGTAAGCCCTGCCGGGCTATTCGCCGCACTGCCCACCGGACGGCGAAACCACCGGGAGCGGCATGCGCTTTTCCGTATTTTTCATTTTGCTTTTTTAATTTTTAATTTATTTAACTGATTGGCACAAACCTTTCTTTGATGTGTAACGTTTTATTGATGAAACTATAAGTTATGACATTGCATCCCAAGTCCTCTGCGACTGAGTTGAGAAACTGGGTGCAGAGGCTCTCATA
>CAMWSN010000080.1 GCA_947176925.1 uncultured Porphyromonadaceae bacterium
ATTTAGTAACTTTGCACCGGTAATCTGCGCAAGCGAACCTAACCCCATAGAATTTAAGTAAAGATTTCAAGAATATTACCAGATGGCTAAAAAGACAACCGAACAGCAGCCCATGAGCACCGAGCAGCGCCTGACGTCGCTCTACCAGCTCCAAACTATTCTCTCGGAGATTGACCGCATCCGCACTATTCGCGGCGAACTCCCCCTTGAAGTAAAAGACCTCGAAGACAATATCGAAGGCCTCAAAACCCGTATTGATAACTTCAAGAAGGAAATCGAGACGCTGAAGAAAAAATCAGTCGAAGAAAACAACAATATAGCCACGGCAAAAGCGAAAATCGACGTCTACAAGAAGCAGATTGAAAGCGTTCGCAACAACCGCGAATACGACATGCTCTCCAAGGAAATCGAATTTCAAACCCTGGAAATTCAACTCAGCGAAAAGCATCTCAACGAAAATGCCCGTATAATCGACGCCAAAAAGGCTGAAATCAAGGCTACTGAGGACTCCCTCGCTGATGCTCAACATATTCTGAAAGAAAAGCAAGCCGAGCTTGAAGAAATTGTCAGCGAAACCAAGGCTGATGAAGAAGAACTCCGCACCCGCGCCAAGAAACTCGAAGAAAGCTTTGACGACGAACGCCTGATGACCGCCTTCAAGCGTATCCGCAAAAACGCCCGTAACGGCCTCGGAGTCGTTACCATCGAACGCGATGCCTGCGGCGGCTGCTTCAACCGCATCCCCCCTCAGAAGCAGAGCGAAATCCGCATGCACAAGAAAATCATCGTATGCGAATATTGCGGCCGTATTCTGATTGATCCCCAGCTGGCCGGAGTTGAAGACTAATCTCCTTGAAAAGTTCACAATGAAATTATTACAACAGAAACTCGCCCAATATCGGGCACCTCAAGAGGCAAAAGAAGCCGGTATTTACCCCTATTTCCGTGCCATCTCCTCGGAGCAGGACCCGGAAGTGGAAATTAACGGCCGTAAAATCCTCATGTTTGGCTCAAATTGCTACACCGGTCTGGTCAACGACCCCCGCATCAAGGAAGCAGCCATTGAAGCTACCCGGAAATATGGTACCGGCTGCGCCGGCTCTCCCTTCCTTAATGGTACTCTTGACCTCCATAAGCAACTTGAACGCCGCATTGCCGACTATATCGGCAAGGAAGACGTCATGATCTACTCCACCGGATTTGGCGTGAACTTAGGAGTTGTCAGCTGCCTGACCGGTCGCGAAGATTATATTCTTTGGGACGAGCAGGACCACGCCTCAATCATTGAAGGTAGACGCTTGAGCTTCAGCCAAAGCCTCAAGTACAAACATAACGATATGGAAAGCCTTGAAAAGCAGCTCCGCAAGTGTGACCCCGACAAGGTTAAACTAATCGTTACTGACGGTGTATTCTCCATGGAAGGAGACGTGGCCAATATCCCCGAAATAGTTCGCCTCGCAAAGCAATATGATGCAACTGTGATGGTCGACGAAGCCCACTCCATCGGTGTGTTCGGCACCGGCGGTCGCGGCACCGTAAACCATTTCGGCTGTACTGATGACGTTGACCTTATCATGGGAACTTTCTCCAAGAGTTTTGCTTCCCTCGGCGGATTCATTGCCACTGACAAGGAAATCACCAACTTCCTTCGTCATCATAGCCGCTCATATATCTTCACCGCCTCAATCACTCCCGCCTCTACCGCTGCCGCCCTCAAGGCTATCGATATCATGGAGCAGGAACCCGAACGCCAGGAGCAACTCTGGAAACTCACCAACTTCGCCCTTGATGGTTTCCGCCAGATGGGCTGTGAAATCGGTAATACCTCTACTCCGATTATCCCCCTCTATATCCGCGATAACTTCAAGACATTCAAGGTGACTACCGAACTGTTCAATGAAGGAATCTTCGTGAACCCCGTGGTTTCTCCCGCCGTGGCTCCCCAGGACACCCTCATACGCTTCTCCCTGATGGCTACCCACACTCAGGAACAGGTTGAACGCGCCCTTGAAGCCATCGAACGCGTCTTCAAGCGCAACGGTATCCTCAAATAATTTTCCCAATCCGTAGAATTTTGCGTACCGGCGATATTGTACGGCTCATATTTATCGCGCTGCTTTGGCTTGCCTTAGTAGCGCTGGTTCTAACTACGGCACGCGTTGACTTCTTTACCCTTTTCGCCATCGTGGCATCGGGAATAGTGGTCTTCGTCCCTCTTTACAAAAAATATTATGGCAAGCGCGAAAGAAAAAAATAAAACGACCACGCTGAACTGGCCAATCGATAGTCCGGAGCAACTTCGACAACTCCCGATTGAACAGCTCCCGGAAGTTTGCGCACGCCTTCGCGAAATTCTTATCGACGAACTGAGCCGCAATCCGGGCCACTTCGCCTCAAGCATGGGAGCCGTGGACATTACCGTGGCGCTCCATTATATCTATAACACGCCATACGATCGCATTGTGTGGGACGTAGGCCATCAAGCTTATGCCCATAAATTGCTGACCGGACGCCGCGAGCAGTTCTCCACCAACCGTACCTACGGCGGACTTTGCGGATTCCCCTCCCCTGCTGAAAGCGAGTATGACACGTTTGCTGCCGGCCATGCCTCGAACTCCATATCTGCAGCCCACGGTATGAGCGTAGCCTCTCGCCTGCAGGGGGACTCGCCCAAACGACATGTAATTGCCGTTATCGGCGATGCATCAATTTCCGGAGGTCTCGCTTTTGAAGGGCTGAACAATCTCGCTCAAAGTCGTGACGATGTCCTCATCATTCTCAACGATAACGAGATGAGTATTGACCATAACGTCGGAGCCCTCTCAAGATCGCTCTCACGCCTCAATACTTCGCCGCGGTATAATCGTATCCGCTATAAAACCTACATGTTTCTGCGGAAAATCGGTCTGGTAAGTGACAAAATAGTTGGTCCCCTGACAAGATTCAATAATAGCCTGAAAGCTCTCCTTTCGCGTCAGCAAAATGTGTTTGAAGGTCTGAATATCCGTTATTTCGGCCCCTTTGACGGCAATGATGTCAAAGAAGTGGCCCGAATCCTTCGTGACATAAAAGATATGGAAGGCCCGAAACTGCTCCATCTTCGCACTCGGAAAGGTCATGGATACGAGCCCGCCGAATCAGACCCGGCCCACTGGCATGCACCCGGAAAATTCGATCCTCAAAGCGGCGAACGCCTTGCTGCATCCAACGCTGACAAATGGCAGGATATATTTGGCAAAACGCTCCTTACTCTCGCCGAACACGACCCGAGAATCGTAGGTATTACTGCCGCGATGCTCTCCGGTACGTCAATGAACATACTCAAAGATAAAATGCCCGAACGAGTCTTTGATGTCGGAATCTCCGAAGGTCATGCCGTTACGTTTGCCGGAGGATTGGCCAAAGAAGGTTTAAAACCTTACGTGGCCATATATAGCTCATTCCTTCAGCGGGCTTACGACCATATTTTCCACGACATTGCCCTCAACTCGCTCCCGGTCACGCTCTGTATTGACCGCGCTGGACTCGTAGGTGAAGATGGCGCCACTCATCATGGAGCCCTCGACATTGCATATCTGCGTACTATTACCGGAATTATCATTTCCGCTCCATCAAAAGCAGATCAGCTTCAACGCCTGATGGTCACGGCTGAAAACCATGACGGACCGATGGCTATCCGTTACCCGCGAGGCACTGCCCAAGGTAAAGCCGAGCAACCTCCTATTGAACCTTGGCCCATCGGTAAAGGCGAAGTCATTGCTGAAGGAACTGACCTTCTGTTCCTCACTGTCGGCCCCATAAGCGAGGAAGTCAAAAAAGCGCGTGAAATACTTGAAACAAAAGGTATTAAAGCCGGACATTATGACATGGTTTTCATCTCTCCTCTTGACGAGAATCTGATGAAGAAAGCCGCCTCCCAAGGCTCTGAAATTATCACCGTTGAGGATGGTATCCGCGCCGGAGGATTCGGCTCGGCAGTCAGTGAATGGTTAACAGACAATGGATTTAACGCGGCAAAAGTGCATCGCCTTGGGCTGCCGACTGACTCTTTCGTGCCCCAGGGAACTCCTGCCCAGCTTTACAAGCATTGCAGTCTTGATGCCGATAGTATTGCCGCTAAAGCCCTCTCAATACTCGGAAAATGAGAATCGTAATTGTAGGCGCCGGCGAAGTGGGGTCACATTTGGCCGCTCTCCTCTCCAAGGAGGAACAAGACATTGTTTTAGTTGACAATGACTCCGAAAAACTTGACCCCCTTGACGCGAAATATAACCTGCTGACCATCAAAGGTCACCCTACCTCATTTGAAACCATCCGAAGGGCTGATGCCGCAAACTGTGATCTCTTTGTTGCCGTTACACCCTTTGAAACCGATAATGTAACCGCTTGCATCATAGCGAAATCCATGGGTGCGAAAAGGACAGTGGCACGTGTGGATAATTTCGAGTATATGATGGATAGTAACCGCCGCTTTTTCCGTGAACATGGCGTCGATTCGGTCATCTATCCGGAATATTATGCCGCTAAGGAAATCTGCACGGCATTAACTCACACATGGGTTCGACATTGGTTTGAAATGTGGGGCGGAGAACTGATTCTTATCGGAGTCAAACTCCGTGAAAATGCTGAAATTATCGGCCTTAATCTTAAAGAGTTTTCCCGACGCGGCCATAGCTTTCACGTCTCGGCCATACGCCGCCGATATGACACTATTATCCCCGGAGGTGATACCGTTATCAACACCGGTGACATCGTATACTTCATGACCCGTCCGGAACACGTCGACGAACTCCGGCAAATCTGCGGCAAAACCGAAGCCGAAATCCATAGCATTATGGTCATGGGGGCTAACATGATTGCATCGCGTTTAAGCTCTGAACTCGGCAAGAAGTACAAAATCAAAATCATTGACTCCGACCGTAAGAAATGTCAGAAATTAGCTGAAAGAATTTCAGATATTGACGTGGTTTGCGGCGATCCGCGTGACAATGAACTGCTGATGGAGGAAAGCATTGAAAACATGGATGCCTTCATTGCTCTAAGCGAAAGCTCCGAAACCAATATCCTCGGCTGCTTGACCGCAAAAGAATTCGGCGTAAAAAAGACAATTGCCGAAGTTGAAAGTATTCAATACATCGGCGAAGCTGAAGCGCTCAATATCGGAACTATCATAAACAAAAAACTCCTCGCTGCAGGCGCTATCTTCCAACTGATGCTTGATAATGACGCCGATAATTCAAAGGTAATGGCTTTGGCAGATGCAGAAGTGGCAGAATTGGAAGTTAAACCGGGAGCCAAAATCACCCGCGCAGCTGTCCGCGATCTCAAGCTTAGCCATGACATGACCATAGCCGGTCTTATTCGCAATGGCATAGGCCGACTCGTTGACGGCAATACGCGCATTGAACCCGGAGACCGCGTCGTCGTGTTCTGTCTTAATGGTGCTATCCATAAATTTGAACGCCTCTTTAATTAATGAAACCCCGTCGATTCATTGTCAGTCTTAATTGGGCCGCCATTTTTCGCCTTTTAGGCGTATTGGTGCTTTTTGAAGCCGGCTTTATGTTAGTACCGACAATTGTTGCTTTGATTTGCCATGAACCGGGAGCGGCCCGCGCATTTGGTGTTTCCGCAGGCGTCACCGGACTTTGTGGTTTCCTCGCCTATAAATATATTCGGCCGACAAGCCGCGACATGGGGCGACGCGAAAGCGCCCTGCTGACCGCATCCGTATGGATTGTCTTCTCTCTTTTCGGCCAGATTCCTTACATGCTTGCCCCTTCGACTCATCTAAGCTTCTCTGCTGCATTCTTTGAAGCTATGAGCGGATTTACCACTACCGGAGCCTCACTCGTTGAATCAACTGATAATCTGAGCTCTGCAGTCCATATTTGGCGATGCCTCTCACAGTGGATTGGAGGATTGGGAATCATCATCTTCACTCTCGCACTCATTCCGATGCTCAATTCCGCCGGCGGGATGCAAATGTATAACGCTGAGCAGAATAAGATTGCCGGCGATAAGATTCGCCCCCGAATTTCCTCCACGGCCCGACGGCTATGGATTGTCTATGGCTTATTGACTCTTTGCCTTTTCATGCTACTTTGGGCAGGTCCGATGACCGCTTTTGAGGCGGCCTGTCATGCAATGTCGACAATGTCTACAGGTGGATTTTCCACATCATCCGCCGGAATCAACATTTTCAACTCCGTTTACGTCAAAGTCGTCATGACGGTTTTCATGTTCCTCGGCGGTGTCAATTTTGCCCTTGTATATCGGGCATCCACGGGCCAACATCACACCGTTATCGGTAACGAAACATTCATCACCTACTATCGCCTGATTCTGACTGCAACAGCGCTATTTATCATCGGTATCCTCCTCAATGGAGCATACTCCGGCTGGCAATCGGTCACGATTGACCCGCTATTCCAGGTAGTCAGCCTTGTAACGTCAACAGGATTTATGCTCTCGGAATTTAAACTATGGGGCCCGGCAGTGCTTTTTATAGGCCTCCTTTTGATATTCGTCGGAGGCTGCGCAGGTTCCACCTCAGGCGGTGCCAAAATTGACCGAGTGGTGTATCTGCTCAAGTATCTCAAAAACGAAATTAAGCGCACCCTTCGTCCTAATTCAGTCATGGCTGTCAGAGTTAGCGGACGAACTATTCCCATGGACCGAATCAACAATGTTGTCGCCTTCTTGTGTCTTTACGTCCTGATAATCATTGCCGGAGCTTTGGCATTGACATTCTTTGGTGTACCTCTACAGGAAGCATTCATCTCCGCCTTCGGAGCCATCGGCAATAACTCTCTATCTACGGCGGATTCAATTGTAGGCTGTGATTACCTTCACCTGAATGCAGCCGCCCACTACGTCCTCTCCATCCTTATGCTCACCGGCCGCCTTGAAATCTTTACCATCCTCATCCTCCTCAGCCCCTCCTTCTGGCGCCCCTGATTTAACGGGTTAGGAGGCAGGCGTCGCCGTAGCTTAGGAAACGGTAATCGGGGTCCGAAAGGGCGTGGGCGTAAACATCGCGCCATCGTTCACCGCCAAGAAATGCGCTGACCAGAAGGAGAAGAGTTGAACGCGGTTGGTGAAAATTCGTGATTATCCCATCTACAACCCTATACTCGTATCCGGGGGCTATGATTACGCGCGTAGACGCTACATACTGAGGACCCTGAAACGCCTTCAATAGCGCTTCCATAGCCTCACGAACTGTCAGTTGCGGATGCTCCTCACTATAAGGATACCATTGCGGGAGTTCATCAGTAGGTAAACCCACAGCAGCTCTGCAGCCAAGATGGTATAGGCTCTCAAGGGTGCGCACAGAGGTTGTACCGACAGCATAAACCGATCGCTTAGTACGGGATAATTCTTCAATCAACTCACGCGAAACGGAAATAAACTCCGAGTGCATCGGGTGATCTCCGATAAGGTCCGATTTTACCGGTTGAAACGTTCCGGCACCGACATGGAGAGTCAAAGACCGACGTTGCACTCCCGCTTTATCAAGCTCTTCAAGAAGTTCAGGAGTGAAATGCAAGCCGGCAGTAGGCGCGGCTACGGAGCCGTCAATCGCGGAAAACACCGTCTGATAATCCTTAAGGTCAGCCTGTTCAGTCGGCCTGTTCAGATAAGGAGGAATAGGCAATTCACCTGCAGCGGCAATAACCTCAGCAAATGTAGAAGTGCCGGTCCATGAAAATGCAACAACCGAAGCATTTCCCTGCTTTTCAACGCGCTCTGCTGAAAGAATAATCTCCTCTCCCGACGGAAGAGTCACTACTCCTTTGAGAGCACCGGATTTCCAGCGCTTACTGTTGCCTACAAAACAAAGCCATGACACTCCTTCGGCTCCCTGAGAGGCAAAATTAACCGCATAATCAACCGGTCGGATCGGCTCAAGACAAAAAATTTCAATCATCGCCCCACTCTCCTTTGCAAAACGCAAACGGGCATTAATTACGCGGGTATTGTTGTAAACCAGCATCGCGCTTTCAGGAAGAAGCTGAGGTAACTCGCAAAACACGCGATCTTCTATCGCGCCGTCCGGACGGCAAACAAGCAATTTACAGCGGTCACGCGCCTCAAGCGGATGAGACGCTATGCGCGAATCCGGCAGAGGATAGTCAAATTTTTCTATTGCAATCTCTTGCGGTTTCATTCTTTGAAGAGTTTATCAACCCACGGCATAATGTGTTCTGTCTTGAAATAATGATGTGGCGGATCAACATTACAAAGTTTGAAAAACGTATCTCTATCAATTCCGGCAGGGATGTCAGTGACTGGAACACGAACGCTATCTTCAACAAATTTCGCATAGTGATGAGCCTCAAAATTTTCCGGCGCGCCGGCCAATTCGTATGCCATGCGAATCAAATTAAAGTCGCGGTCAAGACCTCCTTCAGTGCAAATAACGGGGCGCGGAGCCAAAGCAGCGACAATATCAGGGAAATCAAACTCAGTCAGAAATTCGGGAATCAGATGCTCAATATTATTAGGGAAATAACGATTACCGTTGGCATCAGGAGCAGTCATGGCCAGGACTCGGTCACGCGTAGTGCAAAGAAAATCATTATAAACAAACGCAAAAATGTCCGGATTCATCAATCCTAAAGCCATCAGAGGCTCGGTACCGAGTGAGAATCCGCTGACAATAATCTTGGTCGGGTCAAGGTCCTTGCGAGTTTTTAACCAATCGAGGACAACCTGGTTCTGCCATGAACAAAGTCCAAGATAGCTCCACCCCAATTCAAGAAGATAACGTGAGGTATTGAGATAGTCAAAACGCCCGTTATCGCTCAATTCTCCGGCCGAAACATTGTCAACAGCCACAGCAATAAGACCTTTGTCAGCAAAATGACGGGCCATGGCCGCTTTTGCAGGCTCGCCCTCAGGAAGCGGCTGAGAAAGATCATAATTTCCGGCTATCTCTCCACTGAGAAGTTCCTTGGTCTGACCGAATCCGGGAATACAGATTACGGCCCCCTTGGCGGGATTTTGCTCGGAAATGCCGTCAGGAATCAAGACGTTGACAGCAACCATGGCCTCCGGAAGAGGATAAGTTTCCCATCGCTGGAGTTTATAGCCGGGACGAATCACTTCCTTCACCATTTTAGGCTCGGCAGGCTGATAGTCAGGATGCTTCATCAGGCGCGTCATCGCCTCACTCATCTTATGCTGCCATGCCGGGAAACTATCGGACTCCATCGCCGGATTGAAGCGCAATTTGGGGCCGTTGGCACGCATCAGGGAACGTACGTGTGAAATTGACGATGTCAGCCGCCCGTCTTCACGGCTGCTGACATCAAGCGTCTTATCAATCGGGTCTGCAGCCATGCAGCTGAGTCCCGTAATTAAACTCAGAAATAAAACTTTTGTTCTCATAATCAAACTTTCAGGGCGGATTCAATAGCCGTGAGATCAACTCGCAATTGCGGCTCTGTGGCCAGTCGGTTTTCAATATTTCTAACGGCATGTAAAACGGTCGCATGCGTGCGGCTCAATCGAGCGCCAATAGCCGAGAGTGGTAGCTGGGTGAGTTTCTTGGTCATATACATCACCAACTGTCGGGCATCGTTGATTTCGCGGCGACGACTGGGAGTAAAC